>JAPJRC010000024.1 GCA_030824805.1 Micavibrio sp.
GGAGCTGTGGCCGAGAGGCTGAAGGCAACGGTTTGCTAAATCGTCATACGGGTTATACCGTATCGAGGGTTCGAATCCCTCCGGCTCCGCCACTCTTTTTACGAGCTAATATAAATGCCCTTAAAAATTCCCGCATACCAGGACCTCTGGCAGATTTTCCGCTTCGGGATCGTCGGCATTGTCGCGACGCTCGTCCATATGGGGGTGGCGACGCTGCTGAGTATGACCACTGAAATTCCCCTGGTCCTCATAAACACCCTGGCTTTTCTGGTGGCATTCGGATTTTCATTCTGTGGGCATTATTACTGGACATTCTCCCGCCAGTCAGAATACGGGCGCAGCCTCGTCCGCTTCTTTCTAGTTGCCTTAACAGGATTGTTGGCCAGCACATTACTTTTGAGTGTTCTAATAAAACTCGATTTTGCTAACGATGTCACAAAACTCGTCATATCGATTGTGATCATACCGGTGGTCACATATTATATGGGAAAATTATGGGCTTTCAGGGCCAAAGAAATTTAAGTGAGAGCATGATGGAACAAACCGCCTACCAACAACGCAGACAAAAAAAGCTTTCCATCATTTGCCCTGTTTTAAACGAAGAAGAAGTAATCCCGCTGTTTATCAAAGAGCTTGTCCCGTACCTACAGACAGCCATTAAACCTCTTGGCAACGGCGCAGACTATGAAATCATATTTGTGGATGACGGCTCCACCGACAACACATATCCTATTATATACGGCCTCTCTCTAAACGATCCGCGCATCAAATGCGTAAGTTTCTCCAGAAACTTTGGCAAAGAGGCAGCGCTCTCCGCCGGTATGAAAAATGCCACGGGCGATGCCGTAATTCCTATAGACGTCGATCTTCAAGACCCGCCGGAACTCGTCATCAAGATGGTGGAGGAATGGGTTAAAGGCGCGGATGTCGTCAACGCAATGCGCGTGGACCGCACATCCGATAGCTGGATAAAACGCAGCACGGCTTCATGGTTCTATGACGTGTACAACAAAATGTCTGACCGCCCGATACCGACCAATGTCGGTGATTATCGCCTGCTTGATCGCAAAGTTGTCGACGCGGTGTGCAAGCTGAACGAGCATAATCGCTTTATGAAGGCACTATTCTCATGGGTCGGATTCAAGCAGGTGTCTCTGGAATATGTGCGGCAGGAACGCGTGGCGGGCACATCAAAGTTCCGTTACTGGAAGCTATGGAACTTCGCGCTTGATGGGATCACCGCCTCTACCACAACGCCGCTGCGTGCCTGGACGTATATCGGTCTTGCCCTGTTTGTAAGCACGCTGCTCTATGCGCTGTACATCGTTGTTCAAACCATAATCCATGGCATCGATGTTCCGGGTTATGCGTCACTGATGGTTGTCATTCTGCTCATGGGTTCATTCAATTTTCTGTCGCTTGGCATACTCGGTGAATATGTGGGGCGCATTGCCGAAGAAGTGCGCGACCGTCCTTTGTATATCGTACGCGACAAGATCGGGCTAAACTAACATGCTCTCGAAAATGGTTTTGTCTGTCTGGATGCCTCTGGCACTCATAGCCGTGTTGGCTTTGACATTGAGGCTCTACGGTATTGGCGACAAACCTTTATGGCTCGACGAAGCCTTCAGCGTATGGTTCTCCGATCAAAGCTGGTCGTACCTATGGAATGAGGTACCCAAGTTTGAAACGCATCCGCCTCTTTATTATAGCCTGCTGAAAATCTGGCGCACCTTCGGGTCTGACGAAGGCACGCTTCGTTTGCTCTCACTTGCTCTAAACATGCTGACGCTTCCGGTACTATATCGGTGTGGAACGCTGATAGGCGGAGCCAACGGCAAACAAATCGGCCTGCTGGCATGCTTCTATTTTGCAACATCGTACTGGCAACTTAATTTTTCGCAGGATGCGCGCCCATACACGATGTTCATGTTCTTTTACGCCGCGGCGCTTCTTTGCAGCCTCTGGATTGTAAAAACACCTGAAAAATCCCTTATACCTTTTTACCAAAGCAAATACGGCCTTGTCTGGTTTGCGCTTGGCGCGTCGCTTGGACTTTTGCAATGGTCGCACAATCTGGGTGTGCTCTATATTTTCGCGATAGGCGCTTTTCTCAGCGTATGGTGGATATTCTGGCAGAAGGCAAAGCCATCCATATTTATAAATCTGGCATTCACGGTTGTCATTGCCGTTATCGTTTACGCCCCATTCCTTCCCGCCTTCCTAGGCCAGTTCGGCACTGTGCATGGAAACTTCTGGATTACCGAACCAACATTCGAAGACCTATATCGCTATACTGTCCGTATATACGGCCCATATTTCGAGCTTCCCTATTCCACCTATGCCAAAATAGTGCACACATTCGCCGTTGCGCCGCTCGCGCTTGCGGGACTGCTTTACCTTTGGAAGGCTGCTACAAGCAGTCCGGAAAAGCATGGCACGCTCATCCTTCTTATGGCCGCTGCCTTCCTGCCGTGGATATTGTGCGTGGTTCTTACCTTTCTGGTACAGCCGGTATTTCTGATGCGGCTTCTTATGCCGATGCAACTGCCCTGGCTGCTGATCCTTGCCTGTGGTCCTTTCCTCTTTTATGGGAGAACGCGCACCCTCTTGATCGTGATGCAGGCCGTTATCTTTTTATACAGTGCGTGGATATTCCACCAGAACCCGGACATTAATGGTTCACACGGAGAGCGGGTTTTCAAAGAAGCGCTTATAGAGATTGCTCAGAAAACCGACAAGGATACTCCGGTCCTTACACTGCCCAACGACACGGCCCTTATGCTGGATTATTACAAACAACGGCTAAATCTGGACGTGCGCCTGTTGCCACAGCCTTCTCCGTATCCATCGGGCGGTGAAGGCGTAGGTACAATCACGCCCGAAAGCATAGAAAAAATGAACGAGGAAATTGAGGGAAGCGACACAGTCTGGCTCATCGCGCGCGGCAGATTGAGCACGCCCAATTACAAGGATCCTGATTTCCTTTTGATAAATTCCCTCAAGAAACAGTATCGTGAAGAAATTATATCGGACGGCGCGCTGTCGATCAGGGTTTACCGTAAACAATAATATTTTCTATAAAAGGCCAATTACCCACAATCTTCCCTATCCAATAACCGCCATATCGGACAAAATACATACATGTCGATATTCGAGAAAAAACAGCTTCCGTACGATCTCAGCAGTTTCACCATTCTGGTTGTTGAAGATTCAGAGCATATGCAGACCTTGATAACCTCCATGCTGAAAGTTTTCGGCGTGGGCGAGATACTGGCATGCGCGAATGCAAAAGAGGCCATAGAGCTCCTTACCGTTCTTCAGGCCAGCAAGAAAAGCAAATACCTTTCAAGCGTCGATATCGTGCTAACCGACTGGTTGATGCCCAAAGGCGATGGCGAAGAACTTTTGCAATGGATACGCAACAATGAAAAAGACACCATCCGCTTTCTACCCATCATCGTTATAAGCGGATATACAACGCAATATATCGCCACCAGAGCGCGCGATCTTGGCGCGAACGAAACGCTTGTAAAACCTATTTCCGGCACCAGTCTTGCCGCCAGAATATGTTCGGTAATTGACAACCCACGCCCATTTATAAAATCGCCCAATTATTTTGGTCCAGATCGCAGAAGGCAGGATATACCGTATAACGGTCCGGAACGCCGTGTGCTCGAAATGGAAATTATTCAGATCAAAAAATCTATTGAGTAGCCGGGGAAAGACACATGAAGGTCGAAGTATATAAACTGGTCAACCGCCTCAAACAACGCATGGGCGTTCGCTTCGAGAAGCAGGAATCCGGCTTTATTGATACCAAAATCATAGAGGAAGCCGACAGGCTGATCGCGGAGGCGTGCGAAACCTCGCCCGAGCTTATCCGGAAAAATCTGGAAGCCCTTACATCGTTGTGGAACGAGATAAAGGAAACGCCGGTTTCACCGGAAAGAGAAAACGCCATACAAAAAATATTCACACTGGCGCACGAGATTAAAGATCTGAGCACAATGTGTAATTATGATTTGATGGCATATTTCGCGGAATCTTTGCGGGATTATATCGGGCGTACGGATTTGAACATAAAGGCCCAGATCATTATCACACAGGCCCATGTGGACGCGCTGCAGATTGTTCATCGCAAGGGATACCGGAAAGACGCCGGCCCCGAAGCCGAAGAACTGAAGCGCATGGTAAAAATGGCCATCGATAAATATCAATAACGATCACTCGATCACGTATTCGATATCGACAACCTCGATTGTCTCTACCCCAAATTCCGTCCGCACATTCACTTCATCGCCAACACGGGATTTCATCAACGCTTTGCCGACAGGCGATTGCCAGTTTATTTTGCCTTTTGCCATATCGGCTTCGTCCACACCCACCAGTTTCACGGTAACTTCGCTGTCATCCGCGCGCGCGTATGTTACGGTCGCGCCGAAGAAGACCTGTTCAATCCCCTGCTGACGACGCGGATCGACGACCTCCGCACTTTCCGTTCTCTTTGTGAGGTAACGAATGCGGCGGTCAATCTCGCGCAGGCGCTTTTTATTATAGAGGTAATCGCCGTTTTCAGAACGATCGCCATTGCCTGCTGCCCACGAAACAATTTCTGTAATGCGCGGACGCTCTTCACGAAGCAGCCAGTTCAGTTCAGTCGCCAGAACATTATACCCGTCTGGGGTCATGTAATTCTTGGTCCCTGCAGGAAGAATTTCTTGCTCAGGTTCTTCGAAGTCCTCCGGTCCTTCGCCGTCGCCTTCTTTGGTAAAAGCCTTGCTCATGCCCTTTTCATACACGTATGATCGCGGGCATGAAAGTGGCAATTGTCGGAGGCGGGCCTGCGGGGCTTATAGCGGCGGAAACACTGGCAAAGGCCGGCGCATCCGTGACGGTCTACGACCGCAAGCCTTCGGTGGGCCGCAAATTCCTGATGGCGGGGCGCGGCGGCCTCAATCTTACGCATTCAGAACCGCTCGAAGTATTTTTAGGCCGTTATTACGAAGCCGAACGATTTATGAAACCGCTTGTCCATGCGTTTACGCCCGAGGATTTGCGCCAGTGGTGCGAAGGCTTGGGACAGGAAACCTTTGTCGGCTCGAGCGGACGCGTTTTCCCCAAAGCCATGAAAGCCTCCCCCCTGCTTCGCGCATGGCTTTCGCGGCTAAACGATTTGGGCGTGGAGTTCAGGCTGCAACGGACATGGCGCGGCTGGGGCGAGGATGCTTCCCTCGCTTTTGAACTTTCCGATGGCACATACGAAACCGACAAACCCGATGCAACGCTGCTTGCGTTGGGCGGTGCGTCCTGGCCTTCGCTTGGCTCCGACGGCGGATGGCTACAGCTTTTGCACGCGTCGGGCGTTGATATGACACCGCTGCGACCCGCGAATTGTGGTTTTGAATCGCCATGGTCTTCTTACATCAGCAAGCATGCAGGCACGCCGCTCAAAAACATAAGCTTGTCCATCGGCCAGCACAGCACGCCGGGCGAAATGATCATCACTGAGAAAGGCATTGAAGGCGGAGCAGTCTATGCTCTTTCGGCACGCATCCGCGACGAGATACTACACGCCGGAAAAGCTGTGGTCACAATTGACCTGCGCCCGAACCAGACTCTGGACGACCTTACGCAGAAACTTTCCCGGGTGCGCGGCCGCCAGTCTTTTTCCACATATATACAAAAACTCGGTTTCAACGCTTTGCAGATAGCCCTTATGCGCGAAGCGAATATGGGCGTAAACGATATGTTTCCGGCCGAGCTTGCAAGCCTCATCAAGGCGATCCCCGTGACGCTCACAGCCCCTTTTCCTATAGACCGTGCGATCTCGACGGCCGGCGGCATACGCCTGTCGGCCCTCACCACGCGTTTTATGCTGAAAAATATTCCCGGCGTTTACGTGGCGGGTGAAATGCTGGACTGGGAAGCCCCGACCGGCGGCTATCTTCTCCAAGGTTGCTTTGCCACAGGTATTGCCGCCGCCAGGGGTATCCTGCAAAACCTTCGATGATTGCCCGCGTTATTCGGAAATCCCGCTTTTGAGCACCCGCTTTTGATGGCATACTGGGGCTTATGAACAAATCCGCCAGCCCCTATTTCCATTCCATAGATCCCTCTTTTGCCACAGGCGATGCCGTAAAAACCGTGCCTCTTCGTCTTGTGCGCGCGCAGGACTTCGATGAGTTCAGCACACGCGCATCCGGATCTTTTTCCGCGCAAATGGAACAATCGGGCTTCGCCGCACGCGACAGGCAAGTCTGCATCCTGCGCAATGAAAGCGGCGCAATTGCTGAAGTCTTGGCCGGTGTGACATTCCCGCTGAGCCTATATGCGTTCTCGGCCATACACGAAAAACTGAAGGCGGAATTCTCTGCCGAATTCCTAAAAAACATTGTGTTTTCTATCGACGGAAGTCTTGGCGTGGAAGATGCCAACAACGCCGCTATTGGATGGGCGCTCGCGGGTTACCGTTTCGACGCGTACAAGAAAGATAAAGGCAAATCGAACACGGCTGTTCTTGCCTGGCCACAGCAGGCAGATCGCAAACGCGTCGCCGCGATGGTTGAAGCGCTTTGCCTCATTAAAACCCTTATCAACATTCCGCCAAACCATCTTGGCACCGATGAGCTTGCCGACGCAGCGGCACAGGTTGCGCGCCAGAACCGCGCAAGCTTTTCGCGTATAGTGGACAAAGATCTGCTCGAACAAAATTTTCCTATGATTTATGCGGTAGGGCAAGCATCGCCGCGTCGTCCGCAGCTGATCGATATCAACTGGGGCAACGAAGAAGACCCTGCGCTGACGCTTGTCGGCAAAGGCATAGTCTTTGACACGGGCGGCCTCGATATCAAACCGCCGCCTTTCATGCTTTTGATGAAAAAAGATATGGGCGGCGCGGCGCATGTTCTGGGGCTTGCCCATCTGATCATGAGCCTGCAATTGCCGGTGCGTTTGCGTGTGATCATCGCTATAGCGGAAAACGCCGTTGGCGGAGCGGCATTCCGACCGGGCGATGTGCTTTCCAGCCGCAAAGGTCTGACCGTTGAGGTCAGCGATACGGATGCGGAAGGACGCCTTGTCGTTGCGGATGCTTTGGCCTACGCCTGCGAAGCGGAAAAGAAGCCAGAACTGATTGTGGATTTCTGCACGCTTACAGGATCGGCACGCGCAGCGCTGGGCTATGACATTCCTGCGTTCTTTTCCAACAAAGATGCATTGCTCGATGAATTAAAGAATTTCGGACAGGCGAACGAAGACCCTGTATGGCCTCTTCCGCTATGGCAGCCCTATCTCAAGGAAATGTCCAGCAGCGTTGCTGACCTGAATAATATAGGCTCAGGCAAAGCAGGTGCCGTGCATGGCGCACTTTTCCTGCAGCAGTTTGTTGACAGCTCTATCGACTGGATACATCTCGATTGTTATGCCTGGGAACAATCCGGCAAGCCCGGCAGACCGCAAGGCGGCGCTGACACGGGCATGCGCGCAGTGTTTAAACTTATCGAGAAACGGTTCGCCGCCTAGAGCGACGAACTTATATCATGTATATGAACTTCGCGGCCGTTTCGCGCACGCATAATACGTATCGCTATTTCTTCGCGTTCACGGTCCGGAGTTCTAACCCAAAGAAGCAAACCGCCACGTTCTATTTGCTCTTCATAGTGTCGAACATCGCGGTCGCCCATAAGCTTTACAAGAATGGCTCCGAGTGTGCCTCCGCCAAGGCCGCCAATGACAGCCGCCGCTATCAGGCCCGGAAATGCAACAGCCCCACCGGCAAGCGCCGCGCCCATAGCGCCGACATAAGCCGGAATACCCACCATAGCCGCTGTGCCTATGGTTTTTTCCTCGGGACGCGGTAAAACATCGCGCGGTGTTGCATCGCTTTCCATGGCGACATGGGGATCGACGGTTTTGTTGCCGAAAACTTCCATCAGTTCCTCACGCGTGCCCATGACGGATATATCCTGACGCGGGAAAGCAGTTCCTTCCAAATCGCGTACAGCCGCTTGAAGATCATCGATATTCATAAATACGCCCACTGCTTCGCGCGTGTGGCCTGGCATTGCAGACGGTTGCGGCTGCATGCCGTGCGTAACATCCATATTATTGGTATAAATCATAAAAACCTCCTATGCCTTACTTACAAACGGCCGTAAGGCTGCGAAGTTCCTATACTCTTAAGGGATTTGGGCCAGTATCAAATGCGCAAAGTCGGATAGCGTGTCATCACGCGCCCCCATTACAACGATACGGTCACCTTCACGAACTTCTCCGATAATGGCATCACGCACCTCTTCCCTGCCTTTCATCACGGCGGCATAGCCGCCATGCGCACGGATCATTCTGGCAACATCTTCAGACGTTATGGTCCGTTCCACAGTGCCACCGAGATACAAAGGCTCGACCAGATAAAGACGATCCGTCGGTAAAAGAGAATCCGCAAATGTTTGCGCCAGCTCGGCGCCCAGCAATTTCAAAAACCCAAAGCCGTGCGGCTGAAAGAAAATATGAAGCCGTCCGGGGAATTCACGCAAGGCGGATATGGTTGCTGATATCTTGTCCGGATTGTGCGCGAAATCATCCATGACGGTAATACCGTTCTTGGTGCCCACGACCTCCATCCGGCGACGAATACCTTCAAAGCGCGAAAGTATATTCACGCCCTGCACTATCGGCACGCCGGCGGCTTGTGCCGCAAGCAAAGCCGCCATCGCATTGGAAATGTTGTGCGCTCCGGGCACTTGCATGCGAAGCGTGTGTCGCTCTCCTTTATAGGAAAGCACTGCGCCCACTCCATCTACATAGTGGGTTACGCTTTCTGCAAACAGGTCGGCGTTCGCAGCGCCGTAGGTTACAACCTCGCCGCCAAAGTCTTTTGCAAGTTCAAGCACGATAGGATCATGCGTATTTATGATCGCGCTGCGCGTTTTGGCGAGAAAGCCGGAGAACATGGCGCGCAGTTCTTCCATCGGTTGATGGTCCAGCGTGATATTGTGCATCACCGCTATGTCGGGCTCGAAGGCGCAGACGGCCTCGATGCCATCGCTTTCGTCTATCTCGCTCACAAACACATCGCCTTTGCCAACGAACGCTGTCGAGTACGGGTTGTCATGCGCGTAGTTGCGGAATATGCCGCCATTGTTGATGGTGGGGTCCAGTCCCGCTTCTTTAAGAATGAATCCAACCATGCCGGTCGTCGTTGTCTTGCCGCTCGTCCCGGCAATGGCGATGCGAGTCTTCGCGGCGTTGAACAGATCGATAAGCATATCCACACGCTTGAGGATTTTCACGCCTCGCGCCTTCGCCGCAGCAACGTCCGGCACCGTGTCTTCAACGGCCTTGGAAATAACCAGCGCATCGATATCGTTCGTAATGCCGCTGCCATCTTGTGGATGCAGCGTAATACCTTGCGCTTCTATCCATGCGAATTTTTCGGGCGTGCGCCCTTGATCGTGCGAGCGATCGGAACCGGAAACCGTGTGTCCGAGACCTTTCAAAATCACAGCCAGCGGCAGCATGCCGCTACCGCCGATGCCGCCGATAAAGTAATGATGTCTGGATTTTTCCACGGCCTAGTTGTTGAACACGCTCGGGTTCGCAGAGCGTGTCAGTTCTTCGGCATTGCTGCCCGAAATATTGGGCTTCGTCGGCGTCATAGCGGGCACAGCGGCATCACTTCCGGCGGCTGGCATAGGCGTTACAGAAGAACCTGCCTCGGGCGCAGGAGTGGAGAACGGGTTGCTGTTCAAATTATTGTCCCGTTTTTTCAGAACAGGAGGCTCATAACCAGCGTCGGCCGGGAGCTTCGGCACACTTGCACCATAACTCTCGATGGATTGTTTGTACGGGTTTGGCGCATCCTTGTTGTGATAGGCCGGTGTTTCGAAACCGCGTGTGGGAATGCCTACAAAATCAATCGTAATGACGGGCGGATATGCGTAGAGGCCGCCTGCATAATGGTCATATGTCACACCGGGAACAACGGCGTTGCTCACATTCGCAAGCCCCCACTCGTTGAGTGCGCTTGGTATTATAACCTGTTTGTGACGGTTGCCGGACGCGTAACAATCGATAACCAAATCTCTGTGCGTGCGTTGAATGCGTGCGGTCTCACCGCTGACAACGCGATATTTAACACCATTCGTAAGATGGCATTCCGCTTCGGTTGCACCGGGCGTATCGATGCGCACCGTTTGGGTTGCCCCATCGATAATGCTGGAACATCCCGCAAGAGCGAGAACAACGGACAGAACAGGAATAAATTTTGACAAGCGCATGGCGGGTCCGCCTTCAGGTGAGAATCAAAGACCCTTTCAAATTACCGTAAAGCGCCTGTCATGGCAAAGGGTTAAGCCCCCGGGTTGCGGCCGTTACGCCGCTTCCTTGGCCTTTTGTCCGGGGGGATTGACGGTAAAGGTCAGATGGTCTCCCTTAACGCCAACACTGACCTGAGCCCCGTCTTCAACTTTTCCTTCAAGGATAAGTTCTGCAAGGCGGTTTTGGAGTTCTGTCTGAATAACCCGCTTCAAGGGGCGTGCGCCATAGATCGGATCATACCCTTTATCGGCAAGCCATTTTTTGGCTGCCTGATCCACGGTCAACGTAACCTGACGGCCAGCCAGAAGCTTGTGCAGATAGGCCAGCTGGATATCCACAATGCCCGTCATCTGTTCGCGACCAAGGCGGCGGAACAGCAGGATCTCGTCCAGACGGTTGAGAAATTCCGGGCGGAACGCCGCGCGAACGGCATCCATAACTTTGGAACGCGCAGCCTCGACATCCTGCCCATCTTCCAGATTGACCAGATGTTCGGCACCGAGGTTCGAGGTCATGATCAGCACCGTGTTGGTGAAATCCACCGTGCGGCCCTGACCATCGGTTAACCTTCCATCGTCAAGCACTTGCAGGAGGATGTTAAAGACATCGGGGTGCGCCTTTTCTACTTCGTCGAAAAGGACAACCTGATACGGGCGGCGGCGGACAGCCTCGGTCAAAGCGCCGCCTTCTTCATAACCGACATAGCCCGGAGGGGCGCCGATCATACGGGCGACCGAGTGCTTTTCCATGTATTCGGACATGTCCATGCGGACCATGGCGGTGTCGTCATCGAACAGGAATTCGGCCAGCGCCTTGGTCAATTCTGTCTTACCAACCCCTGTCGGTCCCAAAAAGAGGAACGAACCGATCGGACGGTTGGGCGATTGCAGTCCGGCACGTGAACGGCGCACTGCGTTGGCGACGGCTTTTACGGCCTGATCCTGACCGACCACGCGGGCCTTGAGCTTGTCTTCCATGGAAAGGAGTTTGGCGCGTTCGCCCTCCAGCATCTTGTCGACCGGAATACCGGTCCATTTGCTGACCACGGCCGCAATGTCGCTTTCCGTAACTTCTTCATTGATCATGCTCGCGCCATGGACTTTGGCAGCCTCGGACAAACGACGTTCCAGCTCGGGAATTTTGGCGTACTTCAATTCGGATGCCTTGCCCCAGTCGGAATCACGTTCGGCCTGCTCCAGCTCGATACGGGCACGGTCCAGCTCTTCCGTTGCTTTCTGACCGGCGTTCAGTTTCTCCTTTTCGGCATTCCATTGCGCCGTCAGGTCTGCCGATTTTTTCTCGAGCGTTTTTAGCTCTTCATCCAGTTTCACCAGGCGGTCTTTAGAGCTGGCATCCTTTTCTTTGGAAAGCGCCTCACGCTCGATCTTCATTTGAACAATGCGGCGGTCTAACTCGTCGATTTCTTCCGGTTTGGAATCCACCTGCATACGCAGACGGCTTGAAGCTTCGTCGATCAGGTCTATGGCCTTATCCGGCAGGAAGCGGTCGGTGATATAGCGGTTTGACATAGTCGCAGCAGATACAATGGCGCCATCGGTGATACGTACGCCATGGTGCGCCTCGTACTTCTCTTTTAATCCCCGAAGGATAGAGATGGTATCTTCAACTGTTGGTTCAGGAACGAACACAGGCTGGAAGCGGCGAGCGAGTGCCGCATCCTTTTCAATATGCTTGCGGTATTCCTCCAGCGTCGTGGCGCCGACCATATGCAACTCGCCGCGCGCCAAGGCCGGTTTCAGCATATTGCCCGCATCCATAGAGCCTTCGGCTTTTCCAGCGCCTACCAGCGTATGCAGCTCGTCCAGAAACAGTATGATTTCGCCGGTTGCCGCCTTGACTTCATCAAGTACGGCTTTCAATCTTTCCTCGAATTCTCCACGGAATTTTGCACCGGCGATCATCGAGCCAAGATCGAGCGCCATAAGGCGCTTTCCTTTAAGGGATTCAGGCACATCACCGTTGATAATGCGAAGCGCCAGCCCTTCGATAATTGCGGTTTTCCCCACCCCCGGCTCACCTATAAGCACGGGATTGTTCTTCGTACGGCGGGAGAGGATCTGAATCGTACGGCGGATTTCCTCATCGCGGCCTATGATCGGGTCCAGCTTCCCATCACGCGCATCCTTGGTGAGGTCGCGCGCATATTTGGCCAGCGCTTCGAACTGGTCTTCCGCCGTGGCGGAATCCGCCGTACGGCCTTTGCGTATCGTGTTGATGGCCTGGTTGACACTGGTGGGGTTCACCCCGCTGTCTGCCACAATTGCGCCGATCTCGGACGTCTGGCGCGCCATGACCATGGATTGAAAAATACGTTCGATGGTGACGTACTTGTCACCGGCTTTTTCGGCCAATTGCAAAGCGTTATCGATAATCTTTGCCAAATCGGTTGAAATACGAAGACCGCCTGCACCGGAGCCCGTAACGGTGGGCAATTTGGCTATTGCGGCTTCGGCCGCCTTTTTCATACGCGCGGCATTGCCACCAGCGGCCTGTACGAGGCGTTCGGTAAGGCCATCCTCATCCTCCAGCATTACTTTTAGCAAATGCTCTGGTTCGAGCGAAGGATGGTTACTCCGCATCGCCAGCGTCTGCGCTTTTTGCAGAACGGATTTCGATTTTTCGGTCAGTTTTTCAAAGTCCATGGAAGATCCTCTTAGGAAGCAATCTATTGTACAGAAGCTCCCGCCTTCATCAAGCACGGGAAGCTATCATATCAGATACGAGTTAGGATTTGATGTAGATCAATCAAGCCGCCGCATTTCTAACATTTCACTCACTTAATAAAAAACGGCCCCGCAAGGAGCCGTTTTCTAATTTTCACAATAGCTTAAAAGCCGTACTTAAAGCTTATGCTGTTTCCAGCAACTCTTCGCCCTGGTACGCTTCGGCACGTACATCGGAAGATTGAGCATTAACATCGCCGCCCAAGATGCTGACAGGGAGGGACAAATCATCTTCAGCAGGTTGCGGCGCGTTGGATGCGAAACCTTGGCGTTGCTGGAAAGACTGGAATTCATCGTTCCAGCTGTTGATAATACGCTGGTAGTGTTCTGCGTGTTGCAGATAGCTTTCGGCCAGAACGACATCTCCTACAGAGGAAGCGTCTTTGGCCAAAGCGAGATATTTTTCACAAACCTGATGGGCCGTGCCGCGAATTCGTACGTCCGGACCGTTGCTGTCGAAAATCTGGTTACGATTGGATGCACCGCGGCGCTGGCCATTGTTATGACCACCCTGACCACCACCGTGGCCACGATTGCGGGAGCGTCTACCCTGTGTTCCATGTCTCATGTTGTGTATTCCCTAACTTGTTCTATTTTTTAGCCGTTTTATCTTTATCAACAGAATCATACACAGGTACAACCATACCTGATTTGCGTACGGGTTGTATAGTGAAAGGCGAAACTATTTTAATAGACTGTCTTATTCCCAACTCACCGCTTCCGGCGTCTCCGGCTCACTGACCGACAGCATTGTCTCGAGCAAGATGACCATACGCCACGGTTTCGATTCTGATCAATGGGGGTCTTGCATATATTTTTACTTTTCCCCACAGCCCATCTCTACCACCCGTATAACGCCCGCGAGGTCACGGTATGAGTCGTATACACGTATATTAGATTCTCTCGCGAGTCGTGCAAGGTCTTCTTCTTGTCCTTTGCCAATTTCGAATAGTGCACGGCCGCCACAGGAAAGATGTTTTTTGATCTTTTTCAGGATCATTTTATAGGCCGACAACCCGTCTTCCCCGCCTGTCAGAGCCAGTTTTGGATCGTGATTCCGCACTTCAGGCGCCAAAGATTCGATATCTGATTCCGGTATATAGGGCGGATTCGAGACGATGAGATCGAACGTCTCTTCATCGGCCAGCGGCGCGAACCAACTGCCCACCCGAAAATCGATCCGCGATGCGACCCCATTTCTCTCGGCATTTTGCCGGGCCATAGCAACAGCCCCCGGATTGATGTCAATTCCGACGCCTGTGGCATCCGGCAATTCCTTGAGCAGAGAGATCAGGATGCAACCCGAACCTGTGCCTAGATCAAGAATACGAAGTCCGGTATCGGGATTGATAGAGGCCATAGCGGCAAGCCCGGCCTCTTCAGACGGGGCGATATTCGGGAGGGTTTTCAGGGCCGCCTCAACCAGCGTTTCCGTGTCCGGCCTAGGGTCCAGCGTGTCCGGCGAAATCATGAAGTCCAGCCCCCAGAATTCACGCTTCCCCAACAGTCTGGAAACGGGCTCCCCCGCCAATCTGCGGAAGACTAATTTTTCAACATTTTCAATTACTTCCGCCGAGAGGGGGGCTTGCCCCAGAGAAATCATATCGGAATCAGAAAAATTACCCCCCTGCCGCATCAAAAGACGCGCATCCAGCACCGGATTTTCGACACCCGCCTGTCCAAGCAAAGCGCGCATTCTGCGAAGCATCTGGTCGAGTGTTTCAGGGGGAGTTTGCATGGGGCTTTATAGCAGCATTCAAGGTTAAAAAAACATGAATTACAAAACCTTCCGCCTTGTGAGGGAACTGCGCAACGGCGAGCATTGTAGGTATTTACAGAAAACAGGAAAAGGAGGCGTCTATGGCCAATCTTGAGCAACAGCAATACGGCATTGAAAACCCTGCCGCCCTGTCCGCCCTCATCGACCATGCGGAGAAACGGGACATCGTCCGACGTTATTTCGAGGCATATAAATACAACGACCTAGAGCAGCTGGAGCCCCTTCTGGCACACGAGCTGCGATTCACAAGTCCGGAGGACAATGCCCTCGATCTGTCATCCTATCTGGAACGTTGCTGGCCGATGCATCTGCTCATTAAGGATATAATCGTCCGCTATATATTTGTGGAGGGCAGCAATGCCTTTGTGAATTACACCCTCTTCCTTTATGACGGGCGCCAATTTCACAACACAGAATTTATGACAATAGAAAACGGAAAGATCATGGATATAGCGGTGTTCTTCGGCCCGACTTTTAAAGATGGAAAATTCCAATCTTCCGAAGCAGACACTGGAGCCTAAAGGTCGCCCTTGTCTTTATGAATGTGCGGCTTGTGAAGGCTGTCTTCCAGATACTGCAGTTCAGCCTCGGGGCTGGCCTTCTCTTTCAGGCGCCCGATAAACAACCCTATACGCACAATACCAAAGGCCGCTGCACAGAATGAAATGCTGATAAGCGCAGGATGCGTCAAAAGGGTCACGTATTTCTCAGGCAGCAATACCCCCATCTTTAGCCAGACAAATATGCCATTCAGGCAAAAAGCAACAAACGGCAATGAGATCAAGGTCAGGAGTATGTTGCCGAAAATTCCCACGGTTACACTTCCAGATTGGCAAGCGCTTCGGCCTGCGCTTCGGCCACCAGAACGTCGATAACCTCACCAAGACCGCTGCCCGCCATAATCTCCTCGAGGTTATAAAGCGTCAGGTTGATACGATGGTCCGTCAAACGGCTTTGCGGGAAATTGTATGTGCGGATGCGTTCCGAGCGATCGCCGGAACCGATCTGGCCTTTTCTGTCCGCAGAGCGTGCGGCATCCAGTTTCTGACGCTCCATATCGTAAAGGCGCGTCTTCAAAAGGCTCATCGCGCGCGCCTTGTTTTTATGCTGGGATTTTTCTTCCTGAATTGCAACGGCCAAACCGGTCGGCAAGTGCGTAATACGCACGGCAGAGTCCGTGGTGTTGACAGACTGGCCGCCCGATCCTTGCGAGCGATATACATCGATACGAAGGTCTTTCTCTTCGATAACGATATCGACATCTTCCGCTTCGGGGAGCACCGCCACCGTGGCAGCAGAAGTGTGAATGCGGCCTTGCGTTTCTGTCTTCGGCACGCGTTGCACACGGTGCCCGCCGGATTCGTATTTCAGCTTCGAGAAAACATTGTCGCCGGAAACGTTCATAATGATTTCTTTGTAACCGCCGAGGTCGGATTCCGACATCTCGACAATCTCGACGCGCCAGCCCTGAATAGCAGCGTAGTTTTTGTACATCGTGAAAAGATCGGCCGCAAACAGCGCGGCTTCGTCACCGCCCGTGCCTGCACGAATTTCCATGACGGCGTTCTTCGTATCAGCAGAGTCTTTCGGCAGCAGGGCTATCTTGATTTTCTCTTCGAGTTCCGGAATTTTTTCCTTCAATTCGTCGAGCTCAGCTTGTGCCATCTCGCCCATATCCGGATCATCGAGCATCTCAAGCGCGCCCGCTTTGTCATCGGAAGCTTTTTTATATTCGTTGTACAGATCAACGACAGGCTGCAGTTCGGCGTATTCTTTCGACAGTTTCACGAAGGTTTCGCCCGAGAGGCCACCCTGTGACATCTGTTCGCCGATTTCCTTGTGCCGCTCCGCGATGGGGGCAAGTTTCCCTAGATAATCCATGGGGACGGGTTTTAGAGGAAAAACGCTTTTAAATCAATAAGCCTGTCAGCTGTCCAGATAGGTTTGGACAACCTGACTGCCGACATCGCTGATGAATAAGCCTATAACGGCAAAAAAACCGCCCAGATACCAATTCAACCGCAGAGCCTTGGTAACAACAAAGGCTGAAATCACAAGATCGACCAGTATGAAAAAGAGCCAGTATTGGTCAAAGAACGGTCCGTGCGCCGCATTGTTCCAAGACATCAAGAATATAGGGATTAGCAGGAAGAAACTAAGAATTGCCTGTGTGTTGGCCATATTCACATACTGCCAAAAATGTTCGATCTTGCCCTGCCAGCGTGCCGTGTAGAAAATGATA
The DNA here is from genome assembly GCA_030824805.1 of Micavibrio sp. GTDB lineage: Bacteria > Pseudomonadota > Alphaproteobacteria > Micavibrionales > Micavibrionaceae > Micavibrio_A. The sequence goes on from JAPJRC010000024.1 coordinate 17,087, forward strand.
CCGTAAAAGCCGAGCAAACCGCCCCAGGCCGTAAGAGCATGTAAGCCAAACGCCACCGGATCTTGCGTGCCATTAACCACAGAAAATGACCATAATACGAACGGGTAAAGCAAAAGCGGAAACAAGAAAGAGCGCAATGCGTCGTCCTTCCGTGCCGTAAACCGGTCTAGAACAGTTGGCATCATAATCAGCATTTCCAGACTGCCGATAAGACTGTTTTTAAAGGTTTGCCGCTCCATTATCCAATTATACCAAGCGGTCAAAGCCGTTGGCAAAAACGGCTCTATTCTGCGGCTATTTGGGATTGCGCCTGAATGGCTGCCGCTTTTTCCTCGATCAATTCGACAATATGGTCGACGATCGATTTATCGCCGGAATTAAATCTGTGCGCCTTTTCACCGCCGATATAAATCTGGTGGTTGCCCTGTCCGCCGCCTGTGAGGCCGATATCGGTCATCATGGCCTCGCCCGGGCCGTTCACAACGCAGCCGATAATCGAAACCGTCATCGGTATTGTGATGTGCGCAATGCGCGATTCCAGTTCGGCGACCGTATCGATCACCTTGAACTGCTGGCGTGCGCAGGAAGGGCATGCAACCACATTGACGCCGCGGTGACGCAAGCCGAGCGATTTCAGGATATCGAAACCGACTTTAATTTCTTCGACAGGATCGGCGGAAAGCGAAACGCGTATAGTATCGCCAATACCCGCCCACAAAAGATTGCCCATACCTATAGAGGATTTAATCGTGCCCGAACGCAAGCCGCCGGCCTCGGTGATGCCGAGATGTATCGGATAATCACAGGCATCGGCGAGTTGCTGGTATGCTGCCGTCGCCATGAAAACATCGGAAGCTTTACAGGAAATCTTGAAGTTGAAGAAATCATGGTCTTCAAGAATGCGAATATGGCGCTGCGCGCTTTCCACCATCGCATCGGGGCACGGCTCTCCATACTTATCAAGCAGATCTTTTTCGAGAGAACCCGCGTTCACACCAATCCGGATAGAACAGTTATAATCCTTCGCCGCCTTGATAACTTCTTTTACACGTTCTTCGGAACCGATATTGCCCGGATTGATGCGCAGGCATGCAGCGCCGTTTTGTGCAGCTTCAATAGCGCGCTTATAATGGAAATGGATATCGGCGACGATAGGAACCGTAACTTCGGGAACAATCTGCTTGAGCGCAGCAGACGATTCTTCATCCGGGCAGGAAATGCGCACGATATCGGCGCCGGCCACTTCGAGCGCGCGCACCTGCGCTATGGTCGCCTCGACATCATGGGTCAGCGTATTCGTCATCGATTGCACGGTGATTGGTGAATCGCCGCCCACGGGCACGTTTCCGACCCAGATTTTCCGGCTCTTGCGTCTATTGATCATTCGCCAGGGGCGATGCGCTGTGTGGTCAGATCCCATGCGCAGTTATGTAGCAAAACAGTTGTTAAAAGTCCAAGAACTTGCACTTTTAGTAGAGTGCCGTGCATTTCCATCACATTTGAATTGACATAACTTTTGATTGCGGTATCTTACCTGCACACCATTCAATGAGATCAAACAATGAGGTTTTGATGAAACTTACAGCAGAACAGTTGCACGAGCGCGGTCCCCCGCTCTCCCAATCGCAAAAACAGACTTTTAAAAAAGAGGCTGAGACCCTCACCGCCGTTGGCGTATTCGCCATGGCAGCCACAGCGTTAGACGCTTACTTCCTAGACCATTCCATGACACGTTCCGAAATTATCACGCACACCGTCGGCGAAAGCGCTGGCGCTTATATAGCTTTCGGCGTTGCCGCTGAATATGCAAGAGCCGCACAAAGCGCAACGACAAGCTTTAATGAACTGCGTGACCGTATTTTCACCAACACGAAGAAATTTGCAGGCGTTTGTGCCCTCGCCCTTGGCGTTGCCGCATCGTCCGCTACAATCGAAACGGCACACAAAGAAAGCGAAAGACTGATCCAGACAGGAGAAGCTTACAGCTTGCCAAAAAAATCCTGCGACACGCCGCTCTATGACGGATCAAAGACAACGGCGCGGCATTTCAGCCATGGCCGTGAAAAATTCGTGTTTCAGCATCATCTGGTAGACTGCTCGTCACCGCCGCCAAAGGGCTACAGGGAATTACCCGGTCCGGGCACGATGTAATGAGGTTTAATGAAATCCCCGCACAGAGCTGCGGGGATTTTTTATCCCGCACACACAGGGAAACAATCGCTAGTTCAGCAGGCCTACGCCGGCAGCCATGTTGGCAAAGCCGAGCACCACGATCAGTGCGAGAAGCGCGATTTCGATATTCTTTTGCGAATGGGTGGTAATTGCTTTCATACAAACAGTCTAATACAAACTTTTAGACGATTGCAAATTCCAGCTTTATCAAGGGTTTTTGGCGAGCTGTGCCGGATCGAGCGCGATTTTACGCTTGATTTGCCCTGTTTCACCAAGCGATGGAAGATCTTTGCCGTCAACCTTGATTCTTAAACCGCCGGCGTTGCCGGTTGCCATTACCAACCCCTGCTCGTTCGGCACCAGATATATGTCGCCTGGTTTTAAAACCTGACGAAGAATGGCCGCGCCTTGTGCATTGCGGATTTCCACCCAGCTGGCATCAACCACCTCGATAACAATACGGTTACTTTGTTTCGGCGGCTCGGCGGTTGCAGGTTCGGTGCCGGCATCGGCAACAGCGGGTTCACTTGGCGTTGCCGCGCTATTATCTGTGGTGGTGGTTACATTCGATGTCGTTTCCACTAGCGAAGGCGCCTGGTTCAGTTGCGTTTTTGTCAACGCTTCTGGAACTTCCGGAATTTCGTTTTTCGATGTCTTGGGGAACATTAAGAATGCAATAAATCCGACGAGAACGAGGAACCCGAAGACACTTGTGCCGATGATGGCAAGGTTTGGAATCTTGCTTTCAGAAGCCGGTACAGGAAAAGACAAGTCCGGTTTTTTCTGTTTGCCGACGGACTGCTCTTTGAACAGGTGAACCATCTTGTCACCGTCAAGCCCGAGATACTCAGAGTAAGAACGGACGAAACCAATTGCGTACACGCGCCCCGGAAGTTGCGCGACGTCACCCGTTTCCAGCGCTTCAAGTTGCGATGCACGGATCCGGAGAACGGATTCGATCTGATCAAGGGTCTGGCCGTAATGCACGCGCGTGCGGCGCAGAATTTCTCCTACGGGCATATCCGTGTGAAAGTTCAGCTCATCGCCCTGTTTTGCATCGCCTTCGGTCATGATGGCGTCACTTTAAAGGATAAGCCCCTGCTTTTCCAGACCTTTAGGCAGCTTCTTTTTCAAGGCCGTAGGCGCTGTGCAACGCGCGGACAGCGAGTTCGAGGGAATCTTTGGCGATCAACACGCTGATCTTGATTTCGGACGTAGCTATTGCCTGAATATTGATGCCTTTTTCTGCAAGCGCGGAGAACATTGTCTTGGCAACGCCCGCATGGGAACGCATGCCGATACCGACCACGGAGACTTTCGCGACATGCGGGTCCAGACGGATCTCCGCATCCTTGAAAACATCCTGCTGCCCAAGCACTTCCTGCGTTTTAACCAGATCGCCTTGCGGCACGGTAAAGGTCATGTCGGTCGTCTTGCCATCCGGCGATATGTTCTGGATGATCATGTCGACGTTCACGGCGGCATCGGCCAGAGGCCCGAAAAGCTTCGCGGCAACACCCGGAATGTCAGGCACGCCGATGACACTTACTTTTACTTCGTCTTTCGCGAATGCGACGCCGTTAACAACATATTGTTCCATGATATCTTCCTCTTTCGTTACCAGCGTACCGGGCAGATCACTGCCGATCGCTTCATCAAAGCTTGAGAGCACCTGTACAGGCACGTTTTGTTTGAACGCCATTTCAACCGAACGAACCTGCAGAACCTTCGCACCGAGCGAAGCAAGCTCCAGCATTTCTTCATATGAAATACGGTTGATCTTGCGAGCAGCCGGCACAATGCGCGGGTCCGTCGTATAAATACCATCGACATCGGTATAGATGTCACAACGGTCGGCCTTCAGTGCCGCAGCCAGCGCAACAGCCGTTGTGTCCGACCCGCCGCGCCCTAGAGTGGAAATCCGGTTTTCGGATGTAACACCCTGAAAGCCTGCTAGCACAGCGACCTCTTTTGTCGCGAGCGATTTTTCCATCGCGTCGGTTTTGATGTCCTGAATGCGTGCCTTGGAATGCACTTCGTCCGAAATGATCGGAACCTGCCAACCAAGCCATGAGCGCGCATTGATACCGCGCTTTTGCAGGGCGATGGCCATAAGGCCGGCCGTTACCTGCTCGCCCGATGCCACAACGGCATCGTATTCGCGCACATCGTGAACGGGTGAAATATCCGTGCAGTATTGCACCAGCTGGTTGGTAACACCGGACATTGCGGAAACAATGACTGCGACCTCATGCCCCAGCGCCACTTCGCGGGCGATTTTGTCGGCGGCTTTTTCGATACGGGTGGTGTCAGCCACAGACGTTCCACCGAATTTTGCTACTATTCTTGCCATGGGCATTGTTTATACGGCTTCGCGGCTTCATTGCAATATGGCGCGGCGAGATCGTTGATTTTGTACAGAGGTTACCAAACATAAAACCAATAAAATGGCAGAAATCCGCCATATTTGTTGTAATTTTATTTCAATCCGCCATTCGCAACCGTACGGAGGTTGCAAAGTACGAAAGCGGCCTGCTGCAATGCAATATTTACTTGCGGGAGGCTGCGAACAGGATCATGAAGCGGCCCATAAGTTTTTCCACTTTGGGTGTTACTACAATGATTAATAAAGCCTACATCAAACTAACTGTCCTCCCCCTTCTCCTTGGCGGCATCTTCACCGAAGTTGCAACCAACCATCATCCGGAACCGCATGGGAACCGGAGCGAACGGATGGAGCAAATAACGCGCCGTTATCAGGAATTCTCGCATCGCTCTGTGCTCGTGCAAGTTCCGGGCGGCGGACGCGGCGGAAATCCCGAACCTGTTCCTACCGAGGATATTCTAAACCGTGAAATCCGTGTTCGCCGGAACAGCGGCCCGTCCGCCGAGCTGTAATACAACACGCTCCCGAAAAGAGACTTTGCCGCGGTGACAATCCGCGGTAAAAGCTAGACATGCACACGGTCGAACCAAAAGAAATCGAACAGTTCGCAAAAGACTCATCGCATTGGTGGGACGAGAACGGCCCGTTTCGCCCGTTGCATCGGTTGAACCCCGTTCGTCTGGGTTACATCAAAAGCCAGATCTGCGGTAGGTATGAGCGCGACGATAAAAACCTGAAACCCTATACGGGGCTTTCCATTCTTGATATCGGATGCGGAGGCGGCTTGGTTTGTGAACCCATGGCTCGACTTGGCGGCGATGTAACCGGCATTGACGCCGACCATAACGCCATAGCTGTGGCGCAGAACCATGCTTCGCAGTCAAGCCTCGATATCGATTACCGCGCTGTCTCCACAGACGGGCTTATTCAATCCGATAAGAAATACGACGTCGTTCTTGCTTTGGAAATTGTCGAACATGTTGCCGATGTTGAACGCTTCGTCGAACATTGCTTCACGCTTTGCAAGCCGGGCGGGCTTGTAATCTTCAGCACGCTGAACCGCACACCGAAATCATTTTTCCTCGGCAAAGTTGCGGCCGAATATATTCTGGGCTGGGTCCCGAAAGGCACACACGACTGGAAAAAATTCCTCAAGCCGTCTGAATTGTCGGCTTCCATACGCAATGCGGGCGGTTACGTACAAGATGTTACCGGCATGGTGTTCGATCCGTTGAAAGGCGATTTCCGTCTTTCAAACAATGATATCGATGTGAATTATTTTATTTCAGCGTTTAAAGTCTAGCGACCATAGCAAGCTGTGCCGGAACACCCGCCATAATCTCTGCGGAATCATTTACGGCCGATTTGGGTTTTTCAACAAACTGGAAATGCTGAACCGGATCCGTGGGCTTTTCTACGGCGGCTTTGACTGCATCAAGCTCTTCAAACTTTTTCACCGCGTCTTTTACAGCAGCCGCGAAAGTACCATGCAATGGCAGACCTATGTGGTCCTTGCCCGTAGCGATCATTTCATCCAGCTCATGCCGTCTGTAGGTGTAATGCGAGGGAGAAACCGGCAGCGGACGATCAACCACCTCACCATTCATCAAAGCCTGCAACCGGATATGGGCGACAAGCTCCCCTTCCGGCAACGGGTTAAAGCGGGATCGCTGAAAAACATCACGGCCAAGTTCTGTGCATGTCCATTGATGCTTCAAGTCCGGAGGAGTTGGTTTGGTAATCATAGATACACACCTTCAAAGTTCTTTTTATAATTTTGGTGCGTGTCATACAGAAGCGCCGATGCATTCGTCAATACACCGGCGTAAAAACGAAACGAAGTTACAAATCCGCATGCGCTTAGCGCATGGCGATGCGCGCCAGGCGCATTGATGAACGGTTGAGACTAGCGTTGGAAATCGTGCATTCTGCTCGCGGCGCGCGCGACCTCACGCATCGGGAGGACTTTTGGATCAAGCCACTCTTCGTAGTCGCCCATCATGAAATGCGAAGCCGGTATTTTCAAAAGTCCGTTGTCGTTCAGGAAAACAACAGTATGGGGCGTGTTATCACCGTACGTAGCAACGTGCGAGAATTCATACGCCATGCTGACAGAGGATTGGATAGCCGGGTTCGGCCCAAAGATTTTTTGGATATCAAAAGACATAGAATACACACCCTGTTGTTAACTATTACGCCGTTTTCTTTTTATTATTGCCGGTTTTATAAACGGCAAATTGGGAAAAATCAATGAAAAACTTGGTATTTCTGCATAATTTTTTGCTCTGCAGCAATATGCAGGCCTTTTAAATCAAGCTGTTACGCCTTATCTTAATCGCCATGTCCGGATTCTTTTTCACCGCAATGATTATTGCAATGTTTCTTACCCTCGCGGTTCTCGCCACCGGTCTCGTGGCCATGATCAAAGGGGGCGAGTTTAATGCCAAATACGGCAACAAATTAATGCGCGCTCGGGTGTTCGCGCAGGGCATTGCCCTGCTCCTGTTCGCGCTGGCTATTCTGTCGTCTCAATCCTAGGAGTTTAAAGATGAAAATACTCGTCCCCGTCAAACGGGCCGTCGATTACAGTGTAAAGATCCGTGTCAAAGCGGACGGCACGGGTGTCGATCTCGCAAACGTCAAAATGTCTATGAACCCGTTCGATGAAATAGCCATCGAAGAGGCCGTCCGTTTGAAAGAAGCCGGCAAGGCGACCGAGATCGTACTCGTCAGCATCGGCCCGGCCAAGGCACAGGACATTATCCGTACCGGTATGGCGATCGGCGCCGACCGCGGTATCCTCGTGCAGACGGACGCGCCGACGGATATTGGCGGAGTCGAGCCCTTGGCCGTTGCAAAAATTCTGAAAGCAATTGTAGAGCAGGAAAAACCAGACCTCATCATAATGGGCAAGCAATCCATCGACGATGACTCCAATCAGACCGGTCAGATGCTCGCAGCCCTTCTCAATTGGGCACAAGGCACGTTTGCATCAAAAGTCGAACTGGCAGACGGTAATGTAAATGTTACGCGCGAAGTGGATGGCGGCCTGGAAACGGTATCCCTCAAACTCCCCGCGATCGTGACAACAGATCTGCGCCTGAACGAGCCGCGCTATGCAGCCCTTCCCAATATCATGAAGGCAAAATCCAAACCGCTTGCAACCACAAAGCCTGAAGATTACGGCGTGGACCTCACGCCGCGCCTGTCGGTTGTAAAAGTGGCTGAGCCGAAAAAACGCACGGGCGGCGGCAAAGTCGCATCCGTAGACGAACTGATCGACAAACTGAAAAACGAAGCGAAGGTGATCTAACATGGCTATTCTTGTACTTGCAGAACACGACAACAAGGAATTGAAGCCCGCCACGCTGAACGCCGTGGGCGCAGCCACAAAAATCGGCGGCGATGTGCATGTGATGGTTATCGGATCGGGTTGCGGCGGTGTTGCCGAAGCCGCCGGAAAGATCGCAGGCGTGTCCAAGGTTTTGAAAGCCGACGATGCATCCCTCGCCCATGGCCTGGCGGAAAACGCGGCTCCGATCATTCACGGCGTGGCCTCCAACTACAGCCACATCATTGGCCCCGCCACGACGACATGGAAGAACATCCTGCCACGCGTGGCGGCTCTGCTCGATGTGCAGCAGATTTCCGACATTATCGGCGTTGTCGATGCGGATACGTTCGAGCGCCCGATCTATGCCGGCAACGCGATTGCCACCGTAAAATCTTCCGATAAGATCAAGATCATCACCGCACGCGGCACGGCATTCGATGCTGCCGCGAATTCCGGTGGATCGGCATCCGTTGAAAATGTCGCCGTTAAAGGCGATAGCGGACTGTCCTCCTTCGTATCCGAAGAAGTTTCGAAATCGGATCGTCCTGAACTTACGGCCGCAAAGATCGTCGTTTCCGGCGGCCGCGCATTGGGTTCGACCGAAGGCTTCAAGATCATCGAAGAACTGGCCGACAAGCTCGGCGCGGCTATCGGCGCATCCCGCGCCGCGGTCGATGCGGGTTACGTGCCGAACGATTATCAGGTCGGACAGACAGGCAAAAACGTCGCGCCGCAGCTCTACATTGCTATCGGTATTTCCGGCGCCATCCAGCACCTCGCGGGTATGAAGGACTCCAAAGTGATCGTTGCGATCAACAAGGATGCCGATGCCCCGATATTCGGCATTGCCGATTATGGCCTTGTAGGCGACCTGTTCCAGATCGTGCCGGAACTGACGCAGAAGCTCTAAGGGAACCTCCCCGCTTGTTTCCGCGTTGAACCAAACAGGGAGTATATTCAAGGGGGCGGCTGTGGAAATAAAAATCCGAAAGATGACCGAAGAGGACGCGATGACAGTCGCGTCCATGAATCAGTTGCTAAGCCATTCAGACGACAAAGCCACGCGGGGCGACGCGCAATTTTTCCGGGAATATGCGCTTGGCAATCACAAGCTTGCTACCGTATGGGTGGCAATGGACGGCAACAAGGTCACAGGCTTTATCGCCGCGCGCGAATGGGCGTCTTTTGCAACCAAGACAAAAGTGCGCCAGATTGATTTGCTTTATGTAGACGAGGATTATCAGGGGCTAGGTATAGGCGAAGACCTGCTGACCTATGTGACGCACGATGCGTTCACGCATGGCTGCGGACGCGTGGATATTCAGACGGAACAAAGTAATGAAGACAGCAACGCGCTATACAAAAAATTCGGGTTTAAGGTGAAACCCGACACCCGCAATCACTATCACCTGTTTCCTGAAAAAGATTAATCGGCGACTTTCATTTTGAAGGCGGAACCGGTTTTAACGGCGGGCAGAATTGCGCCTTCCGTGTTTGCGTCATCGAGAATGGCATTCTCAAGATTGGCACCTGTGAAATCGCATTCGCGTAAATCCGCACCGCGCAAATTGGCGTTTGTCAGATCGGCATCGCGGAAAATCCCCATACGCATCTTTGCCCCCGCCAGATTGGCATAGGTCATAGACGCTCCCGAAAAATCACACGGACTGAAGCGCTTGGTCGCGCCGCCGCCGCCGAACATCAGCGGTTCAAAATTGGCGTTGCATATATTGGCGTGGTTGAAACGCGCGTTCTTGAAAGAACTGCCGCGCATATCGGCTTCCGCCATATCGCAACGACGGAAATCTGACTGGTCGAGATTTGCGCTCTGCATCTGTATTTTGTACAAATTCATGCCGAAAAAGCGCGCGCGAACGGCCTTGATCGCCGTCATCATTTCATTCTTTAGCGTTTCCAGAGGGCGCATGTCGAAATTGCTGAGATCTAGCTGGCGGCCTTCCTGCCCCGCAGAAGAAACCCACTGGCGGTGCGTTTCGATAAGTTTCGCGAGAGGCTGTTCCAGATCCGTAACGGAAATACCGATATTCTCATCCGTGATCGCGCCTGACAGATCGACTTCCATCGTGCTGATCTCGGCCATGTTGATGCCGGTCAGGATGGTCGCATTCATCTGTGCGCCTTTGAGCTTCACACCCGCAAGCTGCGCACCGGAGAGATCCGCACCCGTCAAATCGGCGTTGCGCAAATCCGCGCCTGCCATATTGATTCCCGTCATAATCGCATCGGAAAAATCCGCGCTGTTGGCAAGCGTGCCTACCAGACGGGCACCGGAAAGATTTGCGCCACGGAAAGAAACGCTTTCGCCCGTGTCATACATACCGTTTTTAGAGAAGCCGCCCACACGCAAATCCGCCTTGTCGAAATTGGCCTGCTCGAGGTTAGCGGATTGGATGCGCGCACCGCGCAAGTCCGCACGGGAAAAATTGCAGCGGGAAAGGTTCGAGTCGGAAAGATCGCAGGCGTATAAGCGCGATTCACCGAAATTCGCTTTCGACAAATTCATGCGCGTCATTCTGCAACCGGTAAAATCCGCCTGACGCATATCCTTGCCACTGAGATTGAGACCTGACATGTCCGCGTTTTTCAATGCGGCGCGGCGACCACCCAGACGACCGGTGAGGAAACGGTTATGCAACTCGGCCATGGCATCGAGTTGCGCCTGCGTCAGTCTTTCGAGAACTTCTTCGGTGTCAGACATTCTGTCCTGTATTGTCCAATATTATAAAAACCAGTATGCCACTGAAATTATTAAGAAACCATTCACCTTTTCTGTAAAAGGAAAATGTCGAAAAAATCCCTGGAGTCGCCGCTGGTCCAGTTGGCTTCCCCTTCAAAACGATAAAGTATAAGCCCGTCGCTGCCTATGAGAAAACTCGTTGGTATGCCACGCAGACCAAGGTTCTTGCCGAATTCGCCGCTTTGGTCGACATAGGCGGCAAAATCGCCCAGCTCCCGTTTTTTCAGAAAATCCACTATTTCCTGCGGTTTTTTGTCCTGTTCCATGGCTATCCCGACCACATTCAGGCTGTCCTTGTAATGGGCGGCAAACTTATCGAGATGCGGCAGTTCCACCACACAGGGCGCACACCATGTCGCCCACAGATTGACCAGGGTCGGCTTGCCGGCAAAATCCTTTATCCGGACCTCCTTTCCGGTGCTGTCATAGAAAGGAACGTCGGGCAGGCGTTTTGGTTCAATAGCCTTCTCCACATTGTTGAAATGCGCGGCGAAATTGTCCGACACCAGCTTAGGGACGCTCCCCGGTACGAAAGCCTCTTTCTCCCTCTCAGTGCGCCATTGGCGAAACCAGTCCGGGCCGTAATATCCGCCCACACCCGAAACAACGAACAGGATGATGGTCGCCAGAATAAAAATTGTCTTGTTTCGCATACAAATTCCGTGGTTTTAATGGCCTATGGAAAGACAACGCAACTATGGCCTATGGCTGGCCCTTCTGGCAACTCTGGTCATCACAGGATGTGGCATTAAGCCGACAAATCTGGAGCCTCCGTCAGGCGCTGATAAAAAAGATTTTCCCAAAACCTATCCGAGCGCGGAATAAACCATGACATCAGGATTTGAAGAACAGGACGGCGTGCTGCACGCCGATGGCGTTTCCCTCGCCCGTATCGCAGAAGAGGTCGGCACGCCCGTCTATGTGTATTCCGCAGGCGTGATCGAAGAACAATTCGGCAAACTCAAAGGCGCGATGCAAAAAGCGCTGCCAAAAGACCGACAGCCTCTTCTCTGCTTCGCCGCCAAAGCGAACAGCAACGTAGCCGTTTTGAACCTTTTGCAAAAACTCGGCAGCGGTCTTGAAATCGTTTCCGAAGGCGAGTTGATCCGCGCGCTGAAAGCCGGCTTTGATCCGAAGAAAATTGTTTCCACCGGCGTCGGCAAACAAAAAAGCGAAATCGCGGCATGCCTGAAAGCCGGTATTCTGCAATTCAATGTGGAATCGATTCCGGAGTTGGTCCGCATCAACGAAGTGGCTGGAGAAATCGGCATAAAAGCGAGTGTCGCTTTCCGTTTGAATCCCGACATCCAGGGCGGCGGTCACGACAAGATCACCACCGGCCGCAAGACCGATAAATTCGGCATAGTCGCCGAGATGATGCACGACGCCTATTCCATGGCGGAAAAATTCGAACACACCGAACCGGTTGGCCTGCACATGCATATCGGCGCGCAGGTGTTCGAAGTTGAAAAATTCAAGGTGGCCTTCGAAAAGATGCGCGATGTCGTGCTTGATCTTCGCAAGGCCGGACACAACATTTCCCGCCTCGATATCGGCGGTGGATTCCCGATCGTCTACAAAGATGAAAAACTGCTCGATCTAGATTTCTACGCGCAATGGGTAAACGAAATCATCGTCCCGCTGAATGTCGACATCGTCATGGAGCCCGGTCGTTTCCTCGTGGGCAATGCAGGTGTTGTGCTCACAGAAGTCTTGTTCGTTAAAGAAACGCCTGCGAAAAACTTCCTGATTGTCGATGCTGCGATGAACGATCTGGTGCGCCCGGCGATGTACAATGCCTATCACGGCATCGAACCTATCGCGAGCCGCAACGCCCCATGGACCACATACGATGTTGTCGGCCCCGTGTGCGAGAGCGGCGATACTTTTACCAAAGACCGTGAACTGCCAAAGATGAAGCAAGGCGACTACGCCGTCATCCAGTCCGCCGGCGCCTACGGTGCCTCGATGGCTTCCAACTACAACACCCGTCCCATGGCTGCAGAAGTGATGACCAAGAACGGGGAATTCAAAGTGATACGTGCGCGCCAGACCTATGAGGAAATCATAGGCCGCGATGTTATTCCGGACTGGAAATAGCCACCTTAAGTTTTTTCCGGATTTTGGTTTGCCAGAACCATTCGATCAGCCAGAAACCGATGGCGCAGGAACCACCGATCAGCCAACCGGCCAGAACGTCGCTGGGCCAGTGTACACCGAGATAGACGCGGCTGATCCCTATCATGATGGTAAGCACGACAGACATACCCAGAAAGAAAATTTTGGGCGGCGTTGATTTCTGCGCCTTCGCCAGCATCATGCCCACCGAAAGAAACACAAGCGCCGACATCATGGAATGACCGGACGGAAAGCTGCCTGTAAATGTATAAGATCCGTGCGGAACGATATCCGGGCGCGGACGTGCAAAGCCGAATTTTAAAGCATTGGATAAAAGCGTTCCAAGAGAAACCACCGCAGCTAGATAAACCGCCTCTCCCACTCTTTTTATCATGCAGAGATAGATGGCGGCGCTCACCGTGACCAACGTCAGTATGGCAATGCCGCCGAGGCCCGAAATATCACGCACCATCTCGCCGACCCATGGCGGTCCCAACGGATTTTGCGGATTATTTCCATCGCGCAACAACATGAGTATCTGCATGTCGATGGC
>JAPJRC010000003.1:0-96009 GCA_030824805.1 Micavibrio sp.
AAATATCACCCCCCATCAACTCCACAAGCTTGCGGCAGATGGAAAGGCCGAGGCCCGTTCCGCCGTAATTGCGCGTGGTGGAGGAGTTCGCCTGCGAGAATTTTTCGAAAATCCGGTCGAGGTCTTTTTCGTCGATGCCGATGCCCGTGTCCTTAACCGAGAAGACAAGTTTTACCTTATCCTCCGGCAGATCGGCGTCGCGGTCCTCACGAACGGAGATGATGATATGGCCGTTCTGGGTGAATTTGATCGCGTTGTTGACGAGGTTGCCCAGGATCTGGCGTATGCGTGTGGGGTCCACATAGACGAACTGTTCGCTGCCGGGTTCGTAATACACTACAAGTTCGAGCGCTTTGTCGCGGGCGCGCGAAGAGTAGAGTAGGCAGACATCGTCGACGACGTCCAGCATGTTCACTGCAATCGGGTCCAGTTCCAGCTTGTTCGCTTCGATCTTCGAGAAATCCAAAATATCCTCGATGATATTCATCAGGACTTCACCGGAATTCAGAATGGTTTTTGTAAGACCGCGCTGTTCGATGGTGAGCGGTGTGTCGAGCAGAAGCTCCGCCATGCCGAGCACGCCGCTCATAGGAGACCTGATCTCGTGGCTCATGGTGGCCAGGAATTCCGATTTCAGGCGGTTGGCTTCCTCCGCTTTTGCCATGGCGAGTTTGAGCTTGTTGGTGCGCTCATCCACCATGTCTTCGAGGTTCTGGCGGTATTCCGCCAGTTCCATTTCGTATTTTTTCCGCTTGGTGATGTCTTCCGAAAGGCCCACCAGATATTGCGGGTTTCCCTCAGAATCATAAATGGGAACTTTGCGCGTATGAACGAAAGTCTCGCCGGTCGATGTCGTTACGACCTCGCAAGGGATATCAATGACTTTGCGCCCGTTCATCGTGGCCTGGTCCACCGAATTGAAGAAAGCGGATTCTTCTTCGCTGAAGAAATCCCTGTCGTATTTACCGACCATTTCCTCTTTGCTGAAACCGAAGAAACGTTCAGCCGCTTTGTTGAACATGTGGTAGCGGTATCCCTGCTTCACGTTCTTCACGAACAATATGGCGGGCAGATTTTCGATGATCTGCTCGTAGAAATTTTCCTGCTCTATCATACGGCGTTCGGCGGTGTCTTTTGCCTTTTCCGATATAAGGGATTTTCTGGACAAGGTGTTAACGTAGAGCTTCAGCAAAACAATGACTATAAAGCCGAAGATGAAGGTAAGGATGGATTCCGCGTTTTCTCTGTGCAGAATATGCCACGGGTCTGTCTGCGTATACTTCAGTTCGATAGTGCGATCGCCGAAGACAAGCGAACGATATATGACATCTGTAGTGTTTTCGTAATTTCCCGTGGTGTTCCATATCACATCCATCTTGAAATGGTGTAGATCAACGCTTTGTGCATTGTTGAGGCTTCTGAGTAGATTATCTTTTTCCAGTATAACGAACATATACCCTGTGTCGCGATCGGGCCGGCTCATTTTTCGCAAAAGCACCAGGTGATTATCACCTTCCTGGCTTTCTATATTGAGAAAAAAAACTGATTCGTGGTTGCTGAACGTGCCATTGCGGACATAGTTTACAGGCGGGTTTATATAATCGAAACTTACTATATCATGCTCGTGTTCCGACAAATTCACCATAAAGCTTTTGTTGCGTGGATCGTCGAGGCTGTACCAGCCCATGTAGCTCATATTTCCGGCTTCATATTGTGCGGTTTTGTATTTCTTCCAGTCTTCGCTAAAAAGCTTTGGGTCTTCTTTCGTGATTTTGCCCAGATCGTATAAATCCATGCATCCGATAAACAGGTCGTGATAGACGTTGAAGTAATCGTCCATCTTGGTGCTGACGATGCTCACGGTTTCTGCCCATTCCCTTTGATGGGAATTGTAGCTGATCAGCGATGTACTGACAGTGCCGACTATCCAGAGCGTGATTGCAAACCACGTGACAACGGCAAAGGATGGGGTACGCATATTTCTACCATTCTATTTTCTGGTTCTTGTTAACAAACGCGATAGCCTGATTTCCTTGTTCATTGTAGGTCAGCTTGTCAAAGCTGATGGCATTGGCCTGGGCAATGCCGCGCCCGTGGTTGTCTGTCGCACGGGATGGCTCGATCGCCATGTAGCGGCGCCAGTTGAACCCCTGACCCTGGTCGGTGATAACCACATATATTCCATTGTCTTTGTGCGTGATTACGGCTTCGACAAAACGGTCTTTGTATTCGGGCATGGATTGCCTGCGCTGGATTTCGGCGCGCATCGTTCCGGATTCTATCAGGACCGTTTTTTTGTCGTAGCCGATTTCGTAGGTGCCGTGTTCGATGGAATTGATCATGATTTCGGCAAGGCCCGGCAGCACGCGTTGCGGATCCGGAAAGCAATGCGCCATGAAGGCGGAGAGGGATTCCGCTTCTTCCAGCGTTCTGAAATGGAATTTACAGGTCTGTATCAGGTTGAAGCTGGCCTTGTGACGCGTGAGTTCCTCGCTGAGCGCCCGGTTCTGCGTCGCCTCGCGCGTGGCGGCGGAAAGTACGGATTTAAGCACCTCTTCGTTCACAGGCTTTGCCAGATAATAAAACACGCCGGCATCTATGCCTTCCTGTATATCTTTGGCGCTGGCGGCACCCGTGATCATCACGATAGGAATTTTGCGAAGGACTTTGTCTTCCTTGATGCGTTTAACGGCCGTGATGCCATCCATCACGGGCATCATGCGATCCATAAGTATGACATCGATGTTCGGGCTGTCCTTGGAGCGCAGTATATCAAGCGCCTGCTGGCCGTCTTCGGCGGCAAACATATTGTGGCTTAACTCCTTGATGTGTTCTTCCATGAACATGCGCTCGATGCGGTTGTCCTCGACCACCAGTATGTTTAACGGCGTGTCTTCCTTCCGCAGGAAGGGGATGATGTTTGTGTCTTGTGCGTTCATCATTTTATCGCTCGCTAAAGGCTGTTTTCAGGGAGTTGTGGATCGGCTTCAGAAGATATTGAAGAATGGTCTTCTCGCCCGTGATGATTTCGGCCATCACGGTCATACCCGGGATTATCAGGTTCTGCTTGTCGCGACCGACATGTTGCTGGTTCAGCCGGATACGTCCCTGATAATAGCGTTCGCCGTTTTCACCGTTGAAGGTGGTGGCGGAAATCTGTTCCAGTTTTCCATCAACCAGACCGTAGCGGGAGAAATCATAGCTGCTGAGTTTTACCTTCACAGGCTGGCCAAGCTTCAGATGGCCGATATGCTGGGGCGCTATCTTCACCTCTACCACCAGTTCGTTTCCGGTGGGCACTATTTCCATCAGCGTCTCGCCCGGGCGTACGACCGCGCCGATTGTGTTGACGGCAAGTCCTTTCACCGCGCCGTCGACCGGTGCCTTGATGGCCAGCCGTTCATAGCGGCCCTTCATTTCCCGCAGGAGCTCTGCCGTCTGCGTTTTCTCGGCGAGAATGGCATCGAGGCGTTCGTTGATGCGGTCCGTCTGGCCGAGCCCCAGCGAGCTCAGCCTGTTCTGGTATTCGCTGATTTCCGCCTGTGCCACGGATATGCGGCTTTTCGTCTGCGTGATGTTGCCTTCGATGGCGTTGATCTGCTGGCGCGCCTCGAGATATTTCGTTTCCGACAGGTATCCTTTTCTGTGCAGTTCCTCGCGCCGTGAGAACAGCTCGGAGGATATGGCCAGATTTTGTTCGGCGGTTCTCAGTTCGGCCTGCAGGCTGGCGATCGTGCGTTTTTTCTGGGTGATCTGCTCCTGGATAACATTGCGCTCTTCCTGGTTGTTGCTCTGCATGGATTCAAAGAATTTCTGCTGGTCGACGATGGTGTCCTTTGCCCCTTCATATTTAGAAAAATCGGGGGCGCGGCGTTCCAGAAAGGCGCGCAAACGCTCCTCCTGCATAGATAATGTCAGATAGCGTGCTTCGGCGCGTTTGAGGTCTTCATACACACCCGTGTCGCTCAATTCCACGAGCGTTTGTCCGGCCTTGACGGAATCGCCTTCTTTGACATTGATTTTCTTGACGATACCGCCTTCGAGATGCTGCACCACCTGCTGGTATCCGCTGGGGACGACTTCGCCGGGCGTGCGCGCGACTTCGTTGATGTTGGTAAAGCCCGACCACAAGGTAAAGGCGATGATGGTTATGCTGATGGTCAGCATGGTGGTTCGCAGGATGGCGGGATTCACCGCTTCTTCAAGCTGTATCGCCTGAGAGAGGTAGCGGATCTGGTTTTCGGATGTGCGTATCATGCTGCCTCCAGAATTAAATTCATCATTTTTTCAGGCGTACCCATAAGCGTTGTCTCGCCACGCCGCATAAGCACTATTGTGTCGGCCATCTTCAGGAAGTCCTCGCGGTATGTGATCATCATGCAGCTGCGCTTGCCTTTGTTGCGGGCGATGTAATCGCGCAGGTTCTTACCCGCCGCGCCTGAAAGGATGCTGTTAGAGATTTCGTCTATAAGCAGTATCGGCGCGGTGTGCAGATACAGGCGGGAGAGAGAAAGGCGCAAGGCAAGGTTCGAAGGCAGGCTCTGCGCGCTGTAGCGGTTGAGGCGTGTGTTCAGTCCATCGGGGAGTTTTTCCACCTCATCCAGCGCCGCGGCGAGGTCAAGCGCGATGCGGATATCCTCTTCCGTAGCGATAGGGTTGCAAAGACGCAGATTGTCTATGATCGTGCCTTCGAAGAAATCGTATTGCTGGGGCACATAGGCGATCTGTTTGCGAAGGGCCGCAGCGTTCAACTGACGTATGTCGAATCCGTCAATCTGCACCGCGCCGCCCGTTGGGGTGTATAGACCCTTGACGATTTTCAGGAGGCTG
Organism: Micavibrio sp.; assembly: GCA_030824805.1. Classification (GTDB taxonomy): domain Bacteria; phylum Pseudomonadota; class Alphaproteobacteria; order Micavibrionales; family Micavibrionaceae; genus Micavibrio_A. The sequence goes on from JAPJRC010000003.1 coordinate 4,831, forward strand.
GATTTTCCGGCGCCGTTTTCCCCCGTGATGACCGTAAGATCGCCCGGACGCGCGTTGAAACTTACGTTGGAGAAAACATCTTCCGCTTCTTCCTGATACCGAATGGAGACGTTGTTGAAATTGATGTTGCCCTTGATCGTGGTCAGGACCGAGGCGTGACGCTGGGTCTGTTCCTCGGTGTCGAGGTCCATCAGCGTGTTGACCTGAATGATGGAGTTTCTGATTTGCTCCATACGCGGGATCATGGTGCATACGCTGTAGAAGGGCGTGATAACGCGCCAGACGAGGATCATGGTGGCGACAAGGCCGCCGGTGGTAAGCGTTCCGGCCCATATCATGTGCGCGCCGAAGGAAATGGTCAGAATAGCCGATATAATGGTAAGGGCGTTGCCCAGCGTTTCACCGATCATGCCGAGGAAATTGAGATGGAAGTGGGCCATCATTTCCTTGCCGGACAAATCGCGGAATTTCATTTCCCACAAATTCGTCAGACCGTAAGCGCGCACGCCGCGTATCTTCTCGAAAGCCTCGATGGCGAATTGCTGGCGTGCAGAGCTGGTCTTGGCCGCAATACGGATGGCCGTTCTGACATGCTTGTAGACAAAATAGAACAGCACGCAGTAGAGGATGCCCATCGACAGCGGCACAAGGACGAGGTTACCAGCCACGAAATAAATTGCGAGCGCGGCGATCACCACGAACGGCAGTTCGATCATCGACAAGAAAACCGATCCGCAGAAAAAGTCGCGGATGGATTCAAAGGTCTTGATACGGGCGATCTGCGCGGCCACGGAAGCGCGTTCGATCAGGGCGGGCGAGAGGCCGATTAGATGTGAAAAGATGCGGTTGCCGACAATATTGTCCATGCGGGCCGCGATCCATGACAGCCCCCGCGAGCGTATGGCGCGCAACACGACTTCGAAGGCGGTGGCCAGGAACATGCCGAACAAAACCATGGGAAGCACATCGACCGTGCCGGTTGCGATGACGCGGTTATAGACCAGCATGATCATGAGCGGCGTGGTCAGCGATATGATGTTGATCACAAGACCGGCGGTCAGGATCTGCGCGAACGTGCCTTTGAAGCGGCCAAGCAGGGCGCGGAACCAGCCGTAGTTCGTGCCCGCACGCATGAATTTCGATGTCGAGGGGCGGTTTTCGTCATAGCGTTCGAATATGATGGCGCGCCCCTGACGACCGGAAAGCTGGTTTTTATAGAGGTAGGTCAGGTTGTGATTTTTATAGACTTTGATGCGGCCGTCTTCTTCCTCGGCCACCAATATGATCGGTGTACCGTCATTTTGTATGAACAGGGAAGGGAACAGGCGTTTGTCGAGCGCGTCGATGGTGACAGGCAATTGGCGCGAGAAATAACCGAGGCGCGCCAGCGTGTCCAGCACATCCGGCTGGTCGTAAGAGTCACGGTTGTAGGGCAGGGATTCCAGAAAACGATAGGTGCGGCAGCGCGGTTCGAGCGCCAGAACCAGCGCGCAAAGGCAGCTTTCCCACACACCGCAATCCTGAAATGCTTTTACCCCGGATTGTTGCATGATCTTGATCATGCGTTCGACAGGCTCCAGACGTTCGGCCGGGATTTCCTTGGGGTTGTTGAATTTCGCTTTGGCCAGCAGCATTACAGGCGAAGCTCCTTGTAGGCAGGGGTTTTGCGCGTGTTCGTTCCTTGGGGCACTTCTGTCAGCGCGCCTTTTTCTATCCGGAAGAAGCGGGAAGCCTGCGAGGTCAGGTTATAATCGTCGGATGATATGATAAGCGTGGCTTTGCCCATCAGACGGCCGAGCAGATTGTAGACAAGGTTATAGCCGTCACGGTCAAGCGAGCGGTCCGCGTTGTCGAAGACGATGATGCGGGGTTTTGGCGCCAGCACGCGCACCATGGCTATGCGTTGTTTGAGGCCCGGCGGGATTGTGTCCGTTGAATTGCCATTGAGGTATGTGTCGAAACCGGATGGCAGGCCCGCAATATCGCGGTCAATCTGGAACAGCGCGGCCATTTCCTGAACCTTGTCTTCGGGTATGAGGCCGAAGCAGCTGAGATTGTCGCGGATGGTGCCGCGGAAGATCATGCCCTCGCTTTGTATATAGCCGACATGGTTGATCAGGCTTCGCGATGTGTATCGCAGGATATTCTGGCCATCGACAATCACCTCGCCTGCGGTGGGCGCGTACACGCCGCCCAGTATATCAAGGAGCGCCGATATCGAGCCCGTATGGTCGGAGGAAAGGCTGATACATTCGCCTTTCTGCAAAGTCAGCTGCGCGTCTTTCAACAGCCACGGCGTGTTCTCGGAGCGGCGGAAGGAAACATTGTTCAGCAACAATGTTCCTTCGCGCTCGGGGGATACCTCTTCGTCGGGGGTAGATGGATGAAGAGGGATTTCGAAAATGCTTTCGACCTTTTGGCGGGAAAGCGAGTAATCCTGATATTTCGCCCAGAGGCCAAGCGCGCGCTGTACAGGCTGCATAATGCGGCCCGAAAGCAGGATCGTCGCGATGAGCGCGCCGGTGGAAATCATACCGTGAAGCACGAACAGGGCGCCTGCGCCAATTACGCCCGTGACCATAAGGTTTGAAAACACGGCGGCGGTGTCGAACGCGCGGGCGGAATCTTCGGTCACGCGGTAGTTTGCAACGGTGGAGCGCTCTTCGAGCGACTCGTAACGGCGGGCGAATATATTTTCGAGGCCGAAGGATTTCAGGCTGTGCACGCCTTCCAGGCTTTCGATGAGGAAGTTGTAGCGCTTGTCGTCTATCTCGTCGCGTTCTTCGAGCGCGCGGCGCAGATATTTACCCTGAACATATGTAACGAGCGTAAAGATCATCAGAACCGATACCGGAACGATAGAGAGGGGCCCCGCTATATAAACGATCAGCGCGATAAAGAGCGGAACGAACAACAACTCGAAGATCGTGACGGTGGAATATCCGTTGTAGAAATCGCGCAGGCGGCCAATAGAGGAAAGGCGATTCATGTGTTCGCCGATACCAAAGGAGAAAGGCGTGCTCAGATCGGAATGCAGCACATGGTTCATGGCCTGGCAGGAAAGGCGGTGCTCATACGCGGCGCCCGCCCAGCCCATGCTGTAAGAGCGTGAAAGACGCATGATCGTTTCCAGCACAACCGCGACGCACACGCCCGTGATGAGCACGGGCAATGTACCGGACCCCGGGTTGGGGAGAATACGATCGTATATTTGCAGGGTCATAGTCGGGAGGGCGAGGGAGAGAATATTGATGGTCAGGCTGGAAAGGATCAGATCGCCTATTTTTATCTTGAACCCTTCCGGTCTGAGCACATCGCGTTCCGCGAGTGCGTCGTCTGTCATCCGAACAGGCCTCCATGTCCATGGTGGCCGCCAAGCCCGCCAAGCAAGCCGCCGCCTGTGCTGACGACCGGCGCAACCGGAACAGTCGGTATGGCGGGAAGGCTGATAACAGGTGCCGCGATAACGGGATCCGGAATGATGGAAATCGGATCTGTGTGCAGACCGCCGCCAAGAATTTCGCCTGCGTTCGGCAGAACGGTTTCTGTCCAGCTCGTGATGGTCGAGCCGAGATCGCCCGTGGCGCCGCCCGTGATTGCGCCAAGATCAAGACCGCCCGTGCTGGGTGCAGCGGAATCAAGTATGCTGATTGCGGGTTCGACAGAGGCGTTGATGCTGGAGTTGATCGAGTCTATCAGCGCGTTGAGATTGTCAACAACACCGCCTGTAATGTCATCGATTCCATGCGCCACCGTATCGAGGCCGGCTGTCGCGTCGTGCGACAACGAATCCACGCCTGTAAGAATAGGATCGATCACTATGCCGACATTGTCGATGGTTTCGTGAACACCCGGAACCGCCCATTGCAGCAACGTGTCAACATCGCCTGTTACGCTGCCTGCAAGATAATCAATGCCATGCTGCGCGGCTTCTCCCAGGGAGTCTACATTGTTCAGCGTTTCATGCACGCCGGGCACCGCCCACTGTAACAACGTGTCGACGTCACCCGTAACGCTGTCCGCGAGATAATCGATGCCGTCCTGCGCCGCCCCACCCAGAATATCCAGATTGTTCAGGGTTTCATCAATCGAAGGCGCCAGAGGTTCGACGACATGGGCGAGAAGATCGCCCGCGCCATGGCCGATGACAGAAGAGAGGTCTATGCCGAGATCGATATCGCCTGCAATCGATTCTACCGGATCGAGATTGAGGTCGATATCCTGACCCAACAGGCCCTGATCGGCGAGGCCGAGATCAAGATGCAGATCGCTGTCGGTGCCGCCGCCATTGGCGTTGCCGAGAAGATCGAGGCCGGCCGTGCCCGTAAGGTCGATATCGCCCGTGATGGTTTCCACAGGATCGATGATCAGATTGAGGCCGTTGCCAAGGACCTGATGACCCGCGCCATCGGCACCAAGGCCGAGCGCGATATCCGTATCGCCGCCATTGCCGAAGGGCAGGAGCATGTCACCGAGGCCTGACAGGCCGTCGCCGACCTGCACGAGAAGATCGTTCGAGCCGCTGCCGCCCGCGGCGCCGTCGAACATATCATTCGCGACATTGCCTAGCAGATTGCCCGACGCGCCGAGATCGATATCAATATCACCCGTCAGATATTCAACAGGATCGAGGTTGACTGTAACACCGTCGTTCAAAAGCGGATTGTTTATAAACTGCACGTCGAGCGGTATGAAGATATCGGAATCCGCGCCGCCGCCATTGGCGTTGCCGAGAAGATCAAGGCCTACGTTACCGACGACGTCGATATCGCCGGCAAGGTCTTCGACAGGGTTGAGCACAACGCCGAGGCCGTTGTCCAGAAGCCCGCTGTCCAGAACGCTAACGCCTGTGCCAAGCGCGAGATCGGTATCGGTGCCGCCGCCCACGGGGAGAATACCACCAAGCCCCGTGGATACGCCGTCACCGATTTGCGCCAGCAGGCCGTTGGAGCCGCTGCCGCCGTTGGAATTGTCTATCAGCGGATCGGCCACCTGGCCGAGCAGGCTGCCCGCAACGCCGAGATCAATGTCTATATCGCCTGTTATCTGTTCGACAGGATCGAGCGATATGTTGAGCGTGTCGCCGAGCAGGTTTTCGCCCAGCAGATTGAAATCAACAGGCAGGACGATATCGGAATCCGTGCCGCCGCCATTTGCATTACCCAAAAGATCCAGACCGATATTGCCGCCAATATCGATATCGCCGGCAAGGTCTTCAACAGGGTTGAGCACAACGCCGAGGCCGTTGTTTACAAGCCCGTTATCAAGCGCATCTATGCCTGTGCCAAGCGACAGATCGGTGTCGGCACCGTTGCCGACCGGCAGAAGCCCGCCGACCAGACCAGACACGCCATCACCGACCTGCGCAAGAAGGTCATTCTGACCATTGCCGCCCGCGTTGCCATCAAAAAGCGGGCTCGCGACATTGCCGAGCAGATTGCCCGCAACGCCCAAATCCAGATCGATATCGCCGACTATTTCTTCCAACGGATCGAGCGAGACGTTGATCGTGTCGCTGAGAAGCATGTTGTCGATGATGCCGATATCGAGGGGAATGGATATATCCGTGGTGTCGGGGCCCGTACCGCCGCCGCCAAGGCCGAGCAACTCGAGACCGACATTGCCGCCGATATCGATATCGCCGACAAGATTTTCAACCGGATTGAGTATGGTTTGCGCGGTGTTGTTGAGGGCCGTGGAATCCAGCAAGCCGCCGAGGCCGCCCAATGCAAGATCCGTGTCATTGTTGGGTGCGCCGCCCAGAAGACCGTCCACAACATCGCCCACAACAGGTATGCCGCCGAGCAGATCGTTCGTTAGATCAAGATTGGCGTCGATGTCGCCCAGAAGGCCTTCGGCAAGGTCGAGCGGAATATCGATGCCGATATCGGGAATCTGGATGCCGAGGACATCGAGGTTGGTGCCGATATGCAGGTCGCTGTCGCCCGCAGATGTATCAGGCTGGAACGGATTGACCAGAACATGCAACGCCGTGCTGGAAGCCAGCGTGCCGAGCAGACCGGTCAATGGCTGGATAAGCGGCGCTGTGTTCAGCGTTTCGTTCAGGACGTTGGTGATGTTGTTGCCGTTGATTATATCGAGCGTAAGGTTCGTCACACCGTCGAGCGTGGCATTGAGATCAAGACCGATAGGGCCGAGGCCGCCGCCGCCGCCTTCGTTGTTGGTGATGTTGTTGATGATTTCGGTCAGATTGTTCGTCGTGTTGTTAATGGTATCGAACAAATTCGTCGATGAATTGTTCACGATTTCGGTGAGGTTGTTCGTTGTATTGTTGATAGTGTCGAACAGGTTCGTCGACTGGTTGACCGTGTTGTTTATCGTGTCAAACAGGTTCGTGCTGCTGTTGTTTACGGTCTCATAGGTGTTGTTGATGATGTTGGTTATCGGACCGCCACCATCGCCGTCCGATCCATTGCTGCCGTTATTCCCGTTGTTACCGTTATTGCCGTTGTTGCCGCTGGAACCATCCGTGCCGTTCGCGCCGCTTGTTCCGTTGGTGCCGTTGATCGGGGGCAGGGCGGGACCGCCAGAACTGTTGTTTGATGAGGCGGAATAGCTTGTGGCATCGCCAAAAGGATTGAGTGTGGAGGTGCTGTTGGCCGCGAGATTTGAGGCGGAAAGGCTGCCCGCGTTTGTGCTGCTCGCGTTGTTGCCGCCGGACGCGCCGCCGCTGTTGTCCTGGGCGCCTGTGTCACCGAACGGACGGTCCATGGCCAGATCGAATCCGTTGTCGGTGGTGGGCAGGGGGACCGCGGTGCTTTCGCCGTTGAAATGCGTGAAGTCGAACGTGTCGCTTTGTGAAAGATTGAACGGGTTAAGGTTGCTCATCGCCTCGTTCGTCTGTCCTGCCTGCATCATCAGGAAATTGAGGTTGCCGGAGCCTGTCGCACTTTCCGTGACGCCTTCCAGATCGTTCGCCGTGTATTCGTCGGCATCCAGTTTACGGACGGGGACATCGGTGATGAACGAATGGTCTGTGGGCGATGGCGGTGCAGCGTCTGCGGCGCTCGCTTGCGTCATGTCGTTGAGCGGGGCGTTATCTTTGGCCATGATCTAACTCCGGTGGTATCTGGATCGTTGCTATCATGTAAAATATCAACCCATGATTTAATTATGTGTTAAGTCTTAAGGCCTTTGAAATGCCTAATACAAAGGTATTCCAAAAGATATCGCGCTTTGAGAAGGAAGCTATTTTCATTAGTATATGAATCCTATGGTTGTGTCATGCCATTCGCATTTTTGTATGCAGGGATATAACCTTTTGAACCATCATGGAGTGACAGGTGAAATACGGATTCCCGATTGCGGCGATGGCGCTTTTTGCTTTGTTTTGCGGACCTGCGCGCGCGCAGGAAGGCGAGCCGCTGACGCTGGAAAGATCACTGGCCTATGTTTACAACCAAAACCCCTCTATCCTTAGCGCACGGTATAATTTGCGGGCGACACAGGAATCCTATCCACTGGCGGCGGCGGCGTGGCAACCCAGGGTGAGCGCAGAGACCAACCTGACGTCCACCAATATTGAAACCGGCAACTTTTCCGAAGGAAATGGCGCCACCACCAAGGGTGCCTCGGTCAGCGTCGAACAGTCATTGTTCCGGGGATTTCGTACCACGGCGGAAATGGACGCCGCGCGCAAACGCATAGAAGCAGACACACAGGCGCTCCGGCAAAGGGAGCAGGAAATTTTCGTCAATACCGTCGAAGCCTACATGAATGTAATACGGGACCGCCTTTTGCTCTTGCTACAGCAAAAGAACCGCGCGCTTTTGTCGCGCGAGCGGGAATCCGTTCTGGCGCGGTTCGAGGCCGGCGATATTACACAGACCGATGTAAGGCAGGCCGATGCACGCTATTCCAACGCGGTGGCGGATGACGCCATCGCCGAAAGCAGGCTGCAGCGCAGCGAGGCTTTGTTCGAGGAGGTGAGCGGTATGCCGGCGACTTCGGTGTTCGTTATGCCGGAGCCTGTTTTTGCTTTTCCCGAAACGATCGACAATCTTGTGAAGCAGGCCGCGTTGTACAATCCGCGCCTTTCCAGCCTGCGCAGCGGGCAAGACGCGGCCGAAGAGGATATCCGCGCGGCGGAAAGCGATTTCTACCCGCAGGTGACGGCATTCGCGAACCATGTGAAAGAATATGACCCCCAGCCCGGCATCGTCGATGAAAGCGAAACCAGTACCATAGGGCTTCGCGCACGCATTTCACTGTACGAGGGCGGTGCGACCATTGCGCGGGTGCGTCAGGCAAAAGCACGCGCCAGCCAGCAATTCGTGCAAACGGTTGCGGCGGAACAGTCTATCCGCGCTGAAATCATTGCAGAGTGGCGGCGCCTGCACGCCTTTGAATCGGAAATAAAGGCGCGTGAAGTGGAAGTGGTCGCGGCGAAATACTCTGCCGAAGGCGTGCGCGAGGAAGCCCGCATCGGCGACCGCACCGTTCTGGACACGCTGGAGGCGGAGCAGGAGGTTCTCGATGCCGAAAGCGCATTGGTGGAGGCCAGAAGCGAGCGCGTGGTGACGGCCTACAGGCTGGCGGCCGCCCTTGGCATGCTGACCCCTGAAACGCTCGGTATTCCTGCCGGAGATCCGGCCGTCGATATCGAATTGTATCGTGACGAATAAGGTTGAGTTTTTTGCGGAAAACGGGCATTTTCCGCACCAATGAATACCCGTGTAAACCAAGGACAGCTAATCCTCAGCGTGCGTGACGCGCTCGTAAGCTTTGGCGACATTCCGATCTTCAAGGACCTGACCTTCAACATCCATGAAGGCAGCCGCATTTCGCTGGTCGGAAAAAACGGGGCCGGTAAATCCACGCTGATGAACATCATCACGGGCGCGCGCGATCTTGACGACGGCGAGCGCTGGATTCTGGAAGGCATCACCATCGGCTATCTGCAGCAGGAAGTGCATTTCAAGCCCGGCCAGACCGTGTACGATTTCATTTTTGAAAGTTTCGATCCCGACGCCGAACAATGGCTAAAGGACTACAAGATAGATATGGTGATTACGCCGCTCGATCTTGATGTGAAGGACCGCATGGAAGTTCTGTCCGGCGGGCAGTTGCGCAGAGCCGCATTGGCACGCGCTTTGGTCGAGGAGCCGGATCTGCTCCTCCTCGACGAGCCGACCAACCACCTTGACCTCGCGGTTATCGAATGGCTGGAAGAATATCTCAAAAACTATCGCGGCTCGCTGATCTGCGTGAGCCACGACCGGACCTTCCTTGCGAATATTTCCAATTCCATCTTCTGGCTGGACCGCGGGAAGCTGAAGGTTTGCCCGAAAGGATTCGGCCATTTCGAGGAATGGTCGGAAATGCTGATCGAGCAGGAACGCCGCGAACTGGCCAACCGCCAGAAATTCGTCGAGATGGAATCCGAATGGGCGTCGCGCGGCGTAAAGGCGCGCCGCAAGCGCAATGTCCGCCGCGTCGAACAGGTGCGGGAGGCACGCGAGCAATTGAAGGCCGACCTGTCCGCGTTCCGCAAGATGCTCGGCAAGATCAAGGTCGAGGTCGGCGATGTGGAAATGACATCGCGCATCGTCTGCGAGTTCTACAATGTCAGCAAAAGCTTTGTCGAGGACGGCCGCGAGAAAACGATCCTGCAGAATTTCCACCTGCGCATTCAAAAGGGTGACCGGATCGGCATTCTCGGCAAGAACGGTTCCGGCAAGACGACGTTCCTCAAGATGCTGATCGGCGAAGCCGAACCGGACAGCGGTTCCATCAAGCGCAAGAAGGAACTGGAATTCTCTTACTTCGACCAGAAGCGCAAGGATTTGCGGGACGATCTTACGCTCTGGAAGACGCTGTGTCCCGAAGGCGGCGACCATGTCGATGTGATGGGCAAGCCGCGTCATGTGTGCGGGTATCTGAAGGACTTCCTGTTCGATCCGTCGAAAGCGCACAATTACGTCGGCACATTGTCGGGCGGGCAGAAGAACCGCCTTATGCTGGCGAAAATTCTCGCCAATCCCAAGACCTGCCTGATCCTCGACGAACCGACGAACGACCTCGACATGGATACGCTCGATATGCTCGAGGATATTCTGGAGCAATATAAAGGCACGCTTATCATCGTTTCGCACGACCGCGACTTCCTCGACCAGACGGTCACGAAAATCCTCGCCTTCGAAGGTGACGGCAAGGTGGACGGCGTGATCGGCGGCTATTCCGACTATCTCGAAAAGGTGAAAAACCGCAAGGACGAGGAAAAAGAAGAAGAGGCGGTCAGGAAACAGGCGAAAAAGGCGGAGGCGCCAGCCGCGCCGAAGGCCCCTCCGAAAAAGCTGAGCTTCAAACTGCAGCACGAGTTGGACACGTTGCCCGAGAAAATGAACGAGATGCATACATCCATCGAGCATCTGACCAATCTTCTGGCCGATGCGGATCTTTATTCCCGCGACCCGCAGGCATTCCTGAAGATTTCCGCCGATCTGGAAAAGCTGAAGAACGATCTTTCGACGGCCGAAAGCCGCTGGCTCGAGCTGGACGCCATGCGCGAGGCGATTTAATCCGGACGCGCGTCTAAATACTTCAAAAGCCTTGAGAAAGTGAAATTTATCCCTAAATATTGCGAAGGGTTTGTGCCCCGTCGTGCGTATTACATTACGGACGGCCACGTCCTGCTTCTAAAACATTGATTTTGCTGGAAACAATAATGAGATCTTTTTCCTTTCTGCTTGGCGCCGTGTGCGCGCTTTCCCTAGCATCACCAGCCTATGCCCAGGGAAAGCCCGGCGGCGGGCAGGGAGGGCCGGCACAAGTGATCGTTACATCGGCCTATACCGACAATTTCGTCGACCGCATCGAAGCCATAGGCACGCTCCGCGCCAACGAGACCATCACGCTGGCATCCACCGTCACCGAAACCGTGACCGCTATCAATTTTACCGACGGACAGCGCGTGGTGAAGGGCGATGTGCTCGTCGAGATGACGGATAACGAGGAGAAGGCCCTGCTGGACCAGCAGCGCGCTCTGGTCAACGAAGCCGCAAAGCAACTCAACCGCGCCAAGGAACTCTCGGCAACCGGCGCCATATCGAAGGAAATACTGGAACAGCGCCAGCGCGAAGCCACATCGACGCGCGCTGGGCTTGCCGCGTTGGCATCGCGCCTTGACGACCATATCATCACCGCGCCTTTCGATGGCGTGGTGGGCCTTCGCAATATTTCCGTGGGCGCGTTGTTGCAGCCCGGCACCACGATCACCACGCTGGATGACGACTCTGTCATGAAGCTGGACTTCTCGGTGCCTTCGGTGTTCCTGCCGACTTTAAAACCCGGCGTTAGAATCGTTGCGAAAGCGCCCGGTTTCACGGAATCGTTCGAAGGCGAAGTCTCGGCCATCGGCAGCCAGATCGACGAAGCGACCAGATCGGTCGTCGTGCGCGCCATCATCCCGAACCCCGAGGCGAAATTGAAGCCCGGTCTTTTGATGACCGTGGAATTGCTGAAAAACCCGCGCGAAGCCGTGGGCATCCCGGAGACCGCCATCGTGCCGGAAGGGCGCAAGCAGTTCGTCTTTGTCGTGAACGATCAGGCGCAGCCGCCCGTGACGGAAAAGCGCGAGATCGTGATCGGCGCACGCAGGCAGGGCGATATGGAAGTTCTGGAAGGGCTGAAGAGCGGCGACAAGGTCGTCGTGCAGGGCACGATGATGGTGCGTGACGGCGGCCCCGTGAGCATCACGGCGGAACAAAAGAAAGGCGAGAAACTCGAGGATTTGCTCAAACGCGTGAGCAAGGAAAAGGCGCAACCCCAGCCGGAGAAAAAATAGGCAATGTTTATCTCCGACATCTTCGTTAAAAAGCCTGTATTTGCCGCCGTTGTATCGTTGCTGCTGCTCATCTTCGGTATCGTCTCGTTTACCCGCCTGACATTGCGTGAATATCCGGACATCGACCCGCCGGTTGTGTCCATCAGCGTTACATATCCGGGCGCATCTGCCTCCATCGTCGAAAGCCGCGTGACGGAAATTCTCGAAGACCGTATCTCGGGGATCAGCGGTATCAATTTTATTGAATCGACATCGGAAGACGGCAGATCCCGCATCTCCCTTGAATTCAATGTGGGCGTGGACATTGACGCCGCCGCCAACGACGTGCGCGACAAGATTTCCGGCGTTCTTGATAACCTGCCCGAGGAAGCCGATCCGCCGGAGGTGCAGAAAGTCGATTCTTCCGACGATGTTATTATATGGCTCAGCCTTGTCAGCGACCGCATGACGATTGCAGAGATGACGGATTACGCCGAGCGTTACCTTGTCGACCAGTTCTCCGTCATCGACGGTGTGTCGCAGGTGCGTATCAGCGGCGCGCAGACATATGCGATGCGCGTGTGGCTGGATAGAACCGCCCTGGCGGCGCGCGGCCTGACCGTCAACGATGTGGAAACCGCCATGCGCGCGGAGAACGTCGAATTGCCGGCGGGCAGCATAGAATCGAGCGACCGCCAGTTCACCGTGCGTATGGCGCGCGTGTTCCGCGATCCCGAACAATTCCGTGCGCTGGTGATCGGCCGCGGTAAGGACGGATACCTTGTCCGTCTGGCCGATGTCGCCCGCGTGGAACGCGGCGCGGAAGAAGACCGCACATTGTTCCGCGGCAACGGCACGCCGCAGGTGGGGCTAGGTATTATCAAGCAATCGGTCGCAAACACCATTTCCGTGGCGCGCGCGGCGCAGGCCAAGGCCGAGGAGATCAACAAGACGTTGCCGCAGGGCATGCGCATCGAAGAGCGGTATGACACATCGGTCTTCGTCGAAAAGGCCGTGCACGAAGTGTATGTGACGCTGGGGATCGCGATTTTCCTCGTCATCCTTGTGATCTACACCTTCCTTGGCAGCCTGCGCGCGACGATCATTCCGGCGATTGCCGCGCCTGTATCGCTCATATCCTCGTTCATCGTCCTGCTGGCGATGGGGTTCTCCATCAACATCCTGACGCTGCTCGCGCTTATTCTCGCCATCGGCATCGTGGTGGACGATGCGATCATCGTTATCGAGAACATCGTACGCCGCATGAAAGAGCACGGGGAGACGCCGCTGGTCGCAGCCTACCGCGGCACCAAGCAGGTGGGCTTTGCTGTTATCGCGACCACGCTGACCCTGATCGCCGTGTTCCTGCCGATCACGTATCTGGAGGGCGATCTCGGGCGTCTGTTCTCGGAGTTTGCCGTGACCATGGCGGCGGCGATCGCGTTCTCGGGTATTGTCGCGCTTACGCTGTCGCCGATGCTGGCCTCGAAATTCCTGAAGGCCGATGACGAGGAAAACAGATTTACCCAAAAGATCGACCACACGTTCAACAAGATACGGATGAAGTATGCATCCCTGCTCGAGAACCGTGTGCTGAAGCGCCCGCTTCTGACCGTTGTGGCATTCGTGGCCGTGCTGGTGTGCATCGGGTTCCTGTTCAAAGCAATTCCGGCCGAATACACACCGCGCGAAGACCGCGGTGCGATAATGGTGATGGTCAACGGACCGGAAGGCGCGACCTACAGCTATATGAAAGACTATATGGACGAGGTGGAGCGCCGTTTGCAGCCGTATCTCGACAGCGGCGAGGTGGAGAGCCTTATGATCCGCGCACCGCGCGGTTTCGGTGCGCTTTCCTCGTTCAACAACGGTATGGCTATCATGGTGCTCAGCGAATGGGGCACGCGCCGGAACGCGTTCGACATCATGGACGAGGTGCGCAAGAAATTGTCCGATCTTACGGGTGTGCGGGCATCGACCATCATGCGTCAGGGCTTTACCGCGACCGCAGGCAAGCCGGTGCAGTTTGTTCTCGGCGGCGGCAGTTATGAAGAGCTTCGCGAATGGCGCGATATCCTGATCGCCAAGATCAACGAGAACAATCCCGGTCTGAACGGTATCGACTGGAACTATAAGGAAACCAAGCCGCAGTTCGAAGTGCTTATCGATTACGACCGCGCGGCATCGCTCGGCGTGACGGTATCGAACGTAGGCGCCACGCTGGAAACCATGCTGGGCTCCCGCCGTGTGACGACCTATATCGACGCGGGTCAGGAATATGATGTGATCATGGAAGGCGAACGGGACGCGCAGCGCACGGCGACAAACATGGAAAACATCTATGTCCGATCAGAGACGACGGGTGCGCTTATCCCGCTTTCAAACCTCGTGACGATCAAGGAATTTGCGGATGCGGCGACGCTCAGCCGTTACAACCGCGTCCGTGCGATTACCATCGAGGCGGATTTGAACCAGGGCTATACGCTTGGCGAGGCGCTGACCTATCTTGAAACGCTCGTCGACGAAAACCTGCCGGAATCTGTGGTGATTGATTACAAGGGCCAGTCGCAGGATTATAAATATTCCGGCGGGTCGATTTACTTCGTCTTCCTGCTCGGCGTGTTCGTTATGTATCTGGTGATGGCGGCGCAGTTCGAAAGCTTTGTCCACCCGTTCGTGATTTTGATGACGGTGCCGCTCGCCATGGCGGGTGCGTTGGCTGGGCTTTACATCACGGGGGAAAGCCTGAACATCTTCACGCAGATCGGCCTTATCATGCTTGTGGGGCTCGCGGCGAAGAACGGTATCCTGATCGTGGAGTTCGCGAACCAGCTGCGCGATGAAGGCATGGAGTTTGGCAAGGCGTTGATCCATGCGTCGGAACTTCGCCTGCGTCCGATCCTGATGACATCCATCACCGCGATGGCGGGCGCAGTGCCGCTTATCCTCACGGGCGGTGCGGGTTCGGAAACGCGTTCGGCCATCGGTATCGTTATCTTCTTCGGTGTTGCGGCCGCGACGGTGTTCACGCTCTTCGTGGTGCCGGTTGCGTACCAGCTGATCTCCCGCAAGACGGGATCGCCGATGGATGTAACACGCAGGCTGGAAAGCGAATTGGAAAAAACGCCGGAGTGATCCGGCGTTTTCTTATTCCCTGAATGTCTGTGGGACTAGGCTGCTTTTGCGGCGGGGCCGGCAGGGCGGCCATGTTCATTCTGATAAAGCTTCTTCATGCGCTCCACCAGTTTGCTGACATCGTCGCTCTTGATGTTCAGCGTAGAGGATAGCTGCGTCATCGCGGCCTTGGCATCCGTGCTGCCACCATCGGCGGCGATCTTGTACCAGAGCAGCGCGTCTTCGGGTTTTGCATTGCCGACGAGGCCGTTCTCGTAAATCAGGCCGAGATTGTAGGCGGCCTCCACAACGCCCTGGTTGGCGGCGCTTTCAAAGAATGCGGCGGCGACAGGTGCATTGTAGTCCGTGCCGATGCCTTCGATAAAGGCGATGCCGAGATTATATTGCGCTTCTGGGTGGCCGAGCTTTGCAGCTTCGCGGTACCAGTACAATGCACGCTCGACATCTTTTTCAACGCCGAGGCCCTGATGATAGAGAACGCCGAGATTGTATCCGGCATTTGCGATTTTCTGGTCTGCCGCCTCACGGAACCATAATGCGGCTTTCTCAAAGTTCTGGGTTACACCGCCGCGGCCCGCCGTGTAGATCGCTGCGAGGTCGTGCTGCGCTTCGGGCGTACCGGCGAAAGCCTGTTGTTCCAGTTCCTTGATTTTTTCGGGAAGGGCGGGGTCGGCTTTGATACGCTGCGCAACAGAACCTGCGCCTTTTTCCTTGGCGACCAGATTGGCAACTTGCGGGTCCTGTGCGAAGGCGATCGTGGCCACAGCATCGACAGGGTTGTAAGCGCCGGTCGTGGTGCGTGCGGGCGGAACGGAGGCCACCTGTTCGTTTGTCTGTGCCGGGGCCGTCGTCGCGACAGGCGCGTCCATATCCAGTTCCTGACGCGCGCCGGGGGCGATTTCGTTCAACTGGGCGGCGAGTGCGTCGGGATCTTCTTCCAGCGCGCGCATCAATTGTTCGTCCGATGCATCGATGGCATCCTGTGCCGCCGGTGTTTGTTCGGTGGCGGGGACTTCGTTCATCTGTTGCACGGTTTCGGCATCAACCGGCGTGAGCGTGGGCTCTGCCGCAGCAGGTGCCTGAACAGCAGGAACGGCGACGGCGGCTTCGGCTGATACCGGCTCCCACTTGTTTTCTTTCAGGTTGAGCTTTGCAAGCCCGCCATTTTCAAGAACGGCGATGCTCGGCACGTTCGGCTGCTGTATCTGGTTAATCGTCCAGCCGAAGAGAAGTGCGGCGACGATCATGGAAACCATGCCCACGCTTTGCATGCGCACGGATTTGCGCCACCACGGTGCATCGGCGTTGGCGGCTTCGGCGGCATCGCCATAGGCGGAAAGTTGCGGCAGGTTGCCAGCGTTGCTTTGATCGGTTAGCAGAACGAGCGCGCGCGCCTTCAGCGTGTCCTGCGTTTCGGTCAGGATTTCTTCCATGCGTTCGACCTTGCGCAGCATGCGGGATTTGTCCTGCCCGATTTTTTCGAGCTGGCGGTCCATGCGGGCCTGCTGTGCGACGGCTTCGTCGATACGCGAATTGACGCCGGTGCGGAAATCTTCGCTTTCCTTCAGGCGCTGGTCGAGAAGGCTCTGGCCCGCGGCGGCCTGCACCAGTTTGTTTTCGGTGTCTTTCAATGCGCGTTCGAAACGGGCCTGACGCTGCGAGATTTCATTTTCGATCGTGTCGCGCGTGCGCAATTTGTTTTCGAGCGCGAGGTAGGCTTTTTCGGATTTCTCGGCTTTGTCTTCGAGCTCGTGCAGGGATTTGCGGTATTCGCGAAGTTCGGCCAGAAGTTCGTAACGCTCGGCTTCGGAACGTTTCAGCTTGTCGCTGATTTGGGCGAGGGTGCGCACGATTTCCATCGCGCGTGTGTTCTGTTGCGGCGCTATGGGGAGTTGCGCGGCGCTATCGCCATGGAAGTCGTCCTGCGGCGGCCGTACCACATGAACCCGGTCTGGTGTGCGCCCTTGTTTCATAACGCGTATCCCCTTATTAAAAATGTCCTCGTGAATTGCGTAAAATATATCGTTTTAGGGAAATCTAACCAAGGAAATTATGGAACCTGTCCACAGGGGCAAAAAAGGCGGATTTCCGCCAAAAATTGGCCCTTGCCTTTGGGCGGAAACTCCTATAATTTCCCCTTCCATTCAAGGCCTTTTGCGGTTCTTGTTGGGGCGTCGCCAAGCGGTAAGGCAGCGGTTTTTGGTACCGCCATTCGGAGGTTCGATCCCTCCCGCCCCAGCCATCTACATAGACTTCCGCCATACTCAGAGAGAAATAGCCTCATAAGGCCCGCAATCCGCGGCCTTTGCGCCCCATGCCCTTTTCGCCACACTACTGAGAATGCGGATTCTGGGGCCAAAATGCCCGTTTCTCTCAGTTGTGAAATTTCCTGTGTGGCAAAAAAGGCTTCGATAGCTAAAATGTGCGCATGACAGATGAGGAAATACGACAACTAAAACATTTTCTGAACTCTGCAGTTGAGGCAACTTATGCAGAACCTGAATTGCTCATAAAGAGTGACGGAACGCCCAGACGAGGAAATGAGCAAACTATAGCCTTTCGTGTAGGCGTTCATTTGCATGAACTTCTCAAGGATACGCCGTATTCCACTTTCAATCTCGACTGCGAGTATAATAAGCACGGCAATGATGCTAAATTAAGACCGAATGGTGCTTCAATGCGACCAGACCTTCTTATCCATAGTCGAGGCAATGACAAATATAATATTTTGGCTGTTGAATTTGCAGGTTGGTGGAAAGAGAAAAATAAGGTCGAAGAAGATAGAGATAAGCTTAAAGAGCTAACTGATCCGAATTTTGATTACAATTATCAGCTTGGAGCTTTAGTTCTTCTAATGGCTGCTAATCAAGCAGACTATGAATTTTTCAGGCATGGAGATACTGACAAGTCTTGAAAATAAATAGCGAGGAGAATTATGCTACCAAAATTCTCCTCACGCTAAGATCACGAATTAAACTTTATCATGTCCAATCTTCGCCAATCTTTTGCTTTTCGATTGTTGATGTGGCATGCGGCATTCCATAGCCGATATGAGCTGCAACGCGGGGAAGTTTTATCACAGCGCTGATATAGGTATTATGTGTTGGTGGCCCATCATGCGTTGGAATTTGGTAGAAGCGCGTCACAGTCAGCAACACACCATCGCCCGTACTTTGGGCGATTCTCCCGACTCTTTCCGCTTTGAGCGTAGGCCACCAAGCGCGGCGATGTGCCGATACGCTATACAGTGAGCTTGAAGCGGCTCTGGCAGACTGTCCTTATTGAATTGCGGGTTCGTCCGGGAGCGCGGAATGGTGCGCACATCCACCAGATAATTCACATCGTGACTTTTCAAGATGCCTATAAATTCTTCCAGCGGATGAGTGGAATGGCCGATCGTATATATAGCCGGCTTATCTGCCATCCTATGCCGCCTTGCGTTCAAGCTCCTGGCGCGGGCCAAAAAACTCAAAATGCACCTGCGCGGCCGGAATGCCCCATTCTAAAAGCTGGTGATACATGCTGACCATGAACGCCTTGGGACCGCAGAAGTAATAATCCGCATCCCTTTCCGGCACCAGCCGTTCGATCAGAGCGGCATCAATCATGCCGGTTTCGCTGCCGGAATGTCTTGCAATCCCTTCACGCGGCGGCTCGTTGTACCGGAAATGAATTTGCAGATTATCGTGCCGGGCAGCCAGTTCCTCTATTTCGGTGCGGAAGGGCTGCACGCCTTCGTGAAGGCTGCCATGAACAAGGATAATTTTGCGTTCAGGCATTTCATCGAGCGCGGTTTTAAGAATGCTGTAGAGCGGCGTAATGCCGATCCCTCCCGCGAGCAGAACCAGCGGACGCTTATGCTTCTCGGTGACATCCAGGAAAAACTCACCGCAGGGCGGCGCGATTTCAATGGTGGAGCCGACCTCAACTGAGTCATGCAGCAGGTTTGAGACATAGCCCTTGGGCGTATCGGCCTTGGGTCCTGTTTCACGTTTCACGCTAATGCGGAAATAATCCTGCCCCGGCTTATCGGAGAGGCTGTAATTGCGCATTGTGGTATGACCGCAGGGGCTAGGGACGCGGACCGTGATGTACTGGCCGGGCTTGAAAGCGGGAAGCTGTCCGCCATCCGCCGGTACAAGATAAAAGGACGTTATGATGTCGCTTTCTTTTTCTTTGCGTATAACGCGAAATGGTTTGAATTCTTCCCATCCGCCGGGCGCTTCGGCCTGTTCTTTGTATATCTGCGCCTCGCGGCCGATAAGGATATCAGCCAGAAAGCCATAGGCCTCTGCCCATGCATTGATAATGTCGTCAGTCGCCGCGTCGCCCAGCACTTCGCGGATGGAGGCCAGGAGATTTTCCCCGACAATGGGATAATGCTCCGGCTTGATGCGCAAGGAGGCATGTTTTTGCGCAATCAGCTCAACCGCGCCGCCCAGCACTTCCAGATTGTCAATATTGGCCGCATAGGCGCAAATCGCGGCGGCCAGCGCACGCTGCTGCGAACCTGCGAACTGATTGGCAGGATTGAACAGCGGCGCGACTTCAGGATTGTGTGAGAACATCCGCTTATAAAAATGTTTGGTCAGCGTTTCGCCATGCTCTTCGAGGACAGGAGCGGTTGATTTGACGATAGTAATGGTTTGCTCGCTTAGCATGGGAAGACTCCTAATATGTATTTTTGACACATATTATAAGTTAGTGTATCAATGTCAAATAATTTTCGGGACTTGATATGCAATTAACATTGTTTACGGATTACGCCCTTCGCAGTCTCCTCTATCTGGCGGCTCATCCCGAACGATCATCCAGCGTCAAAGAAATTGCCGAGCAGTACGACGTTTCGCGTAATCATCTTGTGAAAGTCGTCCATAAAATGGCAACGCTGGGATTGATTGAAAGTTCCAAGGGTAAAGGTGGCGGAATTAAACTGACGAGAGATCCAGCTGCTATGCGCCTTGGTGATATTGTTCGGTTGATGGAGAATATGGATATCGTTGAGTGCTTCAATAAGGACACGAACACGTGCCGCATCAGCGAAGTTTGCCGCTTAAAACATATTCTATTTGAAGCCTCTCAAAGTTTCATTCAGACCTTGAATAAATACACCTTGCAGGATGCCGCCGCAAACCGAAGCATGATCCTGTCAATGCTGGAAAAAACCGGATAGACGCTAATCTTGATGTACTACTATGACAAAATTTCCATTTACTAAAACGAAAGGGCCAACCATGAAAACATCTCTTGGAAGCTGTCTAACTTTTCTTTCCGTATGGGCCATGATGCCCACAGCCGCGTCAGCCCACGTGAAATGGTTTGCGCCCTATATTGTAGAGGCATCGCCGCGCCCCATCCAGTACACACTCACCGATATCTGGTTCTGGACCGGGCTCGCTCTGGTTCTTGTTTTCTTCATCGCCACACGCTTAACCGAGAAAACGGCGCTCGGCACTACGATCCAAAACAAGCTGGATAAGATGACAGACCCGCTCTGGCAGCGGCAGGATGATTTTATCCGCATTGTCATCGGCGTCTTTTTTGTGGCTATTTTCGCCGTCGGCGGCGTCTATTTGACGCCTGATCTTAAAACATCTTCCGAATGGATATCCTGGTCGCAGCTACTCATCGCCGCGCTGGTCTTTTCCCGCCGGACGCAACCTTTGGCGGCCGCAGGCATTATCGGCTTATGGCTGCTGGCGCTACGGGATTACCAATTATTTCATATGCTGGATTATCTGGCACTGGGTGTCGGCGTTGCCGCCTATCTGGTACTGGATGCCTCTAACAATGACGATCTTCGCACACACCGTATAACTGCGCTGCGTATCGGCGTCGCGATTGCCTTGATGTGGTCAAGCCTTGAAAAATTCGGCTATCCGGACTGGTTCTATCCCCTGGTAGAGGAAAAACCCTTCCTGACCTTTGGCCTGCCGCGCGATGCCTTCATTCCTATGGCCGGCCTGGCTGAATTTACGATGGGGTTCGGGTTGCTGTGGACCCCGCTGATCCGGCGCCTGTCCGCAATAGCGCTGTTTGTTATTTTCACAGCAGCCGTCTATCCCTTCGGCCGCATTGACCTGGTCGGTCACGCACTCATCATGGCAATTATCGTTGCTATTATTATTGATCATTCAAGGGGGGAGGATATCCTTCCTGCTGTCAAAAAAAAGCTGGCAGGGATACCGCTGGGGCTGGTTGCCGCTCTAATCATTTTCGTGGGGGCTTACTGGGGATCACACGCGCTGATTTACGGCGTAGGCAATGTTGTAACGGCCGATGCTTCCTCGAAAAGCACCCACACCTTTGACCCGGATCATCCGCATGACACCGACGCTGTTGATGGGGAAACACCACTGGCCGCTTACCAAAAAGCCATGGATGTCATGCATGCCCCGATGATGGAGGGTATCAAGCATGAAGATCCTGACATGGCCTTTGCTCTTGGCATGCTGCCTCACCATGTCGGTGCGACCGATATGCCTGAAATTCAGCTCAAATATGGCTCCGACCCGCAAATGCGGGATTTGGCAAAGCGTATTTTGAGTTCGCAACACGAAGAAATTGAGGAAATGCGCACGTGGTTGAAGAAAAAGAACTATGAAGTTCCAGAGGGGAATGAGGCTTTGCCCGCACATAGCGGCCACCATTAATAGGATGGCGTCATGATCGATGATCTTGATCTCAAAGAAATCCGGAAAGTCCGCAAGATCGGTTATTATTTTCGCTACCCTCTGCACAGGAGCGACTTTCATGAATTAACCCTTGATGGCAACCTTCGTGGCCATTACACGGCAAAGCCGCTTTATGGCCGGCTGACATCTGAGGGACGAGTCGATAAATCCGCAGGCTTTAACGGAGATATAGCCGCGCTTTTCGTATCACTGGAGGCTGTAAGCGCTCACGATGTGAAGACATATATTACGCATACGGATCCAGAAAAGATCCAAACCTCTAACGGCAAGAAAGACTGGGATGTCATTAACACAGCCGCCGAGCGCTGTATAAAGGCAAATATCGCTTCATCCTAGATAAAGTTTTTCTGATCAGGCGTTTCGGTTTCAGAGTTCTTATTTTACCCTCCGCGTTTCCGTGAGTATTCGCATTATTTCATCTTCCACTTTCCTTCCATCGGAAGACCGGCAGAACAGCGACTAAATTTTCTCTTGACCTTCCAATGATGGGAAGGTGCACCATATTCATATATTGAGGAGAAAAGCGATGTCGAAACCTGTTAATGCTGCAAATGCCATGGAACGTACGATGACCATCCCGATTGAGGGCATGACCTGCGCGTCCTGCGTTGGCCGTGTGGAAAAAGCGCTTTCCAAAGTCAGCGGCGTGAGGAATGTCTCGGTTAATCTGGCAACCGAACGTGCTGATGTCCAGTCCGACAACTCAGTCGACCGCGATACCCTCGTTCAGGCGGTCAAAGATGCAGGCTATGATGTTCCTGCGAGCGACGCCTCTGCGGAGTTCTCGATAGAAGGAATGACCTGCGCATCCTGTGTGGGCCGCGTAGAAAAGGCGCTCAAGGCCATTCCCGGCGTGACCGATGCTGCAGTCAACCTGGCAACCGAGCGTGCCAGTGTGCGAGGAACCGCTCCCGCCGAGGCCCTGATTAATGCTGTGCAACAGGCAGGGTATAAAGCAAGCCCAATTGAAGCTGACATACAGATAGCGGACAACACTGCGAAAAAGGATGCCGAGCGGACGGCATTACTGCGCGATCTAGTTCTTGCTGCAATTTTGGCCATACCTATTTTCATTCTCGAAATGGGATCGCATCTGATCCCGGCCATGCATGAGTTTGTAATGAATAGTATTGGCATGCAAAACAGCTGGTATCTACAGTTTGCGCTGACCACGCTTGTGTTGGTTTTTCCCGGCCGGCGTTTCTACCGCAAAGGTTTTCCGGCATTATTGCGTTTGGCGCCGGACATGAACTCATTGGTCGCCGTAGGGACGCTGGCCGCTTATGCCTATTCGCTGGTTGCGACTTTCCTTCCGGGTGTACTCCCGCAGAACACCGTCAACGTATATTACGAGGCCGCAGCTGTTATCGTGGTGCTCGTGTTGCTGGGGCGGTTTCTGGAAGCCCGCGCCAAGGGCCGCACCTCGGAAGCGATCAAGCGTCTGGTCAAGTTACAGGCAACGCTCGCCCATGTTTTCCGGGATGGTGCATTCGTAGATGTCTCTACCGATGCTGTTACACTCGGCGATATCGTCGAGGTGCGCCCCGGCGAGCGCGTTCCTGCCGATGGCAACGTTACGGAGGGCGAGAGCTATGTAGACGAATCCATGATTACGGGCGAGCCCATACCTGTGAAGAAATCCATGGGAAGCACCGTTGTTGGCGGAACCATCAACCAGAAAGGCGCATTCACCCTCAAAGCCACAGCGGTCGGGAGCCAGACGATGCTGGCGCAGATCATACGCATGGTGGAACAGGCGCAGGGCTCTAAATTGCCGATACAGGCGGCGGTTGATAAGGTCACCATGTGGTTCGTCCCCGCCGTCATGGCGGCTGCTTTACTGACCTTCTTTGTCTGGCTAATCATTGGTCCTTCGCCCGCTCTGACCTTCGCGCTAGTCAATGCCGTCGCAGTTCTGATTATTGCCTGCCCCTGCGCGATGGGGCTGGCGACGCCGACCTCCATTATGGTCGGTACGGGCCGCGGCGCTGAACTTGGCGTGCTGTTCCGCAAAGGTGAAGCATTGCAGCTTCTGAAAGATGCCAAAGTCATCGCACTGGACAAGACAGGGACGTTAACCGAAGGCCGTCCTTCCTTGACGGATATGGAGATCGCAAACGGATTTGAACGTGCGCACGTGTTTGCCCACATTGCGGCGGTGGAATCCCGCTCGGAGCATCCGATTGCCCGGGCCATCGTCGAGGCGGCCAAGCGCGAAGGAATAATGGTCCCGGCTTCGACCAATTTTGAATCCGTTACGGGCATGGGGGTAAAAGCCAGCGTGGACGGTGTTCGCGTCGAGGTCGGCGCCGACCGGCATATGCGTGAATTAGGGCTGGATGTCAAAGTGCTTGCGCAAACAGCCGAGCGGCTGGGCAGCGAGGGAAAGTCGCCGCTCTATGCTGCGATTGACGGCAAGCTGGCCGCAATTATTGCTGTGGCCGATCCCGTCAAGCCGACGACACCTGCGGCTATCGCCGCATTGCACGGGCTGGGTCTGAAAGTGGCGATGATCACGGGTGACAATGCCCGCACGGCGCAGGCCATAGCGGACAAGCTCGGCATCGATGAGGTCGTCGCTGAAGTGATGCCGGAAGGTAAAGTGGAAGCTGTACGCAGACTTAAGGCCACTCACGGGCAAATCGCATTCGTTGGCGATGGTATCAACGATGCGCCCGCGTTAGCGGAGGCCGATGTCGGCATTGCCATCGGGACAGGCACTGATATTGCTATAGAATCCGCTGATGTCGTTTTGATGTCTGGCAATCTCCAGGGCGTCGCCAATGCTATTGCACTTTCAAAGGCGACCATCCGCAATATCCGGCAAAATTTATTCTGGGCTTTCGCCTACAACACAGCATTGATACCTATCGCAGCCGGTATCCTTTATCCCGCTTATGGTCTCGCGCTCTCGCCGATCTTCGCGGCGGGAGCCATGGCGATGTCGAGCGTCTTCGTTTTAGGGAACGCCCTGCGCCTGCGCGGATTTAAGCCGGGAGGAAAAGAATGAATATTGGAGAGGCATCAAAGGCATCCGGGGTTTCGGCAAAGATGATCCGTTATTACGAGGGGATCAAGCTTATACCGCCGAGCGCACGGACCGCGTCTGGATACCGGTCATATTCACAGACGGATATTCATCGCCTGCATTTTATCCGCAAAGCGCGCGATCTGGGATTTTCTGTTGCTGAGATAGGCGATCTTCTGGCGCTATGGAGTGACCGCACGCGCAAGAGCCGCGATGTTAAGCGCGTTGCGCAAACCCATATAAGCGATCTGGAAGAGCGAATAAACGAAATGACACAAATGGTTGATACTTTGCGGGACCTGGTCGATTGCTGTGCCGGCGATGAGCGGCCTGATTGCCCGATCCTGAGCGACCTGGAAAAACCGCAGATGCTGCCAGGCCGTCGCGCCGCCCGAACAGTCTCCGTCAATACGCTAAAGCGTTAGGATTTTGCTACACAAAATAGGTGTTTAGTTAGGAGCCAGCAGTAGCTCTTGATTATTCAAAGGCTGCAAACATATAGGTTACAAAAAGGAAGATCCGCAAATGAAGAAACAAGCAGTCATCGTCGTTGATTTACAAAAGGAATATTCGCCTGATGGAAAGCTGCCGCTGGTCAATATCGAGCAAGCTGTCCAGAATGCGGCCAGAATTATCGCCGATGCACGGGAGAAAAATTTTTTAGTTATCCATGTGCGCCACGAATTTAATAATCCGAGCTTTGAATTCTTTGTTCCCGGGACTGCCGGGGTGGATTTTATTCCCGAGGTGGAGCCACGAGATGACGAAAAAGTCATTCTAAAGAATTATCCGAACTCTTTTCTGAAAACCGACTTGAAAGAAATACTTGATGAAAATGGGATTGAGGAAGTAGTAGTCATTGGCGCTATGAGCCATATGTGCGTCGACGCCACCGTACGCGCAGCTTCGGATTTTGGCTATAAAGTTACCGTTGTCCATGATGCCTGCGCTACGCGTGATCTTGAGTTCGATGGGCAAGTCGTACCTGCTGCGCAAGTCCATGTAGCGATGATGTCAGCGCTGGGATTTGCCTATGCGAAGATTGTGACCCGAGATGAATACTTGGCTGAATCGGCATTGAAGGGAAACAGTGACGGCTATTAATACATATCCAGAATAACTATTCCCTGTTCCTTAAAATCACCATTTGCTGGCGGTAATACGACAAGTATTTGGCGGAGAAAGATATTTGGGGGGGCAGCATTACCGTTAATCTTGAAAATCTACTCAAAACAGCCTTCGGGAACCGGATTTTCCCTGAAAAGTCGCTGTTAAACAGGGAATGGGGATATGAGTCGAACCAGCCTGGTCATATTTCTGCTATATCAAGCCGAGGTCATGGACCATCTATGTGCCGCCACAGCCATTTATTTCCCTTAGCTTTACGCCTTGTTTGCGAGCAGCCGTTCGAAGGCATCTATATATGCTGCCGCATCGGGTTCGAATTTCTCCAGTCCGCCCTTAACGATCGGCAGAAGCTGTAGCGCGAGACCATGCAAGGTCTGGCCGTCCCGCACTCGTGTTTGCAGGCCGTGTTTCGGGACATCGTTGCGGATACGGATATGATCGTTGCCGGATAAATCCTCGATCAACGTCCATGCCGTGTCCAGCGCGCTTTGATCGTAAAACAGTCCCGTCCAGAAGGCGGCCATCGCGTATACCAGTTCCGGCGCCGTGCTGTCCGGCCCACGGAATTCGAGATAGGATTTCAGACGCACTTCGGGAAACAGCGTGGTCAGATGATCGTGCCAGTCGTCCATGTCCGGATATTCGCCTTCATGGCCTTTTAATTTTCCTTGCAGGAAATCACGGAAGGATTGGCCGGCAACGTTGATATAGTGCCCGTTCCGGCGAATGAAATACATCGGCACATCGAGCGCGTAATCCACATAACGTGCGAAACCCATATCATCCGAGAACACGAAAGGCGGCACGCCGCAGCGTTCGGGGTCGGTCTCCGTCCATATGAAAGAGCGGAAGGATTGATAGCCGGAATCGCGGCCCTCCACCTGATTGGAATTCGCCATAAGGGCCGTGACGATGGGTTGCAGGCCGAGCGCCACGCGGTATTTTTTGATCATGTCGGCTTCGCTTTCGAAATCGAGATTGATCTGCGCGCCACAGGTGCGGATCATCATATCAACGCCATGGGCGCTGCGCTTCTCCATGTAAGGGCCCATGATCTGGTAGCGTTCTTTGGGCATCCAGTGAATATCGGCCCGTGTCCATGTCGGATGAAAGCCCCGCGCCAGTATGCCGAAACCAAGCTTTTCCCCGACAGCGCGCAATTCCGCATGGAATTTTTCGGCCTCGGCTTTAACCGCGGCCAGGGTCGCGTGTGGCCCACCGGCGATTTCGATCTGCCCGCCGGGTTCCAGCGTCACCATCGCGCCGTTTCTTTTGAGTTCGATCAGGTAGCCGTTCTTTTCCTCACCCGTCCAGCCATAGGCTTTGAGCGCTTCGAGTATCTGGCGGATGCCGGGCGCGCCGTCATAGGGCAGGGCCTTGCCGGACGCCGAATTGAAAACAAATTGTTCGTGTTCGATGCCGATCTTCCATTGATCGCGGGGTTTGACCCCGGAGGCCATGTCATTGACAAGGTCCTGGTATGTGAGCATTCTTTGTTGGCTTAAGGAGCTGTCTGTATATGTCATCGCTAAAAAATAAATCAATTCTGTTTGTTATTGATAAGATCGAGACTATCAAAGCCTATAAAGACAGTACAGTCGCGATGATGCGGGCCGCCGTTAGCATGGACCAGGCCATATATTTCACGACGATCGACGATCTTTATATAGAAGACGATACGGCCAAAGCCACTGTCTACGCGATTAATATTCAGGACGATGTGAAAAACTGGTACAGCGTGACGGATACAAGCACGGCGGCGCTGACGGAATTCGGCTCTGTCTGGATGCGCAAGGACCCGCCTGTCGACAAACGCTTTATCCATGCCTGTTATATGCTGGAACTTGCGGTTCGAAACGGTGCCCGCGTGCTCAACAACCCGACATCGCTCGTTGCGCTTAACGAAAAGCTTTTTGCCGGGTATTTCAGCGCGCTGTGCCCCGACACGTTGGTGGCCAGCGATCTCGCCGCCCTGACGCGCTTTCTGGCCAAACACAAGAAGATCATCGTAAAGCCGCTCGACGCCATGGGCGGGGCGGGGGTCTTCATGGTGCAGGAAGGTGACGTCAATTTCGAAGTCATATGGGAGATCCAGACGGAGCGCGGCAAATATCCCGTGATCGCGCAGGAGTTTTTGCCATCCATATCCGAAGGCGACAAGCGCATTATCGTCATCAACGGAAAAGCGTTCGACCATGTGCTAGTCAGAAGCCCCAAGGACGGCAGCATTCGCGGCAACATGGCGGCGGGCGGTTCTACAACGGTGCGCGAAATTTCAAAAGCCGAAAAGGACATATGCGACAAGGTCGGCCCCGAGCTTGTCCGCCGCGGTGTGGCTTTTGCGGGGCTTGATGTCATCGGAGACAAGCTGATCGAGATAAACATCACAAGCCCGACAGGCCTCGTCGAAATTTCCAAAGCGTGCGGAACGAACGTTGCGGCTTTGCTGATGCGGGAAACGTTATAGTCGTTATCCGTCGTTGCGACTGTCTTTGATCATTTTGCGCGCGCGCGATTCCGACGTGCGCAGCAGATCCGGTATCAACACGGTTTCGGGCATATTTTTCCAGTATTTCTTGGGCATCTGGTTCAGCATGGCCGATTTTTTGGGCCGCGCGGGGTTGAAGGTGCTGGCATAATATTTCAGCCAATAGCGTTCGACGGTGTCGTCTGTCGGCACAATCGAGGGATCCGGATTGTCGCTGGTCAAAAGCTGTTCGCGGTCCCAGTGCGCCGCCATATACGGCGTAAGAATGGACCATGTCATGTTCTTGAAACGCGTCTGGAAGAACGGAAGCGAGAGTTCCAGTGAATAATGTTCGGGTTCATACCACGCGACGAAAGCCTCGCCCTGTTCGGTGTCTATCTGGCGAAACCGCAGGAAGGCTTTGATCTTGTAGGCGTCACGGCGCACGGCTTTGACCATGCGGTGAAGCGCGAGTATATCGTCGTCGGTTTTGAGTTTCAGAAGATTGGGCTTTCCACGCTTCAGCCGCCAGAGGATGCGGTAGAGAAGAGAGAAACGCTCAGGCGCGGCGTGGCATATAGCATATTGCGCCAGTTCCACAAATTCGCGCGGCACCGAGAATTCCTTGCAAGCGGATGGTGATGTGTGATCGTTCTGGAACAGGTCCGCAGCACCATATGCCGCATCGTTCCACAACACATATTCCGGTGCGATGCCTTCGCAAAAGCACGTTTTGGCGTGGCTGCGCCATTCCGAAAAACCGGGCTTGCTTTGGATGACGATGTTTTTCATGTGCTCACAGCCGCAAAAAGATCGAGATGCGCAGGCGCGATGTGGCGCTGGAAGAGATTTTCGGAATCAAGAAGCGTGGCAGGTGGACGGTAATCCGACACGCAGATGAAAGGTTTTATCTTGTCCATTGGCAGACGCATTTTGACAAGATCGTGCCAGCTTATGTGATGGTAGCGCCGTATCGACAATATCTTTTTCACGGATGTCACGCCGAGGCCGGGAACGCGGAGCAGAAGATGTTTGTCCGCCACGTTCAGATCGACCGGAAAGAAGGCGCGGTGGCGCAGCGCCCATGCGAGTTTCGGGTCTTTGTCCAGTTCCAGCATGTTGTTGCTGGTGCCCGCGACGATATCATCGAGCGTGAATTCGTAAAAACGGTAAAGCCAGTCGGCTTGATATAGCCTGTGTTCGCGGATGAGCGGCGCGGGTTTCAGGGGCAGAATGACGCTGGCATCCGGAATGGGGCTGAAGGCGGAATAATACACGCGGCGCAGCTGGAAGTTTTTTATAAAGATTGACGCTGGAGGTCAGAATGCCTTTGTCGTGTGTGGCATCGGCGCCGATGATCATTTGTGTGCTTTGGCCGCCGGGGGCAAAGCGCGGTGATTTCTTTTCCGCCTTTGTCTCTATAATCTTGTCTTTGAGCTTGCCCATTGCGCCTTCGATTTCGTGCAGGCTTTTTTCCGGCGCGAATTTTTCCAGCGACACTTGCGCCGGCATTTCGATGTTTATGCTGAGCCTGTCGGCATACAGACCGGCCTCGGCCTGCAATTCAGGGGAGGCGTTGGGAATGGTTTTTAAATGGATATAGCCTTTAAAGCCGTGGTCGAGGCGCAGGGATTTGGCAATCCGCACCATGCTTTCCATCGTGTAATCGGGCGTGTTGATGATGCCCGAACTCAGGAACAGGCCTTCGATATAATTGCGTTTGTAAAAATTGAGGGTGAGGTCTACGACTTCCTGCACGGTAAAGCGCGCGCGCCGCACGTTGCTGCTGCGGCGGTTGATGCAGTAATGGCAATCGTAGATGCAGTTGTTGGTCATCAGAATTTTAAGCAGCGAAACGCAGCGCCCGTCGGGCGTGAAGCTGTGGCAAATCCCCGATCCGCCGGTGAGGGAGCCAAGGCCTTTCGCATCGCCTTTACCCGCCGCCCGCTTGCCCGCCGAACCCGAAGCGCAGGACGCATCGTATTTGGCGGCATCGGCGAGAATTTCAAGCTTGTTCAGTATCTTGTCGGACATTTGGACAAGTATAGTTCTTGTTTTGTTCTCATTCAAGAAAATTCGCAAAACAATCAGGCGGGCAAGGTGAAAAATACGGATGTGCCGCGGCCCAAAGCGGATTCGATCCAGATATTGCCGTTATGCCGCTGGACGATTTTCTTGCAGATGGGAAGACCCGCGCCGACGCCGGAAAAACGACTGACATTCAGGCGTCGGAAAAAGCGGAATATTTCGTCGTAATATTCCGGCGCGATGCCTATGCCGGTGTCGGAAATTTTGAAAACATGTTCGTCCTTGTCGCGTCCGGCGGTGATGGTGACGGTGGAGCCCTGTTCAGGCTGGTGGAATTTTATCGCGTTGTCTATCAGGTTGGTGAAGAGCGCCTGCAGCTGTTTCGTATCGCCGTTTACAACGGGCATGTCATAGACATTCACCTGCGCGCCGCTGCGTTTGATATCCGCTTCCAGATAATTAAGGGCAGAGGACACAAGCAGATTGCAATCGCTGGGCTTCATCTCGCCGGCCTGTGTGTTAAGACGCGAGAAAACGAGCAGCGCTTCCTGCATCTTGCAAATCTTATCGAGCGACATTTCGAGAAAATCGATATATTCCTGCTGGTCCGCGTTGGCGGCTTCGGGATGGCTCTCGATAAGAAGGCGC
Organism: Micavibrio sp.; assembly: GCA_030824805.1. Taxonomy (GTDB): domain Bacteria; phylum Pseudomonadota; class Alphaproteobacteria; order Micavibrionales; family Micavibrionaceae; genus Micavibrio_A. The sequence goes on from JAPJRC010000003.1 coordinate 35,745, forward strand.
GTGAATTCGCGTATATGGCGCAGCGGCGCGTTCAGATCGTGCGATACGATATAGGCAAAATCCTCGAATTCCTTGCTGATGACTTGGGCTTTATCTGTGTTGCCGGAGGGCTTCTTTTTCCTTGTGGTTGCTGCTTTAGGCATGGGTTTCAATCTCCTGCGGCAAGACCACGATGCTGAACCAGAAATTCTCTATGGCGCTCACCACGCTGTTGAAAGATTCCAGAGTAACCGGCTTTTCGATATAGCTGTTGGCGTGAAGATTGTACGACCTGATGACGTCCTGTTCCGCGCGCGAGCTGGTAAGAATGACGACCGGAATGCGGCGGAGCCTTTCGTTTGCTTTTATCTCGGCCAGAACCTGTTTGCCGTCTTTTTTTGGAAGATTGATATCGAGAAATATTATGTCCGGCATCGGGATTTTGTGTTGTTCGGGTTTCAGGAGGACATCCATCGCCATCTCTCCATCCCGCGCGACATGGACGTTGTTGAATATCTTCGCTTTCTGGAAGGCTTTCTTGGTGAGGAAGATATCGCCTTCATTGTCTTCCACCAGCAAAATATCAATGGGTTTGGGCAATTGGGACATTTTGGTTCTCCTTTGACGTGAAAAACGGGACGGTGAAATAGAAAGTGCTGCCTTTTCCGAATTCGGATTCAGCCCATATACTACCGCCCATGTTGTGAACGATGCGTTTACAGACGGCGAGACCGATACCTGTACCTTGGTATTCGTTTTTACCATGCAAGCGGCGGAACATCATGAAAACCTGTTCCAGATATTCCTGCTTGATCCCTATGCCGTTGTCTTTGACCGAAAACAGCCAGAGCGATGATGCAGCCTGCATTTCCGCCCTGATTTCGATCATGGGTTTTGTGCCGTGGGCGCGGTATTTTATGCCGTTGCCGATCAGGTTCTGGATCAGTCGCAAAAAGCGAATGGGATTTGCGTGCACGGTCGGAAGATCACCGATAACAACTTTCGCATCTGTCTGGCTGATTACTTCTTTTAGGTTTTCAAGCGCCATGCGCACACTCGATTGTGTGTTTACTTTTTCTAGGCCTGAGTCTTCGTATCCGATGCGCGAATATTCCAAAAGGTCGGCGATCATCGCCTGCATGCGCCGCGCGGCTTCGATGATAAAGGTCATATATTCCCTGACCTGCGGATCGGCGGACTTGCCGTATTCCTCCTGCAAAAGCTGCGTGAAATTGGCAATCATGCGCAGCGGTTCCTGCAGATCGTGCGAAGCGACATAGGCGAAACGTTCAAGTTCCATATTCGATCGGATGAGTTCCTCCTCGGTTTTCTTGCGCTCCGTTATATCGCGGACGATGCCGTTGAACATTTTAACGCCGCCGGAAAGCGGAACTTCGGCGATCGATAGATCTATCGGGAAAACAGTGCCGTCTTTCTTCTGCGCTTCGACTTCGCGGCCTATGCCTATGATCTTGCGCTCACCCGTGTCATGGTAATTTTTAAGATACTGGTCGTGATGCTTCGCGTAATGCGGCGGCATAAGCATTTTGATATTCCGGCCCATCACTTCGTTGCGGCTATAGCCGAATATTGTCTCGCAGGCCTTGTTATACCCGTCGATGATGCCCTGTTCGTTGATGGTGATCATACCGTCGACCGTGTTGTCGAGCACCGAAGACAGGTAATGCTGTTGCGAGACCAGTTCCTGCTCGCGTACTTTTATCTGGTAGGTCAACAACGCCAGAATCCAGAGACCCACAATGGAAATAACCCGGTTGGTGATGGCGATCCAGAGCTCGGTGAGTATGGAGGATGCCATATATATGCCGATGATGCCGAAGAGGGTGCTTATGATTACGAAATACAAACCCGTGTAAGGATTTCTGTATGCCAGAGCGGAGAGTACAAAAGGCATATAGGCAAATCCGGCGATAATGCCCAAAGGCGTATAGACATTCAGTGTCGCGGCCATGATGAAGAGGGATGCCGCGACATAAGAAGGTGCGGAATGCGCATTGTTGGAAATACGATGCGTCAGCATGCAGACGGCTATGGGCGTTGTGGTGAGGCAGAAGGATGTATACAAGGACATCGTCTTCCAGCCATGCAAGCCGATGCTTTTGGGAAGACCGGTGATATGCCCCGCGAGGCTGACAAACCCCAGCATAAGGGCGAAGACGGCAAGTGATTCAATGCCCGTCAATATATACTGATTTTTGTGGGCGAGGCAGAGAAGAAATATTGCGGCCGAAAGGCTGGCGATGGCAATCGCCGAGAGCATCGATGGTCTTCCCGGATACACGACATCGGATTCCAGAAATCCATCGTGATAGAAAATACGATCAATCCCGAAATCCACATGGAGTGCATATTCCAGGATAAAGGCCACCATAAAGGCTATGGCGATTGATGATAAAAAACGCGCCATATATGTGCGATTGTGCTGCACAAGCAACGCCGATACCGCGCACAACAATATGCCCAGGGCCGTTGCGAAATACATGCTGCCGAAGGCTGGGGTTGGATTGACAATACCTGCATGGCCACTGACCCAACCAAATATAAATAAAAGCGGCACGATTATGCCGGGTGTCACAAAGGCGTAGAACAATGCCGCTTGCGCCCCTCGGTCTCGTGCCATTTCAGCAATCCCTTGTTGTTTATAGCGCGCATCATACTGCCAAAGTGTAATTCTCCGAAGATTTAAGGGTTAGGGAATACGGGTGCATTTGCCGATGCATACAAATCACGAACCGGTAGAAGTGATGCCTGTATGTGTTAGAATTTAAAAATAATTTCATTCAACCACATATTCAGGAAATTTCCGGTGAATAGCGCAGGCGAGCACATGATGGATGCCGTTACCCCGGTCGGTTCTCTGATGGAAGACAAAAAAAAGCGCATTCTTGTGGTGGAGGACGACGCCACCCACAGATCGCTTATGTCCAAAATACTCGAGCAGTGCGAATGCGATGTTGTTATGGCCGAAAATGGTCTCGAAGCGCTTTCTTTCCTGAATGGAAGATGCATCTTCGATCTTATCATCATGGACTGGGACATGCCGGAACTCAACGGGCTGGACACGGTGCGCATCATCCGGCGCAGGCAGGCAGAACGGAAGATACCCTATATTCCCGTTATCGCCTTTACCGCCAAGCGCGAGCCGGGAGACCGCGCCAAATGCATGGCGGCCGGTATGGACGGGTATCTGACCAAGGACATATGGATGCCGCGCTGGCGGCAATCGCTGATCGATATTCTGCAAGGGCTCATATCCGGCAATTTCGACGTCAAGGATTTCGATGAAGAACCTAAGGGCACCAAATCCGTAGGAAAGAATTACGATCTGGAAATGTTCGACCATTATGCGTTGAATCAGGCGGCCTCGATTCTCAAGGAAGAGTTTGCGATAGCCGTGGACGAATATCTGAGCGATGCCGCATCCTATATCAGAGCCATACGCAAAGGATTGGAAGACGAGGATTTCAGGGCCATGGAAAAGGCGTCGCACCCGCTGAAATCCAACAGCAAGAGTTTCGGCCTTACATCCGTTTCGGAGGTTGCGGAATCCATAAACATCATCACCCGCGATGCCGTCAAAACAAAAGCCAAGCTGCTTTCCCTTATGCCGCTTGTCCCCATGCTGGAGGAAGCCTTTAAAACAGCAGAAGGCCGTCTTCGCATGGCGGTCAAGGAAAAGGCGCAAATTTAGACGTCGTTACCGGGTGTCTGTATTTTCGTGTAAAGGGTCGATTTGGCCATGCCAAGCGTCCGCGCGGTAAGCGACATATTGCCCTCATGATACCGCAGCGCGATTTTCAGTATTTCCGTCTCTAGCTTTTGCAACGTTTTGAAACAGCCATTGGGTTCCAACAAGTCCAGCTTTGTGTCGTCATGGCGCTCCGCCTCCTTTGCGGGGTGTATGCGGAATCCCAAGGATACATCATCCAATACCATGAAACGGTTGATATAGTTTTCAAGTTCGCGCACGTTGCCCGGCCATTGATGTACCAAAAAGCGTGCTATCAGATCAGGCGGTATGCGCTTTGGCGGGATATTGTATCTTCGGGAAAATTTATCGATGAAGTGCATGGCCAGTTCCGGAATGTCCTGTTTGCGCTCCGACAAAGGCGGCATGGTGATCTGAAGCACGTTGATCCTGTAATATAAATCTTCACGGAAACGACCTGCGCGAACCTCGCTCTCCAGATTGCGGTGCGTCGCGGATATAAGCCTGATATCGACCGGAACGGGCCGCGATGCGCCGACCGGATCGACTTCTTTTTCCTGCAGAACGCGGAGCAGCTTTACCTGCGCATCGAGGGGAAGGTCTCCCACCTCATCAAGAAAAACGCTGCCACCATTGGCTTCCTGGAACTTGCCGGGGTTTTTTGCAACGGCCCCGGTGAAAGCGCCTTTCTCATGCCCGAACAAAATACTTTCAATCAATTTTTCCGGCAACGCGCCGCAATTGATGGCTATGAAGGGGCCGTCCTTGCGTGCGCTTTCGGCGTGTATGGCGCTGGCGAATATTTCTTTTCCGGTGCCTGTTTCTCCTTCTATCAAAACGGGCAGTTCCGTGGACGCAGCCTTTATGCCCATGGCTACGCAAGGTGCAAGACTCCCCTTAGACCCGATCAGAGCGTTAAAATTTGTCCGTGCGCTTTTGGAAGACGGCTGCGCTTGTGGCTTTGTCAGCAAGGCGGATTTAAGAATTTTTCGTACAGCCTTGTTGATCAATTCCGGCACGACGGGCTTTGCAAGATAATCCCGCGCATTGCGGCGTATGGCTTCGGCCGCGTCTTCAATGCTGTTATCGCCGCTCAGTATCACCACAGGAACGGAAGGGAAGGAGGTGTTTATCTTTTGCAGCGTTTCCCAGCCGTTCATCACGGGCATGTTTATATCGAGCAGAACAACGGCGATTTGTTTTTTCTTGTCACCTTCCAGAACGCCTATACCGATATGCCCGTTCTCCGCTTCGATGGAATCCATATGCAGTTTGTTTCTAAGCATGCTGGCAAGCATACGTCTGTCGGATCTGTCGTCATCGATTATAAGTGCGGTTCTTCGCATGCGGGAAGCGTGAACGTAAAACCCATGCAGTACAACAATCGTTTTTATTTCATACGATTGAAAGTAAAACGGATGATTTCCGGACGCTTCGAATTTTCAATAAATGCGCAACTGTTTGATATTGCTCAGGCCGCTTGTTTGGCACGGTACTTGTATCCCTCATTACAGCTTAGTCGCTATGTAACAAGGGGAAGAGTATGCAATATTTTAGAAAAGAACATAACAAACAGGGTTCACGCGAGAACAAGGTTTTACACGCCAATTCGGATTTGTTCGATCCGAAGAAGGGAAAATCACCGTCTTTCAAAATCCATAAGCGCGAAAAGGCGGAAAAGCCGGATGTGTCAGCACTGGATGAAAATCTTTATGTCTGGCATGGAAACACCCCGCATGTGCGCTTGCGCGTCAAAGTAAGCGCCGCCGCCGTCGTGGCAACATTTTTCGCCATGTCGATCGCGATGGTGAATATGCACAGCAAGGAGATCATAACCTATTTCGCCGCGCGCAATGTGGGCACCGAGGTTATGTCTGCCGCCATGGAGGTCGATCCCGATATGGTGGCGGCCGCGTTGAACCAGATAGAGGTGGGCGGAGAGTGATAGACCATGATTACAACGACGTCCCCGGCGGTAAAACCCGTCACAATATACGAAAGCCAGACTATACCGGTGGATGCCGGTGCGGAACGGGAGGCATCGGTCCTTATTGTGGACGACGACCGGACCATGCGGCGTATGGCTTCCGGCATACTAAAAAACCATTGCCATGTGTACGAAGCCTCGGATGCAACAGAGGCTTTGAATGAGTTCTATAATCTGAAACCCAATATTGTTTTCATGGATATAAACCTGCCCGACGGATGCGGGTACGACCTTTTATACTGGATTATGCGCAGCGATCCGACAGCCTATGTCGTTATGCTGAGCGGTTTCAATTACGGAGAAAATATTATCAAGTCCGTAGGAATGGGCGCGCGGGATTTCATTTCCAAACCTCTGGATGCGCAAAGAATACTTTTTCATCTGAAAAAATTTCCCAAATTTTCCTGACGGTTCCTGCCGGAATACGACCGCATTGATGTACGTTTTTCGTGGTAAAGAGGATGGCCGCTGGCCATTATGCCATCGTGGAGAAAGAAAATTGTAATATCTTGATCGTCGAGGACGATGCGGGAGACAGAGCGCTTTACAGGCGTTTCCTGAGAAACGATCCTTCAAGCCCGATTGTGTACCATTTGCACGAAGTGGAAACAGGTCAAGCGGGCCTGGAGTATTTTCGCGAGCACAAGCCGGATTGCGTGCTTCTCGATTTTTTGCTGCCCGATATGACGGGCGTTGATTTCATCAAAGCGCTGGCGCTTGAAAATCCCATTCTTCCTGTTGTCATGCTAACCGGTCAGGGCAATGAAAAGATCGCGGTCGATACAATCCGGCGCGGCGCGCAGGATTATATGCCCAAACACCTTATCAGCGAGCAAACGTTGAGACGGTCTATTACCAGCGCCATGGACCGTGTGGCGCTTTTGGAAAAGGTCGAACAACAGCATGAAGAGCTGCAACGGGCGAAGGAATTTGCCGAACAGGAAACCAAGCGCGCAAAAGAAGCCGACCAAGCCAAAAGCGAATTTCTGGCCACTATGAGCCACGAGATACGGACACCGATGAACGGGATTATCGGCATGACCGAACTGCTGTTCTTTACGGGCCTCGATGAAAAGCAGGAGAAATACGCCGAGACCATACGCACATCCGGCGAGCTTTTGCTTACAATCATCGATGACATATTGGATTTTTCGAAAATCGAGGCACAACAGCTTACGCTGGAATCCAAACCGGTCGACATCGATAAAATACTGACCGAGGTCATGCAGCTTCTTGCGGGCAGGGCGAACGACAACAGGGTGGAGCTGATCCTGAAATGTCCTGTCGGTGAAATATTTCCGACGATAAAGTCCGACCCGGTGCGGCTGCGTCAGGTGTTCATCAATGTCATAGGAAACGCGATCAAGTTCACAAAAGACGGATATGTCCTGATCACCCTCGAACGTTTGTCGCAGACGGAAGAAGATATTAGAATCCGTTTCAATATCCGCGATACGGGTATCGGTATTCCGGAAGCCAAGATTGGCAAAATATTCGATAAATTCACACAGGCGGATTCTTCGACAACCAGAGAATTCGGCGGAACGGGGCTCGGGCTTTCCATCTGCAAGCGCATCATCGAAATGATGGGCGGTACAATCGATCTTGAAAGCAAGGTCGGCAAAGGAACCTATGTCTGGTTTGAAATTCTATTTCCGATAGCCACGCACCAGGTTGGTTTCTACACCGCGCAGAAAGACGCGTTCTCTGACAAGAAGCTGCTGGTGGTGGATGATTACGACCTCAACATTTCTCTTCTGGAAGAGTATCTGGCGGAAACAGGCATACAATGCAAAGGCGCCACATCGGGGCAGGATGCCCTTAAAATATTGGAAGAGCATGCAAAAGAAGGCGCCCCGTTTGATATCGTCATTGCCGATTATTCCATGCCGCACATGAGCGGCGAGGCGCTGGGCCGCAAGATCAACGAAAGCCCTTCCACATACGGTAAGCCTAAGAAAATTCTGATGACTGCGCTGGGAAAGAAAAAGGAATTCGAGAATCTGCAGACAACGGATTTCGCAACATACATCTTCAAGCCGATACAGCCCGACGCGCTGATAGACAGCATAGGCCTTGCGCTGCATGGATCTCCGCAGCAGCAGGAGATACACAACATGGCCAAAGAGGCGCCGCCCGTGACCATGCCCGTCGTTCACGCGAATGTGTTGGTAGTGGAGGATGACCGTGTCAGCCAGCGTATGGCAAAAGGTCTTCTGTCCGAACTTGGATGCACGTTTACGGTTGCGGGCGACGGACGCGAGGCGTGCGATGTTCTTGAAAGCCGCCATGCGGAATTCGATATCGTGTTCATGGACTGGCAAATGCCAATCATGGATGGGCACGAGGCCATCCGTTATATCCGCGCGCAGGACTGGGGGCTGGATGTAAAAATCATCGCGCTCACAGCCAATGCTTTGCAGGGCGATCGTGAAAAATGCCTCGAAGCGGGCGCCGATGATTACCTGCGCAAGCCGCTGCGCCTTGCCGACATCGTGCATATACTGCGTAAATATGTGCCCTCCATGATGGCAGACGCGGCATAAGTTTGTTCGCCTGTCTAAAAAATACTCTGTAAATCAAGGCAGTAAGTTGTTTCCCGCACTGACAACCGGAATCCTGTTCTATATGATGGATTCGGATTGATAGTCGGCCCCAATTCTTACGGGTCGCGTAAATCCATATTGGTTCTAACTTATTGTTTTTGAAGAAAATTATGACCAAGCGTACCCGCACATGGCAACCGTTCGCTCCGACAGTGTTAATGGCCTGTTGTGCGCTCGTGTCAATTTCGCCGGTTGTGTACGCCCAAAGCGTCAGCCTGCCCGGTTCGGCGGACCCGGGGCGATCCCTGGAAAATTCCAACATCCTGCCAAAGACAGACCAGACAAAACTGGAAAGGGCGGAGCCGAAACAAAAGGCGGTTGCGACCGCGCCGGAAGGGGCGGAAGAGCTTCGTTTTGTGTTGCAGGATTTAACCCTCGAAGGCCTGACCGCGTATCCGCAGGATGAAATCCGGCCGCTCTACGAACATTATATCGGCCGCGAGATTTCCGTTGCGACGGTGTTCGAGATCATGGCGAAGATCCAGCAGAAATATCTTGATGACGGATACGCCCTGACGAAAGTTGTTATCCCGAACCAGAACATCCAAGGCGGCAATGTTCGCCTTGCCGTTATCGAAGGCCATGTCGAAGAGATCGAGGTGGCATCGAATGTAAAGCGCACGCCGGCTGTGGAAGACGCCGTCAATCGTATCGCGGCGATGCGTCCGCTGAATGTCAAAAAGCTGGAGCGCATCATGCTCCTGCTGAACGATCTTCCGGATGGCAGCCTCGGCGTGGTTCTGGCCGCGCCAAAGGATGTAAGCAAGCAGGGCACCGGCGCGGTGCGTCTGGTTCTGCAAGCCAATGAGCGCCAGGAAAGAATTGGCAGCGTCGGCATCGACAACCATGGTTCGGCTTTCAGCGGCCCCTGGCAGACAAACGTGAACCTGCGCGGCACAAGCCTTCTCGTCGATCACAGCGAACTGGAATTGCGCACGCTCGCGGCCCTGCCGTTTCAGGAACAACGGCTCGGCAATGTCAGCTACACCGTGCCTTTGTACGGAATATCAGGGACGAAACTTACACTCGGTGCGTCCAAGGCGTTGACGGAGCCGGGCTCGTCCCTTTCCACCCTCGACATCAAGGGCGCTTTTGAAAGCCTTGAGGCAAGCCTTTCCTATCCATTGATACGCCAGCGCGATATGACGCTGACAATCGATGGCGGATTCGAATGGAAGAATTCCCGCACGAAAATTCTGGGCGAGGAGTTGTTCGACGACCGTCTGCGCGTCGCAAAAACGGGCCTGAATTTCAATTTTACCGACACGCTTGCGGGCTACAACATTGTTGATACGCATTATTCGCAAGGGCTGGATATATTCGGCGCGCGTGAAAGCGGTTCCGAGAACCTGTCCCGACAAGATGGGAAATCGGACTTCCAGAAATTCGATTTTTTCGCCGCCCGCCTTCAGGCGTTGCCTGCCAATTTTGAAATACTGGGCGTTGTGCAGGGACAATATGCTTTCGATCCTTTGTTGTCTTCCGAAGAGTTCGGCTTTGGCGGCTCTAACATGGGGCGGGGATATGATTCATCGGAAATTACGGGAGACCGCGGTCTCGCCGGAACGCTGGAGCTTCGCTACCGCACCACAGCGCCGCTGTTCGGGGCGACGTTCGGTATACAGCCTTACGCCTTCTATGATATTGGCAAAATCTGGAACATAGACCCGAGCGCCAAGGACAAGCTGTCGGCCTCATCGGCCGGGGCAGGGGTTCGCGTCGATGAAACGCACGGCTGGAATCTCGATCTCAACCTTGCCGTGCCTCTGACCCGCTCCGTAGAAAAGGAGCCGAAGTACCAGAACGATGTCGGTGGACGGGTTCTCTTTTCCATATCTAAATCATTTTAAGCGGTCGGGGATTTCTTAATCCCTTGTTAAGGAATGCGGGCGTAATCTCGCATTTGCGTAAAATATATACTAAAGACACCGCTCGTTTTCACTTTGCCTTAATCACATCCCTCTTAAAATTTAGTTAGCAATGAAAAATTATAAGCAGCGCAGGCTCCTCTGCTCTACGGCTGTCATCTGTCTTTTGGTGATGCCTGCGCATGCCCAAGCGGAACCTGAGGGCGGTAATGTTACGTCCGGCAACGCATCCATTCAAAATATCGGCAACACCACAACCATAAATCAGACCAGCGACCGCGCCATTATCCGTTGGGATAGTTTCGATGTAGGCGCATCGCAATCTGTACAGTTCAACCAGCCGAATTCCGGATCTATCACCGTCAACAGAATTCGCGATACCAAGGCCTCGAAAATAGACGGCCATATCGGCGCGAACGGCAACATCATCCTTATCAACCCGAACGGCGTGGTGTTTGGTGCGACGTCGACGGTGAATGTCGGCAGCCTCGTCGCCACGACATCGGATATCGAAGACGATACCGCCTTCATGAATGGCGGTGCGGTGAAATTCACAAAACCCGGCGCGCCGGACGGCAAGATCATCAACAACGGCACGATGACGGTGCGGGATGGCGGCCTTGTGGGTCTGGTCGCCCCAAACGTTGAAAACCACGGCGTGATACAGGCTAAGCTCGGCAAAGTCGCCCTTGCCTCCGGCGATATCGCCACGATCGATTTCGCGGGTGACGGCCTGATCAAACTGGAAGTCACCGACGCTGTACTATCACAACGCGTCCTGAACACGGGTACTATCATCGCCGATGGCGGCGATATCCTTCTGACCGCGGCGCAAGCGCGCGGCATGGTGGATTCCCTTGTCACCAACACCGGCACGCTGCAGGCCAAAACTGTCAAGGTTGCCGGTGTTGAAAAGACCGGTAGCGTCACGCTGTCAACAAAAGGCCTGGATCTCAGCATTCCGCGCAGCGAGGGTGTTGTCTTCAACACCGGTAAGATTGACGTTGAATCTATCGAGCCCGAAACAAAAGGCGGCGAGATCACTATTCTTGCCGACAAGATCGAAATAGGTGACGGATCGTATGTGACCGCGGCGGGTGACGCCGGCGGCGGTACGATCAAAATAGGTGGAAACTATCAGGGTGGTTCGGGCCTGCCGACATCCGATATGGTCTTTATCTCTGAGCACGTAATTCTGAACGCCGGAAGCCGCCGCAGCGGCAAGGGCGGTACCATTATCCTTTGGTCGGATACGAACACCCGTTTCTATGGCCATGGCGACGTATCGGGCGTGGATGGCGGCGGTTTCATAGAAGTCTCCGGCAAAGAACATCTGGACTATGCCGGTACGGTAAATCTTTCGAGCGTGAACGGCAGCAAAGGCGTTCTGCTTCTCGATCCTACCGACATCGTGATCTCTTCGGGCACGAACAACAACATAACGGGCACGGCGCCGTTTACGCCCGTGGCCGACAACGGAGCGACGGTTTTGAACGTGACCACGCTCCTCAACGCGCTGGCCAGCGGTAACGTTATCGTGCAAACGCGCGCGAGCGGATCGCAGCAGGGCAATATCACAGTGGATAGCGCTCTCACATGGAGCAACGGCAACACGCTCACCCTCGACGCGCACAACCATGTCATCGTCAACCAGGCGATTTCCGGCAGCAACCTGACCTTCGTGGTCGGCAATGACCTTCAATTGAATGCCAATATTTCCGGTACCGGAACCCTTACCATCCAGCAGGCATCGGACAGCGGTACGGTTGGTATCGGTGCGTCTTCCGTCGGTACGCTCAACCTGAGCGCCGCCGACATCACGCGAATCGTTGATGGCTGGAACGAGATTGTTATCGGCAAGAGCACGGCGACAGCCGGTATGGATATTCGTACCGTAACTCTCCTCGACAACGTAAAGCTTTTGTCCGGTACGGGCACGATCACATTTACCAACACGCTTAATGTCGGCGCCAACAACCTGACGATTATCACAGACGGCGATATCGCTTTGCCGGGTGCGTTGACGGGTACGGGCACACTGACGATACAACAGGCCAGTGCGGGCACGGGCATGGGCATCGGCGCATCGCAGACCGGTGCGGTCAACTTGACCAACACCGAAATCGGCAAAATCACCAACGGCTGGGGCAACATTATTCTCGGCCGCTCGGACGGCACGGGCACGCTGAACTTTAACACGCTGTCATGGAACGACCATCTGACGATCCTGTCCAACACTGGCGTCATCAATATCAACGGCACGCAGACCATGACGACGGGCAATAATCTGAGCATCGTAACCGATGCCGATATCGTTATGACGGGCAGCCTTGCCGGTTCCAGCACTAGCAACCTCAGCATCGCGCAAAGAAGCGCAGCCACAAGTATGGGCTTTGGCGACACGCAAACTGGGACGATCAACTTTACCACGACGGAAGTCTCCAAATTTACCAATGGCTGGAACACGCTTACTTTCGGACGCGCTGACAGCACAGCGGACATGAATGTCGGCGCGTTGACATGGAATGACCATTTAACGATGATGACCGGAAGCGGCGTGATCCGTGTAAATGGAAATCAGACCCTTACAGGTGCGAACCTGACCTATCAAACAAACGCCGATCTTGTTTTGAATGGTACGCTTACTGGAAACCAGACTTTGACCTTTGTGCAGAGCAGTGTAGGAACTTCGATGGCCATCGGCGACGGGCAGGCCGGAACCTACGCGCTTTCTTCGGCAGAGCTGGCCAATATCACCGATGGTTGGGCGGGCATTGTGATTGGCCGCACCGATAGCACAGGCAATGTGAATGTCGGTGCCGCCACGTGGAGAGATTCCATTTCCTTCCAATCGGGTAGCGGTATCATAAACATCACCGGCACGCAGACCACCACAGGCACATCCGCCATGACGATCCGCACGGATTCCAATGTCAATATCGGGGCCGATCTTATGGCATCCGGCGGTTTGTTCACTTTGGTGCAGGTGGGTATTGATACCAGTATGGGTATTGGCACCGGGCAGGCTGGCACCGTTCATCTGGATGATGCAGAAACGGCCCGCATCCTCAACGGCTGGAGCAACATATATATAGGTCGTTCCGATGGTACCGGCGCGCTCAATGTCGGCTCTAACACGTGGGATGATCCGCTTGTCCTGAAAACAGGTTCCGGTGCCCTTAATATCAACGGCGCACAGACGATGGGCGGCAACGCGCTGACCATAACTACGGATTCTGACCTCTATATCGGCGGCAACCTTTCGGGTTCGGGAAATATTGTCATACAAGGCAGCGCGAATACCACAAGCATAGCTCTTGGCACAGGACAGACCGGCACTTTGTATCTTGATAATTCGGAAATCACGCGTATAGCCAATGGCTGGGGCAACGTGTATTTCGGCACGACAAGCGGCACGGGGGATATGAATATCGGCGCCGCGACCTGGCAGGATAAAGTTTATTTCAGAACGGCGTCCGGTGTCATAAGCTTTAATGGCGCACAGAATTTTTCCGGTAATGCGGCCAGCATCACGAGCAACGTGGACAGCAACATCAACGCCGTGCTTTCAGGCACAAGTTCACTAACCTTCACTGCTGGCGTCGTGAGCACGACTATCGGTATAGGCACAGGGCAGGTCGGTACGATCAATTTCAGCGATGCGGAAATCGACCGTATGGCAAATACATTCTCGATTATCACGATTGGATCGTCATCGCACTCGGGCGCGGTCAATATTGGTGCCACCACATGGAAAGATCCGTTGACCGTCCGCAACACCAGCGGCCAGATGACCATCAATGGCGATATCAATATGGGCTCGAACAACCTGACCCTTACTACGAATAGCAACCTGATCCTCAATGGAAACCTGATAGGGACAGGTACGCTGGCTCTGGGCGCAAGCAGCAGCAACATATCCGTTGGCATCGGCGATGGCCAGACGGGTACCCAGCTGTTTACCGAAGCCAAGCTGGCGCGCATGACCGGCTGGAGCACGCTTGTTTTTACGGCCACTGGCACAGGCGCGTTGAATATCGGAGGCAGAACATGGAACCAATCGCTAGACCTTCGTGTGGCCACGGGCGATCTAAACATTAACGGCGTTCTCAATATGGGTACGAACAATCTGACCATTCGCACCAATGCAAACCTTACACTTTCGCAGAACCTGGTGGGAACGGGCATTCTTACCTTCGTGGGTTTGTCAAACGGCACAACGATAGCAGTGGGCAACGGCCAGACGGGTACGCTGGAACTGACCAACACAGAGCTTGGCTATATCGTCGATGGCTGGAGCCAGATCGTTTTCGGCTCGTCCGCCGGGACCGGCACAATCAATGTCGGTGCCAGAACATGGAATGATTCCGTGGAATTCCGCACGCTTTCGGGCGCCATCACGATAGCGGGCGCGCAAAATATGGGCGCAAACAATCTCAGTATCAAGAGCGATGTTAACCCCAACATCAATGCGGCGCTTACAGGCACGGGCAATCTTCAATTCTCTACGTTTGATGCCAAAAAGACTTTCGGTGTTGGCAGCGGTGCGGGGACTTTCTCCATAGACGACACCGAGCTTGCCCGTATCACCGATGGCTGGAATTTGATTACGTTTGGTGCCAACAACCAGACTGCGGACATGATCGTTGGCGCGAGAACATGGAGCGATAATGTTGCGTTCACGTCTTCTTTCGGCGTTATCACCTTCTCCGGAGCGCAAAATGTGGGCGCTAACGATCTTACCATTGTCACTTCAGGAAATCTGACGCTTAGCGATACGCTCACCGGTACCGGGACGCTGACAATACATCAGAACAGCGCGCCAATAACCATGGGGCTTGGTTCCACCGCGGGCGGTAGCGTCAATCTTTCAGACACCGAACTCAACCGTATCAGCGATGGATGGTCCAACCTGGTCTTTGGGCGTGAGGATACAACGGCTACCTTCACTGTCACAGCCTATACATGGAAAGACAACGTAACCTTCCGCGTCGGCACAGGCATAATGACAATTTCGGGCAACCAGACACTGGGTGCGAACAACCTGACGATTGCCGCAAACTCGGATCTTGCGCTGAATGCAAATCTAACAGGCACAGGCAGACTGACTATACGTGGAAGCAGCATAGGCACCACGATCGGTGTTGGAACAGGCCAGGCCGGTACGCTCGCATTGAGCGCTACCGATCTTTCCAAAATCGTAAATGGCTGGGCGGGCGTCACCATAGGGAGCGTTGACGGCGCAGGCAACATCAATATCGGTGCAAACACCTGGGGCAATGCCACGACGTTCGTCACCAAGGGCAATGTCATTCTGAACGGTGTACAGACTTCTTCGCTTTCGTCCGGCACGTCTTTGGTGTTCGCGACCATCAACAGCGCGTTCATAAACAACGCAGGCGCGAATGCGATCAACCCGGGCGGGGGCCGTTATCTGGTTTATTCAGTGGCCGATTCAAACGACACGCTGGGCGGCATCGTTCGTCCGGGAATCGTGACGAATAAAACCTATGCGGGTTATGGACCTTCTTCCGTTACCGAGAGCGGAAGCCAGCACCTGTATTCCGGCGCGGTATCAAAAGTATTGTTCCTGTCCATAGACAACCTAGACAAGATTTACGGCGACAGCCTTCCCATCTTTACATACAGCTACATCAACGGTCTGGTTAACGGCGATACGCTTGCCGATGCGATCCAGAGCTACACGATGAATGCCGTCGGATCGAGCGTATACGATAACGCCGGCACAACGCGCACCATCACGGGCAATTTTGTCATGAAGAACGGTTATTCCGTCGTGACAACCAACGGAACGCTGACCGTTACCAAGGCGACGCTCGTTGTCGAGGCCGACCCTGTGTCGAGAATATACGGCACATCGAACCCGAGCTTTAGCGCCAGCTATACCGGATTTAAAAATGGCGAAGACGAAACGGATATCGATACGCTTGCAACATCGTCAACGCTCGCGAATATAAATTCCGATGTAGGCAGCTATGCGATCACATCTTCCGGCGCATCGGATAACAACTATGATTTCATTTATACCGACGGCAGCCTCAGCATCAATAAGGCAACGCTGACGGCAACGGTTCAGAACGCAACCCGTCAATACGGTGATGCAAACCCGACGTTCACATTCACCTATACGGGATTCAAAAACGGCCAAAACGCATCAGTTATCGACACTCAGGCCGTTGGGACAACCACAGCCAACGCCACATCGAATGTTGGTACCTATACCGTAACCGGCGGTTCGGCGTTCGACAACAACTACACATTCAATTACGTGAACGGAAGCCTGTCCGTCACAAAGGCCACCTTGACGGCAAAAGCCGACGATGTCGCCCGCACTTACGGGGACGCAAACCCTGCCTTGGGCGTTACATACACCGGGTTTAAAAACGGCGAGACGGCCGCGGTTATCGATACGCAGGCAACAGCGTCGACAGCGGCCACGGCGGCCTCGAACGTGAATACATATACAATCACCGCTTCCGGCGCGTCGGACAATAACTATGACTTTGTATACAATGCCGGCACGCTTACGGTGAACAAAGCTGTCCTGACGGCCACGGCGGGCAATGGTTCGAGGATATACGGCGATGGCAATCCGACAATCAATGTGACGTATAGCGGATTCAAAAATTCTGATGGTGTGGGTAATATAGACACGCAGGCAACGGCGTCGAGCGCGGCCAACGCATTTTCCGACGTTGGAACTTACACGACCGTTGCAAGCGGTGCGAGCGATGACAATTATACGTTCAATTACGTGAACGGAAGCCTTTCTGTTACGAAAGCCACGCTGACGGCGACGGCGAACAACAGCACCCGTTACTACGGCGATAGCAACCATGCGATCGGTGTAACCTACACAGGATTTAAAAATGGCCAGAACGCATCGGTCATTGATACAGGCGCCACCGGATTTGCTCTGGCCGACGAAAACTCGGATGTCGGAACGTATACAACACGTGCTTCCGGCGCTTCGGACAACAACTATGATTTCAGCTATGTCGACGGGACATTGACCGTAAACAAATCGATTTTGACGGTAGCTGCCAATAACGCCACGCGCGCTTACGGTGATGCCAACCCGACCATTGGTGTGACCTATACAGGCTTTAAAAACGGACAGAATTCATCAGTTCTCGATACGCTGGCCAGCGCAAGTTCATCCGCCACCGCAACATCGGATGTCGGAACCTATAGCACCGTTGCCACAGGCGGCTTTGATAACAATTATATTTTCAACTATGTGGATGGCAGCCTGAGTGTTACCAAGGCAATCCTTACCGCCACGGCCGGTAGCGCGAACCGTATTTACGGCGATGCCAACCCGACCATGGGCGTAACCTACAGCGGATTCAAAAACGGCGAGAATGACAGCGTGATTGACACGGGCGCGACGGCGTCGAGCGCGGCAAATGCGTTGTCTAATGTCGGCAGCTATACGACGGTAGCCTCCGGCGCCGCAGACGACAACTACACATTCAGTTATGTGAACGGGGCGCTTCTTGTCACCAAGGCCAATGTCGTTGTCACAGCGGATAACACCTCGCGCACCTATGGTGCTACCAATCCGGCGTTCACAGCGACTTACACCGGCTTCAAAAACGGTCAGGATGCTTCGGTCATCGATACGCTGGCGGCAGGAAGCACCAACGCATCCGCAACGTCCGGCGTCGGCGCGTATTCAATCAGCATGGCGGGCGCCTCCGACAACAATTACAGCTTCACCTATGCATCCGGTGTTTTGAGCGTGACAAAAGCCGCACTGGTTGCGCGCGCCGATGATGCCAGCCGCAAAGAAGGGCAGGCCAATCCTGCGCTGGGCGTGACGTATACAGGATTCATGAACGGTGAAAACGCATCCGTCCTGCAAACGATGGCCACAGCTTCGACGGCGGCAAACACAGCTTCTGCGAAAGGAAGCTACGCGATTACGGTTTCCGGCGGCTTTGATGCGAATTACACGTTCTCTTACGCGGATGGAACGCTGACGGTTCTGGATAGAGACTATGTTCCGCCAGTAGCCCCTGTGGTTGTTGGTCTGCCGTCCACGGTGATCGGCACCATAACGGAAAGCCCGACCGTTGCGACCGCACAAAACATCGTTACGCAAACATGGAAAACGCGCCGCTGGGGTTCCAAATCACGCAATACTCCTTCCACCGCCGTAGTAAACAACGAGCCTGTAACCGGTTATCTCTGGCAGGACAATGCACCGTTGATTTCTATCACGGATTTTGTTCGTGATGATTACTTCGTAAACTTCACATACCATGAAGACCAGCATCTATAAGCGCAGAGTGTCACGAGAATTGACGCGCGCAATAGGCATCCAGGTGATCTATGAAGAGGCGCAGCCGCGTCGATAAATAGCGGTTCGGCTGAAATATCGCATAGAGGTTTCTCTCGGGCGATGTTGTGTAGTCCGGCAATATGCGTTTCAAACGTCCGTCTGCGATTTCTTCCTTAATAAAAAACTCCGGCGAGATGATGATACCCAGCCCCTGGCATGCGGCTTCCACCATCATGCCGGCGGCATCGCAGCGGAACGTGCTCTGCAGCGGTATAAGGTTTTCCTTGCCGTCCGGGCCTTTGTAGCGCCATTCATGGGCGCCTTTGTTGCGCGTATAGGCCAGCACATTATGCTTTGCCAGATCATGGGGTGTCTGCGGCGTGCCGTTTTTTGCAAGATATTCGGGACTGGCGCAGACACAGATAGGCGCAGGCGCCAGTTTTCGCGCAATCATACTTGAATCCTTCAGAACCCCGATGCGGATGACAACATCGAACCCTTCCTCGGCAATATCGACCAGACGGTCGTCGAGTTGCACATCAAGCGTGACCTCGGGATATTGTCGCGCGAACTCGGCTATGGGGGATTTTAGATACTGAAGCCCCAGCGCCATGGGAAGGGCAACACGCAAAAGGCCGCGCGGTGTCGCCTTCAATTCGTTGATCTGGTCCTTGGCTTCACGCAGATCTTCCAGCGCACGGGCAGCACGTTCGTAAAACAGGCTGCCTTCTTCCGTCAGCGACACGCGCCGTGTCGTCCTGTTGAGCAGTTTGGTCTTTAATTCGTATTCCAGATTTTGAATTTGCTTCGAAACCGCAGAGCTGGTGATGCCGAGTTCGCGGGCGGCCAGCGCAAAACTCTCTTTTTTGGCGACTTCGATAAATATCCCAATACGTGACAGATAATCCATAGGCACATTTTAAGTCAATTATAAACCAAATGGAAATAATAACTTTCAAATATCGGTAATTATCAAATTATCAGATTGGGGCCATGTTTGTATCAGAGGTGAGGGCAACGGGCCCGCGCCAAACGAAGGGGATAACAGACATGGAAACACAAGCATTCGAGAGCGCATTTTTCTCGCGCAGCATGAACCAGATTTTCAACGCCGCCGGATGGGAATTCGTATCCGACGAAAATGAAAGCGCGCTCAGCAAATATGTCCGCGCGATCACGAAACACTAAAGGAGGAAACGATGGACCATACGACAACGATTTTTAACCGGATGTGCGTCGCCGCAACCTTTTATTCGCTTGGCGATGATACGGCCGCAAATCTAAACACTCAAGGAGAAGCACAATGAAACTCTTGCATATTGATTCCAGCATCACAGGATCGAAATCCATTTCCCGCCAGTTGAGCGGACAGATCGTACGCCGTTTGATCGAAGAGAATCCGGCGATCGATGTCACCTATTACGACCTCGACACCGCACCCTTCGCATATCTTTCAAGTACGGCGTTTATTGACCCGGCGCAGCAGGCGGAAGGGGAACGCGCAATACGCGACTTCCAGGAAGCCGATGTAATTGTGATCGGTGCGCCGATGTATAATTTTTCGGTGCCTGCGCAATTGAAAGGCTGGATCGACCGTATTGCCGTCGCCGGAAAGACATTCCGTTATACCGCGAATGGGCCCGAAGGTTTGTCCGGTGGTAAGCGCGTCATCATCGCTTCGGTTCGCGGCGGATTCTACAACGCGGAGTCTGGCCTAGCGGCGCTCGACCATCAGGAAGCCTATCTTAAAACGGTGTTCGGTTTTCTGGGCGTTACCGATATAGAATTCGTACGCGCGGAAGGCGTGAATATCAGCCCCGACGTTGCGGCGAAATCGATTGCCGCAGCGGAGCAGGAGATTAAGGCGCTTACCCCTGAATATGCATAAATCCCCTCTTGAGAGGCCTTCCCAGCGAAGGCCTCTTTTTTGTTCAAAAATTAGAACAAAAGTAGAACATTTCATCCAAATATGCTATCCAGACCGGATGGAAGATCATTTGCAGAGCTATAAAAGGCAAAAAGCGCGCGGGCGGGGCGCTCTGGAAAATCCCAACGGGCGGTTCGAACGGCATTTGCATGAAAAAGACGCGGACGATCTGGCCCGTCAGGCGGAATTGGACAGTTATGAAGAAGAGGAAAGCAACGGGCAGATCAAGACTCAGCTTTTCCCAGACCATGCCCGTACCGTTATAAGTCTGAACAACAGCCCCGATGTGGGCATGGAAGCGAGCGTCAATCCGTATCGCGGATGCGAGCATGGATGCATCTATTGCTACGCGCGACCGAACCATGAATATCTGGGCCTGTCGGCGGGGCTCGATTTTGAAACCAAACTGTTCGTGAAATACGAGGCACCGAAACTGCTGGCGCAGGAGCTGCAGGCAAAAAGCTGGGAGCCGCGCACCATCATGTTCAGCGGGGTGACGGATTGTTACCAGCCTATCGAGCGCGAATTAAAGATCACGCGGCAATGTCTCGAAGTGCTTCGGGACTTCAAAAACCCCGTCGCCATTGTAACCAAGAACCAGTTGGTGGCGCGGGATATTGATATTCTATCCGAGATGGCCAGCTTTGACGCGGCCCATGTCAGCCTGTCCGTGACATCTCTTGACGGCCATGTGGCGCGAAAAATGGAGCCCCGCGCGTCCCAGCCGCATCTTCGTTTAAAGGCCATAGAAAAACTTGCGGAGGCGGGTGTGTCGGTGGGGGTGATGATCGGCCCCGTTTTGCCGGGACTGACCGACCATGAAATTCCGGCCATTCTCAAAGCCGCCGCGGATGCCGGTGCCAAGACCGCGCATTACACGATGCTCCGCCTGCCTTACAGCGTGAAGGAACATTTCCAGATATGGCTGAAGGAGAATTTCCCCGACAGGGCGGAGAGGGTGCTCTCCCATATTCGGGATACGCGGCACGGGAAGCTTTACGAGTCGGCTTTTGGGGTGAGGATGCGCGGCGAGGGGGTCTATGCCGATCAGGTGGCGGATATGATGGCCATGTTCAAAAAGCGTTACGGGCTGAACCGGGGAAAGCGGCTATCCATCGCCTCGTTCGACCGCTCGGCCAGAGATGCCCAGCTTCGCCTTTTCTGACGTATATTATAGAAATAAAATATACATAAGCGTCTCTATTGTTATATTTTTTTGCATCTGGAAGGGGCAGGGGCATTTTGCTGCGCCCGCTCTCATGCTATAGCATTTGGGACAGGGCATATACCGTAGAAAAATACATGGAAACAAAGGGAAACGCCATAATTTGGCCAGAACCCTGCGGCTTTTATATGCACCGAGAAGAGAGACATGGCCGCATTATCAACAGCTCCGCGTGGAATTGCAAAACGCCAGACGCCCCGGCATCTGGGCGTCGTAATTTTCTTTTTCGACGTCGTCATGATCGCGCTGGGTTTTGCGTGCACGAAATTGCTTTCCGCCTGGCTTGTGGAGCTTTCCATTCTTCTGGATTGGGACGTTGATTTCCATCACTTCGACACGCGCCGTTATTACTACGTGTTCTTGAGCTTCTGTATCCTTTTGCGCTTTGCGACCAAGGGGCATTATTCCCGCCGTCCGCCGTGGCTGTTGCAAGTCGAAGGTATTTTAAAAACCGTGGCGTTTGCCGCCATATTCGACTGCTTTAATTTTTATTTGCTGGACAAGGGACAGTTCCCGCAACTGATCCTTGTCAACTGGGCGTTCTGCGCATTGTTCCTGGTTGGTGGAAGATACGCATCGCTTTTTATCATCAGCCATTTCAGAGGATGGAAACTGCCCGTCATTCTGGTTGGCGATGCCGGAACGGTGATGGATAGTTTTTATGCTTTCATCGCCGATGGTCACACAGGCTATGAAGTGAAAGCCGTTCTGCTCACCGGAAGCGATGATCCGGATTTCGATCTCAGCTTCCTGCCCAAGTCTCACCCGCCGGTGGATCTGCATAAAAACATTGATAGCTTCGATGCATATATCATGAACAATCCCGGCTATTATTACCTCTTCGACATGGACGATCTGCGTGGTGTTTACGGCGAAAAGCTTATGCGCGCGCTGAACATTTCCCAAGTTGAATATGGTGTGATTCCGCACACGCGCACGCTGGATGTCTACGGTATGGAACCGCATTACTTCTTCGGCAACGATATCATGATCCTGCATCGCCGCGACCGCATCCGTTCACCGTCGGGCCGCGTGCTGAAACGCCTGCTGGATATTATTGTGTCCGGTCTGGCGGTTATCGTTCTGGGCGTTTTGACGGCCATCGTTTGGGTGGGTAAGAAAATCGAAAAATCCGACACGCCCGTTTTTTATGGCGGTTACCGCGTCGGTATGAACGGCAAATTGTTCAATTGCTGGAAGTTCTGCACCATGCGCCGTGACGCCGATGCTATACTCGAGGATATGCTGGCCAAGGACGCGGGGATGCGCGCGGAATGGGACAAGTTCCAGAAGCTGAAAAACGATCCGCGCATCGATTCAAAAATTTCCCGCATCCTGCGCAAGACCAGTCTCGATGAATTGCCGCAATTGTGGAACGTGTTCGTGGGCGACATGTCGCTTGTGGGACCGCGTCCAATCCTGCCCACGCAGCAGGAAGAATATGGCGAGATGATCGAGCAATACTACGCCGTGCGTCCCGGCCTTACCGGCCTGTGGCAGGTCAGCGGCCGCAACGAGACAAGCTTCCAGCGCAGGGTTTACTGGGATTCCTGGTATATCCGCAATTGGTCGCTGTGGTACGATATCGTAATCATTTTCAAAACGGTGAAAGTTCTTATCACCGGTTCCGGAGCTTACTAATGCACGGCCCAGCACCAGACATATCGGCGTTGATCGACAAGATCCGTATCGTAAAGGACGAGACGGAGGCCGCACAGATTCTGGAATCATTCCGCCCTGAAAATATCCGCGGGCCTGTGCGTGTGGCTTTTGTGAACGCGCATGCCATGAATCTCTGTCATAAAGATTCCGCGTTTCTATCCCGCTTGCTGGAATGCGATTATGTTTTCCGCGACGGCTCCGGCATGAAAATTTTGTACAAGATGCTGGGCCGCGACCCCGGCATCAATATGAACGGCACCGATTTCATTCCAAAGCTGTTCGATCTCTACACCGGAAAAACGGTTGCCTTGTTCGGCACGGATTCCCCGTATCTTGACCGTGCGGCGGAAAAAATCGCGGCGCGCGGTGTGAAGCCGGTTCTGACCATAAACGGGTTTCACGAGGCGGGTATTTATGTGCACAGGCTGAAAGAAAACCCTGTGCCTTTGACAATACTGGCAATGGGCATGCCGAAGCAGGAGCATGTCGCGACATTGATCGCCCGCGACGTTCCCACCGCCAATCTGATTGTTTGTGGCGGCGCCATACTCGATTTCATCGGCGAGAAGGTGAGCCGCGCACCGGAATTTTTCCGCAAGATCGGCATGGAATGGCTATATCGCCTGATGCAGGAACCCACGCGCCTGTTCAACCGTTACGTGATCGGCAACGCTGTGTTCCTCGCAAGGGCCTTTCATATAGCGCGTGCCCAGAAAGGTAAAACTATGTCTCTTAAAGCAGGCGTTGGAAAACCCCGCATCCTCCATGTCGTAAGGCAATACGCGCCAGCCATAGGCGGTCTGGAATCGTATGTGCAAAGCATGACGGCGCATCAGAAGGCGCTGGGATATGAATGTGAAGTCCTGACGCTGAACACCGTGTTCCACGGTGATGGCAAGGAATTGCCTTCCGAAGAGATCATCGACGATATTAAAGTTCGCCGCATGGGATTTTTCGGCCGCCGCCGCTTCTTCATTCCAAAAATAAGCCCTTTCTACTTCAACCGTTTCGACATCGTCCATGTTCACAACACGGACATGTTTTACGATTATGTCGGGTTGATTGCGATGATGACGCGCACACCGTGCTTTGCCACGACACATGGCGGTTTCTTTCACACCAAAGATTTCTCCCTCATCAAAACAATATATTTCAACACAATCACCAGATTTACCTCGCTGGCCTATAAGGCGATCTTTGCGATCAGCCAGAACGATTACGACACGTTTAAAGGCCTGAACAGCAATGTGGTGCTCTATCCCAATGCTATCGAACCTCTGGGGCAGGAGATCAGCAATGGGCAGGATTTCATTTATATAGGCCGTCTGGCGGAGCATAAGCGCGTGGACCGCGTGATAGAGGTTTTTGGCAAGCTTAAGAAAAACCACAACGTTCCCGGCAGGCTGCATATCGTTGGCCCCGAATGGGATGTGACCGTAGAGTCCTTGCGCACCCGCGCTACCGAATGCGGCGTTCTGGATGATGTTGTATTTATGGGCGCCGCGACGCGTCCGCAAATGCAGGCGGTCGCACGGGAATGCGGTTATTTCCTGTCCGCTTCAACCTTTGAAGGTTTTGGCATGTCGATGCTCGAAGCCATGTCGGTCGGCATGGTCCCCTTTGTCGAGGCCAATGAATCTTTCCGCGAACTGGTCGCGCGTTCCGGGGTAGGCCTGTGCGGCAATTACGCCGACAGCGATGCCATGGCCGCGTCCATAGCGGCGGCGTTACCGGCAAAGACGGAAGACAGAACCAAGGCATCGGCTTTTGCCGCGCGTTTCTCGTGGGATGAACTTGTGCGCAAAACCTCTCTCGTGTATGAACAGGCTCTTGCATGAAATTAAGAATTCCAAATCCCTATGCCCTGTTTGGTTTCGGCGGCTTGCTGCTGATCGCCGCGTGTTTTTATAACGCCGGCCTCGCATTCCTTAACGCACACATTATTATGGTCGGAACACTGCATGTGGCCTTGACCGAAGCGGTCATCCTCGCGATTGCCGTTGTCTATATCGCCTCCAAAATCCGCGTTTTCCCGAACATCATGCCACCGGTCATTTTCATGGTGTTCATGGGGATGATGTTTTTGTTCGTGTCTTTCCTGAACGAACATTTCTACCCCAAAGCCCTGCGCGATATGATCCTGATCGCGGTGTTTTTCATGGTGGGCGGGACCGTTACGGAGCAAAATCTTTTCCGGACCTTCCGTTTCATGGCGATTGCAATTTTTATTGTCATGATCGTAGAAGCATATTTTACAAACATATATTCCTTAATTTTTCAGCCTGCCGATTACTATGCAAACACGCGCGGCATTCAAAAGTTGGATAATGATGAAACAGGTTTGTTTCGGAATTCCCTAGGTTACTCTGGGAGATTTTCTTTCGGTATTTTTGATACGCATCGCCTGTCTTCCCTATTCCTAGAGCAGGTGTCGTTGGCAAACTTTGCTATGATTATTACGATATTTGCCAGTAGCTTCTGGAGCAGCATAGGGCGTTGGGACCGTTGTTTATATATCGGAACGGTTATATTTATTCTCTTAACGAACAATAGTAGGACGGCTACCATTTTGTGCTCGGCTTTTTTTGTCGGCCATTTTATATTCCCTTATCTTCCACGTTATATTCATATGTTTTACATGCCTTTCATCCTAATTGGCGCCGCCATTTTCTTTTATGATCCTGAAATGGGACTGCGACTAGAAAGGGATGATCTGTCAGGCAGGGTTGGTCATACGATCGCAAATCTTGTCAATATGGATATGTCTTATTTTACCGGAGGAACCCTTCCGGAGATATACAGGATGTTTGATAGCGGTTTTGTTTATTTAATACTTACCCAGACAGTTTTTGGCTTAATTGCATTCTGGTTGTTTACATCCCTTGTGGTACAGTCTCGCAATGCTGGCAATAAACGGTTTAACAATGCTATGGCGATATATATATTTATGAATCTTTTAACAAGCGGTGCCATTTTCTCGATAAAAGTAAGCGCGCCTTTGTTTCTTATTGCAGGATATCTATCTTTCAAGACCTCTTATGAAGCCAGTGCAATAAAGCAAAGGCCCGAAAATGGTAATGCTGCCTAACAATTTGTCTCAACCAAAAATACAGTATCTACAAACTCATCCGCACTATATGCGTCCTTTGGATGGTATACGCGGCACCGCATGCTTATTTGTCGTATTTTATCATATCTCGTCACTTCTAAAAATTCCTGGGCATCAGATTTCGGCTTCACTTGGTACTTTGGGCGTGGTGATATTCTTTGTGCTCAGCGGCTTTTTGATGAGCGTTCTGTACAGTCACAAGGCTTTCGGCTTTAACGGCGCCGCGAAATATTCCATAGCCCGTTTCACCCGTATCGCCCCGGCATACTGGATCGCAGTCCTGTTCGCGTGGGTGCTTTATATGATGATCCCGGATTTCCATTACCAGATGACGTCGTGGAACCTGACGCGCTCTGTTTTCTTTGTCGGCAATCAGGGCGTCTTCTGGAGCATTCCTCCGGAAGTGCAATTCTATGGTTTTTTCCTGCTGCTCTGGTGGGCCTGTGCCGCATGGCGCGAAGGCAGGAAAATCTGGCTGGGCATCATGATCGCCTTGTGCGCTGTGTTCGTTGCCACGCGGGCAGAGTGGGGCGGGCTTATGCTGCCTTCCAAACTGCATATATTTCTGTGCGGCTTCGGTGCAGCGTTTCTGCCAAGACTGTCATGGGTGCGCAAATACATTCATATTGTTCCGGTTCAATTAAGTCTGACATTGGCGTTATTTATCTATAGCATGTGCTTCATAAAATATTCCGATATGTACGATGACCTTGTCCTGCCCATATTGGTGGGGTTGTGGGTTTTAAGCATGAGCGCATCCACGCGCTTTACCACGCCGTTCGAAACAAACACAATGGCATTGATGGGGGCTGCAAGCTTTTCCATCTATCTGTTCCACGACTCCATACTTCTGGCGATGAAGGACCTGGGATGGCTGATGCCGGGTTCAACGTTGTTCAGTGCCGCGATATTGAGCCTTATCTCTCTGGCCATACCGGTGGCATTCCATTTCGCGGTGGAGAAGGGGCTCAACATGTGGTCGAAAGCAAAAATGCTTTCGTATCTTGCGGCTTTACAGGAAAAATATCCGCGCCTTAAACGTTAAGCCGCGCGCTTGTTATAGCCTTCTTCGGCCAGCGCCAGCATACGGTCAATGACATCTTCCCAGCTAGGAACGACACTCGGATCTATGCTCTGACGGTCATAGGCAATGGCGCGCGTGAACGCATCGACCACGCTTTGTTCGTCGTCACTGCTGCTATACGTGATGATATGGGGTCTGCTGCCACCTGCAATGGCGGGCGCGACGATCGGCAGGCGGCAATAGGTGTATTGCACGTTCTTGAGGCTGGATTGCCCCAGATACGCGGCTTTTTGCGTGTTGCGATAAGGGGACAGGCCTATATCGGCAAATTTGAGATACGGAATCAGGCTCAGAAACGGGACTTCGCCATGCTCGATCACGTTGGAAATGGGCTTTGAAACCTTCGCGCCTTTGCCAAACAAATGAAAATTCCAGTCCGGAAAATGTTCGGCCAGTATTTCAACGGCTTTTGCATCGAAAATCATATCGCCGACATTGATTGCATTCTTCGGGCGGTCGTAAGGATTCTTCATGTCCGCGTCGAACAGGGTTTTGTCGATGGCCTGCGGAATGTAATGTGTTTCCGTATCCTTCGGGAAATCACTCGCCATGGCGGCGGCGTTGAGCCTAATTGCGTGGATGTATGGAAGCATGGTGGCTTCACTTTCCACAACGACAGGGTGGAATTTGACGACGCTGGGCCTGTCGCAGGAATTGAATATAAAACGCGCAGCCGGATTCATCTTGGCAAGCCTGGGCACCAGCATCTGCCCCGCGCCGTTCTCTACGATGTAAACGTCCGCGTCCTTTATGGCATCGAGCAAATCCGCCGGCATCATATGCGCATAGAGAGAGAAAATCGGGCGGGTCAACTCGTCCAGGATTTTCTTGCCGAGATAGAGCGGATGAAAAGGCGGCATCCATGTGAATTTATGGACGCGCGGATACAGCTCCACCCATTGGTTGAATGGTTTTTTCAGCTGCTTGCCATTCTTCTTGAGAAGGGAAAGAAGGCTGGAGCCCACGGTAAGAAAACGCACCTCATGCCCGCGTGATGCAAGTATTTCCGCCCAGAAATGGAACCCTGTTTTTCGATCAGACGCTCCGTCATGGCCGGATATCAGAATGACCTTCATCGATAAATCCTATCGGCGCTTATTGATGATGACGTGCGGAATGTCGCGCGCATGCTGGCGCAATACTTCGGCCACAGACTTCAATGTCTTCTTGGCCGTCTTCTTCCACTGTATAACCAGAATAACAAGATCCGCTTTGCGTGCGATGACTTCGGCATCTGTGGATGTTCTGGCGCTCGCGCAGTCCAGAATGATGTAATCATATTGTGTCTTGAGCGTTTCCAGCATCTGAGAGAACGCGTTGGACGACAATATATCGACGCGGTTACGGTCATGATCACCCGCGGGTATCACGGGAAGACCTGTTTCGTCGCGTTTTATCGCCTTTGTGAAATCGGTTGTGCCGTTGATCAACTCGGCAAAGCCCGGCGTCACATCGACGCCGCTCAGCGTGGAGAGCGAAGGCGTGTGTGTGTCCGCATCAATCAGCAGAACGCGGGATTTAATCGAGGAAAGGTAGCGCGCAAGGTTTAGGGCCGTGGTTGTTTTTCCTTCGCCGTTGGCGGCCGATGTTACCATCAAAACCTGCGGGCCGTTGCGGTTTGCAAGCTGGAGATAAATGCGTTTGATCTCTTCCAGATAATCGTTGCGGTTCTTTGCGGTAAGCGCGGACAAGGGATTCCGGATATTCGGCAGGCTTCCGAGGAGGCGCAGATTAAGAATGTTTTTGATGTCGGATTCTTTTTCTATGCCACGGTCAATGATCTCGAGCAGCAATGTTGCCGTTATGCCGAAGAAGACAGAGAACGCGATCAAAACCATGAACATCAGCGGTTTGCCCGGACCATCGGGCAGGGCAGGCACTTCCGCCTTGTTGATGATGCGGATATCGGAATGGTTGAGGTCCATCTTTGTCCGCAGTTCCTGGAATTTGTCCATGTAAGAGGCGAGAAGTTTGCGGTTGGCTTCCAAATCTCCCTGAAGGCTGCCCATGGTGATGGACTGATCCTGCATTTCGTCCGCCTTTTTATTCAGTTCGTCGATACGGGCGTTCAGCAGGGCTTCCTGTGTGGTAACGGAATCCAGTTCCGTTATGATCGTCTTGCGGATAGACGCGATTTCCGAGCCGATTTCAGCCTGCAACTGCGCGACGCGTTTTTCGGCGGCGCGGCGCTCAGGATGGTTCGGTCCGTATTGCGTGCTGAGGCCTTTCAGATCCTGACGGGCCATGCTCAATTGCGCTTTAAGTTGTTCGATAACGGCAGACTCGGAAAAATCGGCCAAGGCGCTGGTGTTTCCGTCCAAAGCATCGACTTTGGATTGCAACGTGATTTTTTTCGTTTCAATTGGCACGAGCTGCTGTGTCAGTTCGACGATCTGCTGGTAGATAATGTTTTCGGCATCAGGCCCCAGAGTGATTCCGGATTCACCGCGGAATTGCTGGATAGC
Organism: Micavibrio sp.; assembly: GCA_030824805.1. GTDB lineage: Bacteria > Pseudomonadota > Alphaproteobacteria > Micavibrionales > Micavibrionaceae > Micavibrio_A. Next base: position 65,695 of record JAPJRC010000003.1, read on the forward strand.
CTGCCCCTTTTTCTTGCTGTCTTCCTTAAGCTTTGTAACCTGTTCGTTCAACCAGTTGTCGATGACGGCAATCTGTTCCCGCTTGGTATCCATGCGGTAATCGATGAAATTCTGAATATGCGCATTGACCATAGCGGCAGATTCTTTTGGATCTTTGGCTTTGTAGCTTATGTTCAAAATGCGGGATTTTCCGGAGTTTTCGACCTGGAGCTTCCCATACGCACCCATGATCTGGCCTTGGGTGATTTTGCCTGTTTCGCTCTCTTTTTCTTTGCCGATATCTTTTAGCGTTTCTTCGATAAGACGCGGCGACTTCAGAATGCTGATCTGTGTTTCAAACGCGCTTTCGTCGATCTGGGCTTCACCCAGCGCGGCTTCAAAATCCGTCAGGCTGTAATCAGGTTCTTCCAGCATGATGACGGCACTGGATCTGTAAAGATCCGGTTTGTTCAAAATATGCAGAACGCCGGGCACGAAGGCGAGGACAGCAAGCAACGCGATGAGCAATTTGCGGCGAAGCAGAATATCCAGGAAATCCTGTATATCGAACGAATAAGGGTCCTGTGCGCCGTTGGCCCTTCTGTCTGTTTTTCTGCGATCCATAATATATTCCTCGGCTATGCGTAAAAGTGTTTAGAACCAGCGGCGTTTGACGACAATAGTGTCGCCCGGCTTGATCATTGTTGTCTGGTCAATAGGAAATGTTTTCAGGGCACCTTTGACGTGACGGGTCAGTTCGGCCGTGTTTTCATCCGCGCGGTAGGTGTAACCGCCGGCCGATGCGATAGCCTGCAACGCTGTCATGTTGGGGGCGTATTGGAACGTGCCGGGTTGTTGCACTTCGCCAAGCACATAGACGGGGCGATAATTCAGAACCTCGATGCTCACGCGCGGATCAACGATATAATCGGGATCGAGTTTCGTTGTAATCGCTTGCTCCAGTTCTGCAGTTGTGAAGCCGGCAGCGGGCACATCATTGATGAGCGGGAAGGAGACCATGCCGCGGGAATCCACCTTGAATTCACCGGTAAGGCTTTCCTGTCCGAAAACGGTGATGCGCAACTGGTCGCCCGTGCCGAGCACATAGGCCTGCTGTGTGTCAGGAATTTCAACCGTGCGCGTGCCGCCTGTCGTGCATCCCGCAAGCATGACGATTGTAGCCGCGATAATGACGGCTTTGCTGGTAATAAACTTGATCATATTCATTTTCATTTTTGCACCATGTCTAGAATTGCAACTTGAGCGATAGGCCGTAAACATTGGCTTTATAGCCAATCAAATCAGGTGCTGCTTCTTTAATGTCCTGATTTGTATATTGGTATGAACCGGTTAGCCAGAGATTTTGGTTCATTTTATAGGTGAATCGCATCGCGGCGTCGGTGGTCAGCGTCTGGCCTGCATCTTCACCTTCATATGAGCGGTCCGATACAGCCACAGAGGGTTGTATCAGGAAGTTCGGGTAAAGCTCGTAGTCCATATTCAGGCGCAGAGTGCTGGTCACACTGCCCGTTACACCTTCGCGTGTGGATTCATCGACCGTGCGGTCCCCGGTCAGAAGGAAAGAGGCAAGGGTCGAAGGTTCCCATTTGAGGCTCACGCTGTACGCAAAGTCGTCGATACCTTCGAGTGTAGGATCGTCCGGATCACGCCGCAGGCGGCCAATGGTAAAAGATCCGCTGGTGATATCAGAGAAGTTTACGACAGTACCGACGCCGGCCTCATATTCCATGGCAGAGCGTTGGAAGCCTTCGCTGTCGAATTTCCGCATGTAGTCGATTTTTTTCACGCTGCTGTAAACGAAGGGCGCGAAGATGGCATCCGTGTTCATGCCTATGCTGCCGTACACGTCAAATTCCTGCCTGTCGCGGTCGCCATTATCCTGTATGCCGTCCGTGCCTGTCGTATCATCATATATATAACGGCGGAATGTCGTCACGAATTTGGTCGCGACGACCTGGCTCTGGTGCGCAATGCCGGATACTGCTTCCCATAGCTGGAAAAAACTGGGTTCGGTCGCGCGGCGCTCATCCGGTCCGCCGCGGCGTATATGGTCACGCGTATAATTGAGTTTGAACGGTATCGCTGTCTGGCCCGTGAGATCGAAGCGTCCGTTAACACCGGCGCCGTAGTCGTCGTAATTTTCACTCGTGAACCTGCGGTAGATGCCGCGCTCTAAAAATACATTCGCACCGATTGCGTGGCGGACAAAGTCCGAGCGTACGCCCAAAGTCGGGCTCACAGAATATATGAGATCGTGCTGGGCGTTCAGCTCAGTGGCGTAGACATTGTCGTTGTACTGCAAGCTGTTGGTGAGCGCAGTCGAAAATATGAAATCGCCAACGCGGATGCCCTGCGGGTCGTAGGCCGGGTTCTGTCGGGTGGATAGGGAGAGTTGTTTGCGGCCGGGATCTTCGACACGGCCCAGCGCTGTGCCGGCGCCCATACCGGTAACCGCGGTTGTCAGCAATAGCGCAGACAAGCAAAACCGTCCCGAAAAGCCTATGTTTTTCAGGCGATTGTCATTGGACGTCCGTTGCGAAACCTGTACGGGCATGGATGGCCTGTATCACTCCCAATTATGTCATTCAACGGTATTTTTCGCTGCAGTGCACACATTAGAGCATTTCACTGGCCGGGCAACCTTTTTTTGAGGGGCATCAGGGAGTTAGACACAGTATAAGAACCTTCTGATATGCAAACAGCCCGCTCTAAAAAGAGCGGGCTGCCTGATAAATGCTAGAGGAGCCTTATTCGTTCCCTTTGGCTTTTGCTTTTGTTCCAGCCTGAGCCTTTGCCAATGCGTCCTTGATTTCCAGTTTGCGGCCGGCATCGGCAACTTTGCGGTTTGGACGCTCGGGAGCGGCCAGCGCCTTTTCGAGATAAGGAACGGCGGCGCCATATTGTCCGTCATCCAGCAGGTAGGCCCCATACCAGTAGTTGGTGTCCATGCCGTTCGGGCTGATGGTCAGAGCGGCTTTCAGATGCTGCTGCGCAAGCTTGTCATCGCCGAAACCGACAGGCCAGCCCGGAACCTGGTAATACAGCGAGCCGAGCGTCATGTGGGCGGCGCCTTCCATGGCTTTAGGGTCTATTTTCAGAGATTGCTCCAGAAGCGACTTTGCCTTTTCGACTTTGGGCAGGCCGGACAGGCTCTTTGTAATATTAGCATCCGTGGCCAGAATGATGGCTTCCCAGATCAGGGCGTCTGCGCTTTTTGGATTGGCCCTGGTGTAGGCGGCTGAACGCTCTTCCAGTTTTTTAATCGCGGCTAGTTTGGCATCCTTGCCCTGTACCTGGTATTTGATGCGCGCCCATTCTTCCTGCAGGCTTTGGGTGGTATCCGCGGCCTTTGCGGCGGCGGGTAGGACGACCAAAAGGGCCGCAAGCAACAGAACAATCTTTTTCATCGGGGACTTCTCCATCCATTCGTTGATTCCACAATAATCTGGACCCGTCAGAGCCAGTTGGCAAGCGCCACGCGTGTGTATTGTGGCGGTGCACAAAAGATTCTTCTATACGAGATGCGAGGTCCTTACCCACCATTGTGGCTTATTTGTCTGAAGAAAACGTTGCGCAGTGGTGCAAGCATTTGGGTCCGTAAACAAACCGAACACGGCAGAACCGCTGCCTGTCATGCGCGCAAAGAGACACCCATCCTGCGCGGCTATTACATCTTCCGCTTCTGAAATTTCCGGGATCAATGTTATGGCCGCATCCCGGAGGTCGTTTTTCGTTGTTTTAAGGAAGCCCATAAATTCTTGGCTGTTGCCAAACGAATTCGGAATGGATGTCCGATTGGAGAAGATTCCTGTTCTTTTGGAGAAAACTTCTCTTGTTGATGAATGCTTTCCAGGCCAGGCAACAAGCACATGCAATGGAGGCAGGGCAGGGGATTGTGTTATTTCATCGCCGATGCCCGTAAAACGGCAGTGTGTGCCGCGATAGCAGACCGGAACATCAGCGCCCAGCGACAAAAGATTTTCATCGCGTTTGGGCATGTCTTTTTGAAAAAGGCTTTCCATCGCTTTGATGGCACCCGCCGCGTCGGCAGAACCGCCGCCCAATCCTGCGCCGGGCGGAATATTTTTTTCAACGAGCAGAGAGAGTCTATCGTGTGCATCCGGCGTGGTTTTGCCGTAGAGCCGAACGGCGCGGACGGCAAGATTTTTTTCCTTATCTTCGCCGTGTAGTGCGGAAGCAAAAGGACCATTCATATGAAAGGAAAAATTCTCGGCAGGTGCAAGGCTTATGCGTTCAACAATATCAGGCGCGAAAGCGACAAGAGAATCGAGCGTGTGATACCCGTCTTCCCGTTTGCCGGTTACATGCAGATATAAGTTGATCTTGGCGGGAACCGCAATGACCTGTGCGGAACTGGGTGTGGTCATGGCGGTTCTTTCGTATTTAGTTCTTAACGACAGGCGGTTCTGTTTTTACCGGTTCCTGCTTGGCGCTTTTCGCTTCCATCACAGATGGTTTCTTGTCGGAAAGCCCGTCGCTGATCTTGGTGCCAAGCTCGGCTTTTTGTTTTTCGTCTTCGGTGTGGTTCAGCGCGCGCTGCCATTGAAAACGTGCCTCGCTCTTGCGTCCAACTTTCCAGTAAGCATCGCCCAGATGGTCGTTGATGGTGGCGTCATAGGGAATAAGCTCTACGGCCTTTTCAAGTTGCGTTGCCGCATGGTCGTATTGGCCCATCTTGTAATAAACCCAACCCAGAGAGTCGACGATATACCCGTCTTCGGGTTTGAGGGTTGCGGCCTTCTGGATCATCTCCAGCGCCTTATCAAGCTTCTTGCCCTGATCGGCCCAGCTATAGCCCAGATAGTTGAGAAGATAAGGGTGGTTGGGGCGGAATTCGAGCGCCGCCTGCAAGTCTTCTTCGGCGCGGCCCATATCGCCCGTGCGTTCATAGCTCATACCGCGCGCATAAAATACGCTCCAGTGGTCTTCGGTGATCTTGCCGCCCAGCGCTTCAATGGCGCGGTTATACGCTTTGATGGCCTCTTCGTGACGGTCCGCCCGGCGGTAGATATCGCCTATCTGGATAAGGGCGTTGTAATCCTTGTTCTTGGCATACAGGTCTTCGAGAAACTTGATGGACTCATCCGTCTTTCCTTGCTCTTCCAGAAGCTCGGCTGCACTGCGCAACGCCTCAAGATAAGAGGGGCTGTTTTCAGGAACGGATTTGTATGCGGCGATGGCGTCATCGGTGCGATTTGATTTTATCATCATGCGCGCAAGCAGGAGTTTCGCGTCATCCTGCGAATTGTCCAGATGCAGCGCCAGTCGTGTGAAGACGAGGGCGGAGTCGTCGCTCTGATCCTGAAAGAGGATGCGTGCCATGTTGTAGAACGCTTCGGCAGCGCCTTGCGCAGGTGTCTGAATTCTTTCGCCTTGTGCAGCGTCGAGATTGGCGCGCTTCTTCTCAAGCTGTGCCAGACGGTTTCCGCCCGTCGTTTCCTTATATTCGGTGATCAGCGTGTCGTAGATTTTTTCCGCCAGTTCCTTTTCACCCTGACGCGCATAGACATCGCCCATCATTTCGAGAATGTGGATGTCCGCACCGCCGCCAGTCAGCACATTGACGAAATATTTTTTAGGGTCGGTAACCGTGCCCATGTAATCCGCAATAAGCAGCGCGTGGTAAGCGTGCAGCGGTCCGTTGGCGATCAGCGCATCCAGATCGACTTTTTTGTTCGGCGCTTCCGACCAAGCAATCAGAATGGGGCGAATGAAATCGGCAATACCGTTTTGCGGCATTTTTGAAAGCGTGCTGACAGCGCTGTCATATTCCTGACGCGCAATCTCATCGACGCCGACGAAGAGAAGGCCGAGCAGGTTTTTGCTGTCTTCATCGAGCACGCGGCGGGACATCGCTATCGCGCGTTCCGCATCGCCGCTTTGCATGGCGAGGATCATGGCGCGTTGTTGCAGATCGAGATTTTCCGGATCGAGCTGGATAAGCTTGTCGATATATTTGTTGGCGGTGCCCCAGTCCTGACGATACTGGGCGAACTGGCTTGCAAGATAGCTTCCGGCGACCGTGTCGCGTACGTAATCGGAAGGCAAGCCGTCTTCAGCCAGCCTGTGCGCCTGCGGCTCGTCTTTGCCTTTGAGCCAGTCCAGCCAGCTGGTCTTACCGGATTGTCCGCCGTCATCGCACCCGCCGAGCAAAGCTACCGCGCTCAGGGTAAGAAGGAGTTTTTTTTGTGTGTCAGTCATGGGCGTTATCCGGTTTAAAGATTACATGTTCGGGTAATTGGGGCCGCCGCCGCCTTGCGGCACGGTCCAGTCGATATTCTGGGACGGGTCCTTAATGTCGCATGTCTTACAGTGTACACAATTCTGTGCGTTGATGACGAACTTTTTGGCGCCCGCTTCTTCCACAACTTCATAGACGGCGGCAGGGCAATAGCGTTGTGCGGGCTCTGCATATTCCGGCAGATTGACCATAATCGGGATGCTTGGATCTTTCAGCTTCAGATGGCTTGGCTGGTCTTCCTCGTGCATCGTGTTTGAAAGCTGGACCGAGGTCAGGCGGTCGAACGTCAAAACGCCGTCGGGTTTGGGGTAGTCGATTACCACGCTGTCTTTTGCCTTTTTCAATTGTTTGAAATCGGCATGGTTGCGCAAAGTGTAGGGAAGCATCCATCCGCCGATCGTCTGGAACCCTGCATGAATTATGCCAAACAGCAAGCCCCAATGGAATCCGGGGCGGATATTCCGGACTTTTTTCAGTTCGGTGTACATCCACGACGCTTTATAGCCATCGGTGAAAGCGGTGCATTCGCGGTTGTCGCCGCCTGCGGCGATAAAGGGCGCGAGCGCTTCGGCCGCCACCATGCCGGATTTCATGGCGAGGTGGTTGCCCTTGATTTTGGGCACGTTCAAAAACCCTGCCGTGTCGCCAACAAGGACGCCGCCCGGGAAGGTGAGTTTGGGCTGTGATTGCAGGCCACCTTCGACGAGCGCGCGGGCGCCGTATGACACGCGGCGGCCGCCTTCGAGATAGGCTTTGATGGCGGGGTGGGTTTTAAAACGCTGCATCTCGTTGAACGGTGAAAGATACGGGTTCTCATAGTCGAGGCCGGTGACAAAGCCGATGGAGACCAGATTGTCGCCGAAGTGATACATCCACGAACCACCGTAAGTTTTTGAATCCAGTGGCCAACCGAGCGTGTGCATGGTCAGGCCTTTTTTGAATTTTTCCGGCTTGATCTCCCACAACTCTTTCACGCCAAGCCCATAGGTTTGCGGATCGGAATTTTTGCGAAGGTTGAATTTCTCGATCAGCTTTTTGGTGAGCGATCCGTGGCAACCTTCTGCAAACACTGTCTGTTTTGCGTGAAGTTCAACGCCCGGTGTAAAGTCTGCGCGTCTTTCGCCGTCCTTGCCGATGCCCATGTCGCCTGTGGCGACGCCGATCACTTCGCCCGATTTATTGTACAAAACTTCGGCCGCTGCGAAGCCGGGGAAGATTTCCACGCCGATTTCCTCGGCTTGTCCCGCCAGCCATCTGCCCAGCTCACCGATCGAAATGATGTAATTGCCGTGGTTGTTCATTTGCGGCGGGTTGGGAAGAGAGATCGCTAAGCTCTTTGTTAGAAAGACAAAACGGTCTTCCTTGCATTCGGTGTTGAGCGGTGCGCCGCGTTCTTTCCAATCCGGAATAAGTTCATCGAGCGCGCGTGTTTCGAAGGCGGCACCCGAGAGCAGGTGGGCGCCCACCTCTGACCCTTTTTCAAGGACGCAGACCGAAAGATCGGGAGAAAGCTGTTTCAGGCGGATGGCGCAGGACAGGCCGGAAGGGCCGGCGCCGACGATCACCACGTCATATTCCATCACATCGCGGTCTGGGCGGATCGGGTCGGGCATCTTCAGGCTTCTCCTTGTCTTTGACGAGTATATATTCTTAGTTTAAAAGAACGGTTACCCCAAGTAAATAACCTAGCTAAATCATATAGAAAGCATGGGATAGCGGCTTTGGCCCTTAGAACTAGAATACCTATTACGATCCGGGACGGCATCAAGGCCGAGATAGTGTCTTTCACTTTTGAAGGGCATGAAACCGAAGATATCGCCCTGCTTTTTCCCGGATGGGACAAAAAAGGCGACACGCTGGTGCGCATCCATTCGGAATGCCTGACCGGCGATGTGTTCGGTTCGCACCGGTGTGATTGTAACGGCCAGTTGAACGAAGCGATCGACCGTATGGCGGTGGATGGCGGCGTTTTGATCTATCTGCGCCAGGAAGGGCGGGGGATTGGACTTTATAACAAGCTGGACGCTTACAAGCTGCAGATTGAAAACGGCAAGGACACGTTCGAGGCCAACGCCCATCTTGGCCTGCCGCTGGATGGGCGCGATTACAAGATCGCGGTCAACATGCTGAATGATCTGGGTGTGCAATCGGTATGGCTTCTCACCAACAATCCGGACAAGGTTTCGGCGCTGGAAAAATCCGGCATTCATGTTCATGCCATGGTGCCGACGGCCGTGCACGCGACGGACGACAACGTTTCGTATCTGACTGTCAAGCGCGCGCACGGCCACAAGATCGGCGATATCATCGTTGGCAATCGTGAGTAAAACGCAGCACACATATTATATGGCTCGTGCGCTGGAGCTTGCACGCGCAGGTCTGGGACGTGTCGCACCGAACCCTTCTGTCGGATGCGTGCTTGTCAAAGATGGTGAAGTGATCACGGAGGCGCGCACATCTGATGGCGGCCATCCGCATGCGGAGGCGGCTGCCTTGAAAAAGGCGGGCGCGCATGCAAACGACGCTATAGCTTATGTCACGCTTGAACCCTGCTTTAAAGAAGCAGGCGTATGCTGTTCCAATCTCTTGATAAAATCCGGCGTATCGAAAGTGATTGTCGGTTGTCTGGATGAAAATCCGGCTATCCGCGGCAAGGGCGTTGCGGCGCTGGAGCGTGCAGGCATTTCCGTTGAAGTCGGATGTCTTGAAGAAGAATGCCGCGAACTGAACAAAGGCTTTTTTCTTTCGAAAACGAATGCGCGTCCGCTGGTCACGCTTAAGATCGCGCTGTCACTGGATGGAAAGATTGCAACCCGTAACGGGCATAGCCAGTGGATCACAGGCGAAGAGGCGCGACGCCGCGTGCATGAAATGCGGTCTACCCACGATGCGATCCTGACCGGGATAGGCACCGTTCTGGCCGACGACCCGCAGCTTACGGCGCGCATCGAAGGAGTAAACCACACCATACGCCGCTGTGTTCTGGATACGGATGGACGTATGCCGGTTTCGGCGCGCATGCTCAGCGACAAGGCAGGGCCGGTAACGGTTTTTTCTGGCAGAAACGGCGGAAATCTGCCGGATGTAGAGGTGGTCACAACCCCTGTGTGCCTTAACGGCACGCTGGACCTGAATTTTGTTCTGGCGCATCTGGCCGAGAAGGGCGTTACCCGGCTTATGGTTGAGGCAGGGCAGGGGGTGTTCACATCCTTCCTGAAATCCGGCCTGTGGGATCACTTATATATAATGAGAGCGCCCGTGATTGTCGGGGCCGATGGTGTGGACGCGTTCGGTGGGCTGGACACTGATACGCTGGACGCGGCTTTGCGGCCTGTTCTCGTTTCCCGCGAAGCGCTGGGGACTGACCTTCTGGAGATTTATGCACCGCCAGTTTCGGCCTGAAGGACATAAGGCTTTCGCCGCTTTTCAAAACTACTTATATATATGTCTATCATGACATCTGCGAACCCGTACCTTGCCGCGCTGAACTGGCACCTCGATATCGGGGCTGACGAAGCGCTGTCCGACCATCCGGTAGACCGGACGGTATCGGCGGCGAGCGTTCTAAAATCGCTGGGTGCGAATGGCGACGCCGCACCACCACCAATCACCGCATCCATCCGTTCCGCCCCGTTGATGCCGCCATCGGCCCAGGAAAGCGGGGCCGATCTCCTCGGCACGGCGCAGGCACGTGTGGAGGCGGCCAAACTGGCGGCTTCCTGCCAGAATCTGGACGAATTGCGGGCGGCGATAGCGGGTTTTGAGGGGCTGGCCATCCGCAAGACGGCCACGAACATGGTGTTTTCCGACGGCAACCCACAAGCACGGGTGATGCTGGTCGGCGAGGCGCCGGGCGCGGATGAAGACCGTCAGGGCAAGCCTTTCGTCGGTGTCAGCGGGCAACTGCTGGACCGGATGCTGAAATGCATCGGCCTTTTCCGCACCGAAGAAGATCCTGCCAAAGCCGTTTACATTTCCAACATCCTGAACTGGCGTCCGCCGGGCAACCGCACGCCGAGCCCTGCGGAGATTGATATCTCGCTTCCTTTTATCGAGCGCCATATCGCCCTGGTCAAACCGCGGGTGCTTATCCTTTGCGGCGGCGTATCGGCGAAAGGCCTTCTGGGTAGCGGGGATTCCATCTCGAAGCTGCGCGGCAAGTTTCATGACTACCGCCCCCTTACTGACGGGGTGTCGAATAATACTTCCCCAATACCAGCCATTGCTACCTACCATCCTGCTTATCTTCTCCGCACCCCATCCCACAAGGCGATGGCGTGGTCGGACCTTTTGATGCTCCAGGCCAGATTGGAACAAAATTAGCCTGTCCGCCGTTTACGGTGGCCATATTGGCTAAGAAAAGGTTAACGATAGTTCGAAGCAAATTGTTCAAGTTATTGTTTTTACTTGATATTTTTTAATCGAGTTGACGCGCTGGGGAAAAGCGCCTATCAAACCGGCTCAAATCTGAAGATAGAGTTAACAATGTCTCGATTGAAAGGGTGTGTCGCTGCGGGGCTGCGCATCTGGAATACAAAACCCGCGTTGCTGACGAAATACGGCCGCGTTTCCTGCTTACTGCTCGCAGGTCCTCTTGCCCTTATCGTCGGCGTCACTTCTCTGGTTGGCGTATCGGGCTCTTCTATTCCTGTACCGCCGCGCAAGCCGGATGTGGCGACTCTCATCCGCGATGGAATTATTAACGCCTCGTATCCCCAACAAGCACGCCGCACCGCCGCCGAAGAACAAGCATACCGTTCGCCGCTGGCGGGGGCACAGATGGATCTGTACCGCGACATCTTCCGTTTCCAGTCGGCGGGCTCCTTTGCCGAGGCCGATATCCTTATCGCCAGACTCAAGGACAGTTCCCTTATGGGGCATGTGCTGGCGCAACGTTATCTGCACGCATCCTACAAAGCCGGTTTCGAAGAGCTTGCCGACTGGCTCGCCAATTATGCCGACCATCCGCAGGCTGACCGGATTGCCCGACTGGCCATGGCACGTGCGCCTGGTGGATCGGCCAAGCTGGTCAAGGCATCCTACAGCGCCTCGACCATAGAAGAGCTGGACGAGCACGGCATGGATGCGAAAGTTTATCAGCCTGAAATAGAGCGCACCGCCGCCCAGAACGCGCTGGCCAAAGACCTGATCAAGAGCGTCCGCCGCTCCATCCAGATTTACGAGCCGTCTGCCGCCTTGCGCACGCTCAATGAAAGCCCGACATCCGTCTATCTCGACAAAGTTGAAAAAGACCGCATCCGCGCCATGATCGCCGCCGGCTATCTTTATGCCGGAAAGGTGGAAGAGGCGGAGCGCCTTTCCGCACAGGCGGTCAACGGTTCGCGCGGCAAGGCGCCGATGGGCGGCTGGGTACACGGGCTCGCGAAATGGCGTGAAGGCCGTTATGCGCAAGCCGCACAATCTTTCGAAATCACAGCGTATTCTCCATATTCATCCGGCGATATGGTTGCCGCCGCAGCGTACTGGGCGGCGCGCGCGCATGAAAAAGCCGGACACAGCCGCAGACATTCCCAAACGCTGAAGCTGGCCGCCGATTATCCGCGCACTTTCTACGGCATGCTCGCGACCGCTGCTTTGGGACGCGACGCCGATCTGAACTGGGATGCGCCTGAGCTTTCCGCATCCGAAGAAAGCGAGCTCTTGGAATCTGCGCCAGGCCAACGCGCGGAGAAGCTGCTGGCCGCAGGAGAAATTACACTGGCCGAAGCCGAGATCCGCGCGCTTTACGTCAAGGGCAATAGCGACCGCAAGAAGGCGCTGCTGGCTTATGCCTATGAGCGCCAGCTTCCTTCGCTGACGATGAAGCTCGCACATGCTGTGGGCTTCAAAGGCAAGGATGTTTATGACTCTGCGCTGTATCCCGCCATGCCATGGAGCCCCAACCAGGGCTTCCGCATCGATCGCGCGCTGATCCACGCCATCATCCGTCAGGAATCGCGTTTCAATGCTTCGGCCGAAAACAAATCTTCGGGTGCAACGGGCTTGATGCAGTTGATGCCAACCACGGCGAACCATGTTGCGGACACGGATATCTTCACGGACCGCGAAGGCAAAAATCTTTTAAAGACAGCAGAGGTCAATCTCGATCTCGGCCAGAAATATATCGAAGAGCTTTTAAACAATTCGCTGGTCGGACAGGATCTGCTTTCGCTTGCGATTGCATACAACGCAGGCCCCGGCACGCTGGCAAAATGGAAATCCGAACGCGCGGACATTGATGATCCGTTGCTGTTCATCGAAACGATCCCGTTTGCAGAGACGCGTGCTTATGTCGAACGTGTGTTGTGCAATTACTGGATTTACCGCATGCGTTTTGACCAGCAGGATGATTCCATCACCGAACTCGCTTCGGCGCGCTGGCCGCGTTACGCCGCGCTCGACAAAGGCGCTGTTAAGTTCGCTGCGGCTGAATAAAAGGCCTGACAGGACCATTTCGGTCCTGTATTTTTCAATTATATCAAAAACTTAAGAGAAATTACAGCTGTATGTTTTCTTGACGCGTAAGCGGCAGAGGCAGAGAATCCCCATAATGATTATCCAACCGCGAAGGGGGCTCGCCATGAAACATCTCTGCATTCTTTCTCTGCTTACAGGCATTTCCGTTATATCCGCTGTGCCGGCGCAGGCGCGTGATCTAGGGGATGGCTGGCTTGCCAAAGAGCGTTTCCAGATACGCGGGCGCGTCCTTGGCGTTGTGCCCGACGAAGACAGTGATGTGGATATCGGCGGCGAGGCAAAGGTCGGAAACGCGGTTACCCCCGAACTCGATCTCACATATTTCATCACCGATCATATCGGTGTGGAAGCCATCGCAGGCACGGCGCAACACAAGCTTACCTATACGGGCGATGTCGATCTTGGCGACACGTGGATTTTGCCGCCGACCGTTACGTTGCAATACCACTTCACGCCGGACAATGCCTTCAGCCCGTATGTCGGTGCGGGTATCAATTATTCGTATTTCTATGGAGAGGAAGAGGGTGCCGGATTTACGGATCTCGAACTCGATGGCGGTTTTGGCTGGGCCCTGCAGGCGGGTGCCGATTACTGGATAACGCCGAACTGGGGCCTCAATCTCGATGTGAGAAAATCTTTCTCGACGTCGATGCCAAGCTGAACGACGGCGCCGTTAACGCGGACGTCGAACACGATCCATGGCTTATCGGTGCGGGCGTTTCGTTCCGGTTCTAGGACAGAAGCTTGATAAAGTCATCCTTGCGGGCGGGATCACCGATCGCAAGGGTGCGGCCATCGGATTTGATGGTCAGCGGTGCGCCGGTCCAATCACCCATCCATCCGCCTGCGCCCTGTACAATCGGCACGAGGGCTGCGAAATCATACGGCGCCAGGAATTGTTCGACCACACAATCCATCCATCCGTTGGCAAGCAGGCCATAGGAATAGCAATCACCGCCCCAGACGAAATAATTGCATTCGGCATAGATTTTTTTCCACAATGGATGTTCGCCATGCAGTTCGGACAATTGCGCGGGCGATGTGCTGGCAACGCGCGCGGCTTTCAAGCTTTCGCATTTGCGCGTGACAACCTGTTTGCCGTTGAAGGTTGTTATCTCGGTGTCGCCCACCCAGCGTTCTTTCAGGATCGGCTGGTCGATCACGCCAAGAACCGGGATGTCACCTTCGCAGAGCGCGATCAGCGTGCCGAAAGAGGGACGGCCCACAGTGAAAGATTTCGTGCCGTCGATAGGATCAAGAACCCAGGTAAAGCCGTTTTTGCTTTCCTTGGGGCCGTATTCTTCGCCGAGAATACCGTCATCGGGGCGCATCTCTTCGATAATCTTGCGCAGTTCGGCTTCAACGGCACGGTCGGCTATGGTGACAGGGGTTTCATCCGATTTGCTTTCGACCGCAAAATCCGTTCTGAAATAACGGGTTATGATCTTGCCGGATTCATCGGCCAGACGGTTCGCAAACGACAATAGCTCTTGCATGAACGGCTCTTTTCGGGAATTAATGATTATCTTACAAAAACTTATAACCCATTGGGTCGTGTGATGAAAACGGTAAACGATATCCGCTCCGAATTTTTGAAGTTCTTTATGTCCAAAGGACATGAACATGTAGCCTCATCGCCGCTTGTTCCGCAGAACGATCCCACGCTGATGTTTGCGAACTCCGGTATGGTGCAATTCAAGAACGTTTTCACCGGTGTAGAAAAGCGCCCCTACAGCCGCGCGACCACCGCACAGAAATCCGTGCGCGCCGGCGGCAAGCACAACGACCTCGACAATGTGGGCTATACCGCGCGCCACGCGACATTCTTTGAAATGCTCGGCAACTTTTCTTTCGGAGATTACTTCAAGGAAGACGCGATTGCTTTTGCATGGGAACTGGTGACCAAGCATTACGGCATGGACAAGGAAAAGCTGCTTGTCACAGTGCACACATCGGACGAAGAAGCGGCCGGCATCTGGAAAAAAGTCGCGGGATTTCACGATTCAAAAATCATCCGCATTCCGACCAACGACAATTTCTGGATGATGGGCGATACCGGCCCTTGCGGCCCGTGTTCGGAAATATTCATCGACCGCGGCGAACACATCTGGGGTGGTCCTCCGGGCTCGCCGGAAGAAGACGGTGATCGCTTCCTTGAATTCTGGAACCTCGTTTTCATGCAGTTCGAGCAGGAGCCGGACGGTAACGGCGGCCATATCAGAAAGCCGCTGCCCAAACCCTCCATCGACACAGGTATGGGCCTTGAGCGTATGGCGACGATCCTGCAAGGCGTCGATACGATTTTCGACATCGATCTTTTGCGCTCTATCATCGAGGATGTCGCAGACCGCACGGGTGTTTCGCCGGACGGAGACCAGGCGCCATCGCACCGCGTGATCGCAGACCATTTGCGCTGCTCAGCATTCCTGCTGGCCGACGGCGTTATGCCATCCAACGAAGGACGCGGTTACGTTCTGCGCCGTATCATGCGCCGCGGTATGCGCCACGCCCATTTGCTCGGCGCGCAAGAGCCGCTGATGTACAAGCTTTTCCCGACGCTGCTTTCCATGATGGGCGAAGCCTATCCGGAATTGAAACGTGCCGAAGGATTGATTGTCGAAACATTGAAAAACGAAGAAACGCGTTTCAAGAAGACGCTGGATCGTGGTTTGAAAATGCTCGACGACGAAACGGAAAATCTGGGCGAAGGCCAAAAGCTTTCCGGCGACGTTGCGTTTAAACTTTATGATACTTACGGTTTTCCGGTCGATCTGACATCCGATGCGCTCCGCGCAAAGGGCCTTGAAGTCGACATGAAAGGTTTTGAAAAGGCCATGGAAGACCAGAAGGCGCTGGCGCGTAAAAGCTGGGCGGGTTCCGGTGATGCGGGCACAAGCAAAATCTGGTTTGAATTGTTTGACAAATTCGGTGCAACGGAATTCCTCGGCTATTCCAAGACGGACGCCGAAGGAAAAATCCTTGCCATCATCAAGGACAATAAGGAAGTCGATGCGCTGAACGAAGGCGAAGAAGGCTTTATCATCGTCAACCAAACACCTTTCTATGCGGAATCGGGCGGTCAGGTCGGCGACACTGGTGTTATGCTGACGGCGGCGGGTGATAGCTTCGAAATCACCGACACGAAAAAACAGGTCGGCAAGCTCTGGGTGCATATCGGTAAGGTCACCAAGGGCAAGATTACCAATGGCGAAGGCGTTGAGCTGCGCGTCGACACGAAACGTCGTGACGCGATTGAATCCAACCACTCGGTAACGCATCTTTTGCACGAAGCATTGCGCCTCACACTGGGCGATCACATTGCGCAGAAAGGATCGTTGCAGGACGAAGGCCGCACGCGTTTCGATATCTCGCAGCCCGTGCAGATTACGCAGGAACAACTGCGTTCCGTCGAAGATCAGGTGAACGCGCAAATCGCGGCGAACACTGAAGTCGTCACACGCGTGATGGCGCTCGATGAAGCCCGTGAATCCGGTGCCCGTGCATTGTTCGGTGAAAAATACGAAGACGAAGTGCGCGTGGTTTCGATGGGCACGCCGCGCTCGGCCGGCTCCAATATTTCTTACTCTGTCGAGCTTTGCGGCGGTACGCACGTAAAACGCACGGGCGATATCGGCAAGTTCAAGATTATCGGCGAAGGCGCGGTATCCGCCGGTATCCGCCGCGTGACGGCTTTGACGGGCGCACGCGTCGATGAATATCTCGCGACACAGGCACAAGGCGCGCAGGAGCGTATTGAAAAACTCAAGTCCGATGTTGAAAAGCTGCGCGGCGAGTTTGCAGAGCTGGGCGGAAAAGACGAAGCAGCCTTACAAGACAGCGAAGACGGCCTGTCCCAACACATCAAGACATTGCAAAAGCAGATCTCCGATTTGCGCCGCACGAACGCGGCACAGGCAACGTCAACCGATGAAGCAAAAGATGTTGGCGGTGTGAAATACCTCGCCAAGGTTCTTCCGGGTTTCCCTGCCAAGGACCTGAAGCCCATGGCCGAAGACATGACGAAAAAACTTGGCTCCGGCGTTGTGGCCTTGATCGCAACGGAAGAGGGCAAAGCTTCTGTCGTTGTCGCGGTTACGAAAGACCTGACTGCCAAGATCAGCGCGGTGGATCTTGTGAAGGCCGCTTCTGCGGCGCTTGGTGGTTCCGGTGGCGGCGGTCGTCCTGATATGGCACAAGCCGGTGGTCCGAACAGCGCTGCCGCCAATGATGCGGTCACGGTAATCCATCAGCTTATCGCGGGTTAAGCAGGCTTAGATTAACCTGAAATCGTGCGCAGCTTTCTTAAGCGCCTCTATCTGGTGGCCTTTGCTCTGCGGATTCTTTTTGGCGACTTTGTAATATTCGGCGACATCCTCCGGAGTCATGATCTTCGTGCTGTCATCTCTTATCGTGAAATGCGCAAGCGGATCGCCAAGTCTGATCTCTTCCGGCTTTTTAGCAATAGATTTCGGCATCGAGGCTTTCGCCAATTCATCCCAATAGGCACGAAGCGTATCTATAAATGCGACATCCTCTGCAGTCGCAGGTCCGATGCCGTCATATTTCCATTTGGTTGAAGAGCCGAAGCGCACGGCTATCGCATAGCGCTGGGTATGAGACCCGATTTAACAATCACATGCATGGGAAGCACACCGCTTTCCACAATGTGACGGGCGAGATCGCGGCTGCCGCCGCCAAAGCTCGGCACGACTTCCCGGATTGTGTGGCTGAGTTTGTCCGGGCTGGGCGGGGCGTGACGCTCAAGCGCTTCTCTTGATATGAGTGCATTGAAGCCGCCTTGATCGTGAACGTGATCATACAGATCCTTGCCCAGATCTGTCAAAACCTGGGCGCGATCGTTCACCTTGCCCATACTCTTGCTGATGCTTCTGTTGAGTTCATGCGTGAAGGCGCATGACTGGAAGAATTGTGTCAGCACGCTTTGCGTCCGGCGGCCCATCGTCAGGAATCTGCGCGTCAGCTTATCAATATCCATTTGGTATTCATGTTCGGTCTTGATGCTGGCTATGATGGGAAGCCCGCCAAGCGGTTTGTCTTCCGGTACTTCCAGATGCCATGCCGCCTTGTGCCCCCTGAACCCGTTCTTTTTCGGCGTGTGGAACAGATTGTTATGCGCCACAGTCAAGGGGTCCGATTCAATAGCGTTCAATGAACGCACCATGGCGTCCATGCTGGCTCTGTGCTTTCTTGGTGTCGTGCCGTTCAGGAACACGAACATGCCACGCAGATAATCTTTGTGCGTGTCGGCATGCTCCGGATTGAACTGGGATTTGCGCACCGCTGAGTCCAGATTTTTCACGCCTGTGACAATCATGACATCGGCCGCCGGGTATCTTTCCTGATACCATTGTTTAAAGCGCTGTGTGCCGTGTTCGAAAGTTTTCTCAAAATCCTGGTGGGGAACAACGACCGGATCAAATCCATTACGATGGCAGTAAGCCACCATTTCTTCCTGAAGGAGTTCTTCTGCCTGCTGCGCAAGCTCGCAATATTCCTGGGGCTTCATGCCAGCCATAGGTTGTACGGTAGAGTTCCATCCTTTGGACGGATTGTATGGTCGTTCAACGGCATCTTGCCATGCTAAACGAAGTTCATTCATCTCTCACATACCACTTATGCTAAAAAGTGATGTTAGAACTCTATTTATTAGATGGCAAGAAAAGAATCGGGAAAATGAGCGGGAAAATTAGAAATTTAGTAACTTTTAAGGGAAGAATTCATAGAAAATCAGAGATTCCCTGTGGATATTCATCGCCGCACTGCAGCGATAAATAGCTTGTCTTGCAAAGGAGCACTCGCTATAAGGGGCGCACTTTAACGAACCAGAATTATAGAGGTAAACCCATGGCTCTTGAGCGCACCTTTTCCATCATCAAGCCGGACGCCACGCGCCGCAACCTGACGGGCGCTATCAACGCAAAATTCGAGGCATCGGGCCTTCGCATTGTGGCGCAGCGCCGTATCAAGATGAGCCGCGCACAAGCCGAGAAATTCTATGAAGTGCACAAAGAGCGCCCGTTCTATGGCGAACTGGTGGATTTCATGATTTCCGAGCCGGTGGTTGTTCAGATTCTGGAAGGCGAGAACGCCGTTCTTAAAAACCGCGAAGTCATGGGCGCGACGAACCCGAAAGAGGCTGCCGAAGGCACGATCCGTAAAGAGTTCGCACTCTCCATCGGCGAAAACTCGGTCCACGGTTCCGACAGCCTTGAGAACGCGAAAATAGAAATCGCGCAATTCTTCAGCAACGACGAAATCCCCGGTTAACAGGGTTCTTTAAAGAGCAGACCATTCTTTCAAGGCGTTTTGCGCCCGCATGCTTGCGTCGGGCAGCGATCCGACCAACGGACCGAGATCGGATGTTTCTGCATTTTTGGCCTTGCGTTCCGCCTGTGCGGCGATAGAGCTGATTTCCACGAGACCGAAATTGCCCGCCATGCCCTTGAGCTCGTGCGCGCGCGCGGCGAGGGTGACGAGATCGTTCTGTTTCGAAGCATCCTGCATCGCCTGCAGTATTTCTTCGGTCTTTACTATCAATTCGGTTAAAAGATCACCCAATTGTTTGGCACCGATCGTGTCTTTCAGGCTTTGCAGCATGTCGGGGTTAAAGACGTTCTTGTCCAGATTCGCGGCTTCCGCCTTACGCGCCTGCTCGGCAAAGTCTTCCGCGGACATGGCGAACGGATCGGGGGCCGATGTTTCAGGCATACGGATTTCGCGTTCGAACGATTTGCGCGCAACTTCGTTTACGATGTTGCGTAGCTGTTCGGCCTCGATCGGCTTCGCAATAAATCCGCTCATACCGTCGGCGAGATAACGCTCGCGGTCTTCTTTTGCAATGTTGCCTGTCATGGCGATGACTGGTATCGCTGCCTTCGTGCGGTCGCGGTGCTCCCGCAGTTGTTTTGTGGCCATGTTGCCGGGCATACTGGGGAGTTCGATATCCATGAAAATAAGATCGAAAGCATCCTGATTGATTTTCGCCAGCGCTTCTTCTGCGCTCGAGGCGGTTAGTATTTCATGCCCGTTCTGTTCAAGGAATCCTATCACGACTTTGCGTGTAATAGCGTTGTCATCGACGACAAGAATACGAATGCGGGCCGATACAGGCGCCTGAGGGGTTTGCACGGTTTTCTCACTGACGCTCGCAGCCAGACCGCGCTCCATTTCCAGCGTAAAGAAGAATGTACTGCCTTCGCCTTCCTTGCTGTTGATGTTGATGGCGCTGCCCATCGTTTCGATAAGGCCTTTTGAAATGGCAAGACCGAGACCGGTGCCGCCGAATTTCCGGTTGATGGATGAATTTGCCTGTCCAAACGGTGTGAACAAATTTTTCTTGGCTTCGGCGGAAATGCCAATGCCGGTATCCTGTATGGCAAAATAAATCATGAATTTATCGTCTTTGGGATTTTGATCATTCTGTCCCATGTTTTTGACGAGGAGCGTTACTTCGCCGTGCTGCGTGAATTTTATCGCGTTACCCATAAGATTCAGAAGAACCTGGCGCAAACGGGTAGGGTCTCCCTTGACGAATTTTGGAAGATCGTCGTCCATGCGTGCCGAAAGGGAAATGCCTTTCTCAACGGCGTGGCCCGACATAAGCGTAATGACGCCCTGGATCAGTCTGTGCAAATCAAAGCTGATATTCTCGAGTTCTATTTTCCCGCGCTGGATACGTTCGAAATCGAGGATGTCGTTCAAAAGCGCCATCATGGCTTCGCTTGATTCCTGGATTGTCAGGACGTAGTCGCGCTGCTGCTTTGTGATGCTGGAGTCGAGTAGCATGCGCACCATGCCCATTACGCCCGTCATGGGCGTTCTGATCTCGTGGCTGACGACAGCTAGGAAAGCGGATTTTGCGCGGTTTGCTTCATCGGCAGCTTCCTTGGCCTGACGCATCTCATTAACACGTTCTGTTTCGCGTGCACGGAATTCGGCAAGAAGCTCGCGCTCTTTTTCTATGACTTTCAGCAGGCGGCTATGGTCGGCCGTATCTTTCGTTTCGCGAAGTTTCGAGAAATCAAGTTCGCCTTTTTCAACGCGCTGTTCGGTTGCCGCACCTTCTTCGGAAGAATATTTGAGATGGTTGGCGACGATCATGAACAATCCCTGAAAAGCAACCGAGTACCAAAGGGAATTCACCACGAAGGGGTCTTGCGGCAGAATGTGCAAGAAGCTGGCGATAATCGCCAAAAGCGCAGCGACCGGAAAAACGCTGCCGATAAAATACAGGCGGTATCCGGGCCTGCGGGATATGGATTGTGCGAAAGCCATCAGGCAAAGGATGGTGAATGTTATAAACGGCGCACCGTATAATAGCGAAAATTGTGTGAGCCCGCCGCTTACAGGCAAAAGGAAGGACAGGGCCGTTGTTATAATGTTAAGCCACGTGAGGCCGTATAATATATATTTCTCGGTAAAGCTGCCTTGCTCGATATTGAAAAAATGCTTGGTAAGCATGATCGAGAAAAGCATGTATCCGAGCATCATTACGGGTATTAGCATGTCAAACACGTCGAACCCGATGCGCGAGCCCATACGTTCAGTGACAGTCCAGACGACGAGCATATAAACAAAGAATGCGGAGAAAATAAAAAGAGAGCGTTCACCGCGCGATAGCGCGGATGAAAACAGATAAATCGCAAACGCCAGCAGGAAAAAGCTGTATATCGCGTACGGTGTCAGCAGCGATCCGCTATGGGCTATAAATGCAGGATTGCTGTAAATCTTTAAGGGAATAACTGAAGGCTTGCCCGCAGAAGGGACTATGTTCAGCAGCAGGAATTTCTGCGTGTTGGTTGGGATATTAAATTTGAAAGCCCCATCATTGCTAAGCGTTCCTATTTCTTGCACAGATGCGCGGCCATCTTGCGTAAAGGTCATTTCATAAGCGTTCGCACTGCGTATATAGCCCAAACGACCTTCTGAACGTGTACCGATATCGACAACCCAATCCTGTTCACGGGCGCTGTTTATCGCGCGAATTGTCAACCAATGGGATTTCCCGTCATAGCCGAGATTTATGACGTCATCTTTGGGAACCGTACCGCTTAAAATTCTTCCGTTGCTCGATTCTATGCTTTGCGGTGTGACCGAGCCGTCTTCATCACGCTGTACGAGAACATGGGGGGCCAGCAACAATTCATCTGTTGTGTCGGTCAGCGCCACAGGTTGGAGGACGCCATCTTGTGCGAACACGAGAGACGCCCCGGACAAAACAAGCAATACCGACAGGGCACACATAAGTATGCCTGTACGGGTCACGGATACAATGCCGCAGGTTTTTTGCCAGTTTTTCAAGCTTGTAAAAGCCATAATCGTTTTCGTCCTTGCGGTGCGCGAAACACGCCTCCACCGTCCATCATGCGATGAAATGGTTACGAAAACATAAAGACTTAGATGGTTAAAGGATTATTAACCGACGAGGAAAAAAGCCATCAAGCCGAGCACGATGACAGAGGCGATTACGCCAAATTTCGTTGCCTGGGTAAAATTATGCCAAAGCTGCTGGGAGTGCTTAAGCGCCTGAGGATCGACTTCAACGGGAACGTGGTGATGGCCCATGGGAAATTCCTTTTTAGTTCTTATTCTATTGAAACAGATTTCAGGCGAGCAGGGAAGCCTCGTTGTCTATGGCAACCTGTGGACCGTCGGACCCCTTGCGGGCTGTGACCATGCCGATTTTGTGCGCGGTTTCGCCGTTTTCGGCCAGAATTTTGATGATCTCGTCGGCTTTGGCCGCATCGACCACCACGACCATACCGATGCCGCAGTTAAAGGTGCGGGCCATATCGGCGGCTTCCATCTTGCCGGATTGGGCGAGCCAGCCGAAAATGCCGGGACGTGGCCAGTTTTGTGCGTCCAGGGACACACACACATTGGCAGGAAGCACGCGCGGAATATTTTCCGTGAGGCCTCCGCCTGTAATATGGGCCATACCTTTGACGCCGCCAGTTTTCAGCGCCTTCAGCAATGGTTTCACATAAATTCTGGTTGGGGCAAGCAGGACATCGCCCATCGTTTTGCCGGCTTCGAACGGTGCCGGGGTTTCATAGGTAACGCCGGCGTCCTTCACGATTTTGCGGACGAGCGAATAGCCGTTGGAATGAACGCCGGACGAGGGCAGGCCCAACACGACATCGCCTTCGGCAATTGTTTCACCCGTAAGAATCTGGTCGCGTTCCACAGCGCCCACCGTAAAGCCCGCGAGGTCGTAATCGCCTTCGCCGTACATGCCCGGCATTTCTGCCGTCTCGCCGCCGATAAGACCGCAGCCCGCAAGCTCACATCCCTTGGCAATTCCTTCGATCACCTGTTGCGCCACGCCGACTTCGAGTTTACCGGTGGCAAAATAGTCGAGGAAGAAGAGGGGTTCCGCGCCCTGTACGATCAGATCGTTCACACACATGGCGACGAGGTCTATACCGATCGTATCGTGACGCTTGGCGTCGATGGCGATTTTGATTTTTGTGCCGACGCCATCCGTAGAGGAAACCAGAATAGGGTCATTGTATCCGGCCGCTTTCGGGTCGAACATAGCGCCGAAACCACCAAGGCCGCCCATCATTCCGCTACGGGCCGTTCGCTTTACCGCGGGCTTGATCTTTTCGACCAGCTCGGCCCCTGCATCGATATCCACACCGGCTTCTTTATAGGCGCTTTGTTTCATGTTGGTTTCCGAAGATTTTCACGTTATAAAATTGCCACACTCCCACAATAGGATAAAAGGACCATGGCCGCCCCAATCTATAAGCAATCCATGCCCGTGCGTACAGCATTTTATATGCTTTTGGCGGCCTTTTTCATGGTCGTTTCGCCGCTTTCATACGCCGAAACCAACCCTGCCTATACGGTTGAGGGGGTCGAAGTGGACGTTACGGCTGAAAATGCGGTCAAGGCCCGCGAAAAAGCCGTGGATGAGGCGCAGGTCAAGGCTTACAAGATGCTGGCCGAACGCTTCCTGGGTGCGCAGGCCATGCAGACCTTTGTCGTGCCGGACCCGATCACCGTGTCCACACTGGTGCAGGACTTCGAGGTTACCAAGGAGCAGCTTTCGAGCAAACGTTACAAAGGCACCTATACGGTGCGCTTCCGCCCCAACGCCATGAAGACGTCCATGGCGACCAAGGGAATCTCTTATTCCGATGCGCCGAAAAAGCCTGTTCTGGTGTTGCCGTTTTATCAGGTCGGTGGACAGACGGTGCTGTGGTCGGACGCCAACCCATGGATGACGGCATGGCGCAGTTTTTCATCGACCACCAACGCGGTCATCCCTATCGGTGATGCGAACGACATAGCGCAAGTAAGCGATGCAGACGGCCTTCAATACGATCCCGTCGAGGTGCAGGAGCTGGCTTCCCGTTACGGCGCAGACGATGTCGCCATCGTGCTGGCTTCACCAGAGCCTACCGGCGCGCAGGGCAGGCTGGTTGTCAATGTGTACAGCAACAATTTCGAAGGGCCTGTTTTCGTGCGCAAGCTGGTTGTCGATCAGAAGCCGGGCGAAGACCAGAACACGCTGTTCCAGCGTACGGCCGGACAGGTCCGCGCATTCCTCACTGATAGCTGGAAAGCCAACGCTGCTTATAACCCTGCCACGGCACAACAAGCACCAGCCACAACAACCGTAACCACTGTGTATGGCCGCCAGCCGCCGCAGATGCCGGTCACCCAACAGCCCGCGCCCGTGCCTTACACACGCACGGCGTTGGGGCCTTCCAAAAACTATGCGGCGCGCGCGCGTTTTGCCTCCGTGCAGGACTGGGTGCGTATGAAAAACACGCTGGACCGCGTGTATGGCATGCAGGCGGTTATGATTAAATCCCTGACTTCGCGTGAAGCATTGCTGGATATACGCTACGCAGGCGATCTGCCATCGCTGCAACTGGCACTACAGAACGCGGGTGTCATGCTGCGCGGCGCACAGGACGGCACGCTGGAAATATATTCGGGTGCCAGCACAACACCGGTTTACAGATAAAGAAAGAAGAGAGACGGACATGGCACTGACAACAGCAGGCAAGGCCGGATTCTGGGCTGGATTTTTCGCCCTTTTCATAGCTTTTATCTGGATTTTCAATTCCATCCTCACCCCGTTTATTTTGGGTATCGCGATCGCGTATTTGCTCGATCCGGTTATGCGCAAAATGTCGCAGAGGCAAATTCCGCGTTGGGCAAGCTCGTTGTTTATACTCACGCTGTTCTTCGGCACGTTGAGCCTTTTGTTCATCCTTCTGGCGCCGCTCGCTTTCAAGCAGGCGCAGCAGCTTATCGAACGCATTCCAAACTACGTCCAGAACATCATGGATTATGCGGGGCCGTATCTTTCGTGGATTCAGGATCGCGTGGGGCCGGATTATATCGAACAGCTTAATGAATATATGAAAGGCAACGCGGATTCGCTCGTCGGTGTTACGGGCGGTATTATGGGCGGCGTTGCGGCCGGCGGGAAATTCGTTGTCGAGGCGGCAACCACATTGGCGCTAACGCCTCTTGTCGCGTTTTTCATGATGGTGGAATGGCCGAACATAGTTAAATGGGTGGAAAGCCTGTATCCGCGTCAGCATGCGGCACTGATCCGGTCGTTGCTGAAACAGATCGACACGAAAGTGGCGGGCTTTATTCGTGGCCAGATCATTGTCGCGTTCCTGCTCGGTATTATATATGCGATTGCGCTGGCGATTGCGGGTCTGGATTACGGATTCCTGATCGGCATAGGCGCCGGTATTTTCTCCATCATTCCGCTGGTCGGTTCCACGCTCGGCCTTGTTGTCGGTGTTGTCATTGCGTGGTTCCAGACAGGCGATCTTGTCTATGTCGGTATTATCGGCGCGATCTTTATGGCGGGCCAGTTTATCGAAGGAAACTTTCTCTCGCCCAAAGTGGTCGGTGATTCCGTTGGCCTGCATCCTTTGTGGGTTATCTTTGCGCTGCTCGCGGGGGGATCGCTCTTCGGCATTGTCGGTATGCTGCTCGCCGTGCCTGTTGCGGCCGTGATAGGTGTGCTGTCCAGCTTTGCGATCGACCGTTACAAGGCAAGCCCGCTTTACCTGCGCGATCCTGAAGAAATAGCCATCATTATGCCTGACGAGGTCAGCAGCATAATTATCATCGATGAGGGCAAGGATGCCTGAAATGGCGGCGAACATGCAGATCCCGTTTGATCTGGGACACCGCACCGCGATGGGGCGGGATGACTTTCTGATTGCGCCGAACAATCAGGATGCCGTTGCATGGATCGATCTCTGGCCTGACTGGCCGGCCCCGCTGCTTATTCTTTATGGCCCTGTGGCCAGTGGCAAAAGCCATCTGGCCGCCGTGTGGGGCGAGAAAAGCAATGCGGCCTGTGTCAATCCCGGCTCGCTCAACGATGAATCCATTCGCTATATAGCCTCTGCCGCAAAGCACGTCATTCTCGAAGATGCGGACAAGCTGATTGGAAATGTCGAGGCGGAGAAGGGGCTTTTCCATCTCTACAATCTCTTCAAGGAAGAGAAACGTTCGATTTTGCTTACGCTCGTCGAGCCTCCGGTGCGTCGTTCTTTTGCGCTGCCCGATCTGGCGAGCCGGCTGCGCGCGGCACCCGCCGTTGCCATCCGTGAACCGGACGATGTTCTGCTTGGCTCGATTCTGGTGAAGATGTTCAATGACCGCCAACTCCGGGTAGGGCAGGACGTGGTCAACTACATTATCTCGCACATGGAGCGTTCTTTTGAAGAAGCGCGCCGCATTGTGGAAACCGCGGATCGCCGCGCCATGGTGGAAAAAAGGAACATTGCCATTCCTTTGGTTAAAGAAATCCTAGGAAATTATTAACCTTAAAAAAACCTTTTTACATCAATATATTGAAGCGGAAATCGCTGAGGATTTTTCGCACTTGCACCATGTTATTTGCTTGATTTTAACCAGCCGAAAAGGTAAAAGGATTTTTCATATCAGTGTGTGGCAAGGGCTTGATAAGTGTGAAATTTGTTTGGATTCCTTAATTGGAATGAACTAATTTCCGCCGCTATAAGTTCTCTTATTCTAAAGGGTGTGTGTGTAAATGAAAAACGGTCCGGATTCTGCGCAGATTTTGTCTAGTCAGTTTAGCGACTCTGCGTTCAAGCCTGTTGCGCTAAAGATTGAAAATCTTTCTCTGCTGCCAGAGAACTTCCAAGTTCCCCAATATAATCCCGAGGAAGTGAAGACCACCATCTTCCATATCGGTCCAAGCAACTTTGCGCGCGCGCAAATCGCGAAAATGGCGCATGACGGTATGAACGAAGCCGCGCGCGAGGGCAGACCCTTAGAACTCGGTATCAAGGCCGTCAGCCTGAAATCCGCCGACGTTAAACACGCGCTGCAATCGCAGGACAATCTTTATTGCCTTACGTCGAAAGGTGCGGGCATTACACCCCAGCACGAAGTTATCGGCTCTATCCGCAGCGTTATTTGCGCGAAGGAAAACGCGGCCGAGATTATCGAAGCCGCGGCAGATCCGTCCATCAAAGTTATCACGATGACGGTCACACAAAATGGCTACAAGCCCAACGAAAGCCGTGAGCCTTCAAAAATCATCGACACAAATAACCCGGAATTCTCCACCATCGAAGTAATCGTTCACTCCCTAAACCTTCGCCGCGAAAGAGGGCTTCAGCCGCCCGTCATCATGTCGCTCGACAACATGAACGCGAATGCCACGGTTTTGAGAAATGCGGTTATGGAGGAAGCGTCGAAAGTGGATCCGTTGCTTGCCGAATGGATTGGCGACAACGTTCCTTTCCCCAGCACGATGGTGGACCGCATTACGCCAAGCAAATCGCAAACGCATATCGATGAAATTGCCGGTCTTGGCGTCAAAGACAATTGGCCTGTTCTGGCAGAGCCGATGCCCAAGGTTCCGCTGGTTATCGAAGATCTGAGCAAGGAGCCGGGCGTTAAAGGTCAGGTCTTCCGCAATTCCGGAATTCAGGAATTGACCAAAGTGGGTGCGATTCTATCCCACCATGTTGAAGAATATGAAAGCATGAAGCTCCGTGTTCTCAACGGCACACACATGGCGCTTGGCTGCGTTGGTACGCTGTGCGGTTACAAGACATCCGATCAGGCCATGGCAGATCCTGTTGTCCGCAGCTTCATCGGCAATTTCATGGACCAGGCAATTTCCACGCTGAAGCCTCTGGACGGTATCGACTATAAAGATTTCAAGGACGATGTTATCCGCCGCCTCGACAACCAGGACATTTCCGACCCTCTGACACGTCTTGCCCGTAACGGCGAGTCCAAGATCAAGGATCGTTTGCTGAACATCGTGCGCGACACGATCGCCGATGACGCTCCAAACCAGTTCGTTACATTCGCTGTTGCAAGCTGGTTGCATTATGCAGGCAACCTGACGTCCGATGGCTTCCTGAAAGGCCAGAACTCCGGCGAGCCGAATGACAAGGACGTCAAAAAGACGGGACTTGTTGATGATATCAACCGCAACCGTTCTACGATCAACGCTTTGTTTGATCGTCAGGGACTGTGGGGGCAGGACTTGGCCACGAACTCGTCTTTCATCCAATCCGTTAAAAGATCTTTTGAAAGCATCGAGCGCAGCGGTATCGACGTTGCAATGAAAGTTCTTGTAGGCCACACGGAAAAGCCGCAATCTCCTGTTCTCCGCAAGGATTTACACTAATCATTACCGCAACCAGAGACATATTATGCAAGATTCCGCACAGAAAAAAACGGCTGAAAACGCCACGCCCCTGAACACGGCCAATCTCGGCCAGATTCCGGCCTCTATCACCCGTCCTTCCTATGACCGCAAGTCCCTGGCTTGCGGTATCGTTCATATGAGCGTGGGTGGTTTCCACCGTTCGCACCAGGCGCTTTACGTGCACGATCTGATGGAGAAATCCCCGTCGAACTGGCTGATCTCCGGTATCGGTCTGCTGCCGAGCGACACGACCAACATCAACGCGATGGCGGAACAGGATGCGCTTTACGCCATTCTGGAACGCAACGCGAAGCAAGATGTTGTAAAAATCTGCGGCGGCATCAAGGAAGTTCTGCATGCACCGTCGAACCCTGCCGCCGTTATGGAACGCCTGCTCGACGACAATGTAAAAATCCTTTCCCTGACGATCACGGAGAAGGGGTATTGCTACAACCAGCAGGGCGATCTCGATCTTACAAACGCAAACATCCAGAACGACCTGAAATCTCCGGATGAGCCTAAGACTGCGTACGGTTACATCGTTGGCGCGCTGGCACGCCGCCGTCAGAAAGGCATGAAGCCTTTCACTGTTATGTCGTGCGACAACCTGCCTGGTAACGGCCACCTGACGCAGAAGCTTGTTCTGCAATTCGCGGCCGAAATCGATTCCGGCCTGCGCGACTGGATCAAGGACAACGTATCATTCCCGAATTCCATGGTTGACCGCATCACGCCCGTAACGACGCAAGCGATTGTCGACATCGTGGCGAATGATTACGGTATTCAGGACAAATGGCCTGTTGTCTGCGAAGATTTCCGCCAATGGGTTCTGGAAGACAAGTTCTGCAACGGGCGCCCCGCGCTCGAAGAAGTCGGCGTGCAGCTGGTCGCCGATGTCGAGCCTTACGAGAAAATGAAAGTGCGTTTGCTGAACGGTTCGCACTCCGCACTCTCCTATCTTTCCTATCTGATGGGGTATCGCCGCGTTGACCTCGCGATGGCGGACCCGCTGATCGCGCAATTCGTTCGCGCCTACATGGATCATGATATTACGCCGTCCGTGCCTGATGTTCCGGGTATCGATCTGGCAGCGTACAAAGACAAGCTGATCGAGCGTTTTGCAAACCCGGCCATAGGTGATCAGGTACAGCGTCTGGCAGAAGACGGCTCGCAAAAAATCCCGAACGCGATCCTGCCCTGCATCGAACACCAGTTGCAAAATGGCGGATCGATCAAGCTTGCCGCGCTCGCATTGGCTGGCTGGTTCCGTTATCTTTCGGGTACGGACGAAAAGGTTGAAGCCATCGAGATCAAGGACCCTGCCAAAGACAAGCTGCAAGGGCGGATCAAGGTAAGCCCGCAGGATCCGACAGGCGTTTTGGGTATCGAAGAAATCTTCGGTCGTCTAGGCGGCAATGCAAAGCTGATCGAGGAAGTCCGCACAGCGCTGGAGTCCTTGTACGCAAAAGGCGCGCGCCAGACGGTTACGGATTATCTGGCAGCCCTGTAAGCTCCTACAATATAAGGTAAATCAATAAGATGGCAGGTTTACAAAATTCTGGCGTTCAGGATGCGCCTGTGTATACTGCCACGAAATAACAAATAGTCAGGATAATTGAGATGATCGTTGTATTTGGAACCAACGTGCTGGACATTTTCTTCCATCTGGCAGATTTGCCGCCGCATGACACGGCTGTGCATCTGGACTCGCACGATGAGGCTCCAGGTGGGAAAGGCGCCAACCAAGCTGTTGCCGCAGCGCGCGCTGGCTCGGAAGTTCGCTTCTATGGGGCTCTTGGTGAAGGCGGTCACGGACGCCAGATGTACAAAAACCTTGCAAAGAATGGCGTTGATGTTTCCGGCGTTGATG
>JAPJRC010000003.1:96019-112687 GCA_030824805.1 Micavibrio sp.
CTCGAAGGCGTTCCTTCGGGCCTTGCCACGATCTTCGTCGATGAAAAAGACGGTACGCACAAAATCGTTGTTTCCCAAGGCGCAAACCTGAAGGCAAGGCAATCGACAATTCCGGACAAATTCCTCGATAAAGACACGATCGTGCTCGTACAGGGCGAATTGCCGATGACCGAGACGGAAGCGCTGATCGTTCGCGCCAAGAACAACGGCGCGCGCACAGTGATGAATTTCGCGCCTGCGACACAGAAGCTGAGCCGCAATCTTCTGAACAATCTTGACGTCATTATCCTGAACGAACACGAAGCGGATCTGGTGGGCGAAATGTTCGATATCCAGACGCATGACAAAACATCGTTTGCGCAGGAATTGCTCGGCACGTTCAACGTGACGACGGTTGTAACCTTGGGTGGCGTGGGCTCCATCGTGGCTTCGCCGGACGGCACCTATATGGTATCGCCGCTGAAGATCAAGCCGATCGACACGGTAGGAGCAGGCGATGCCTACACGGGCTATTTCTGTGCGGCACTCGATCAGGGCAAATCGCTCGAAGACGCCTTCAAGGTGGCGTCCGTTGCAGGCTCTCTGGCCTGCACGAAAGTGGGCGCGCAAACCGCACTTCCGATGCGTGATGAGGTCGAGCCTTATCTCGGCCAGATCACGATATCGCCGATCGGTCCGCAACAAAAAATCGCTTAAGACAATTTCGGTTAATTAGATATTACTAATTAACCGAAATTCTTAATTAAAGGTTGTTGTTTTCTTTCATGGTACAATGATCTATATACTGCCGCAGGGTGTATAGACCGTTATGAATGATCGTTTTAATCTTAACTGGAATCCGCATTACGACTTCGATAATGCAGACAATCTTCGCGAAATAGCGAAGGTTGAATCCTATCGTCTTGAAATGGATCGTGCGGATTATTCTTCCGGCCAGAGCGTGGATTCTCCCTGGGGTAAAAACCACGTTGTCGAAGCGAAGCGGGAAAACGGCATCGACGTTTGCATCAAGCGCATCCTTGTTAAACCCGGATACATGCTGTCGCTCCAGCGCCATCGCGGGCGTGAGGAGTTGTGGGAAGTAAAAGAGGGCGTGCTGACCGTTATTCTCGACGGCAAGAGCTACGAAGTGCCTGCAGGCCAATCCATTTCGATGCACCGCGGCGCCGTGCATTGCATGATCAATTCATCCGACAAGCCTGTGACCGTTGTTGAAACGCAAAGCGGTATCTGCCGTGAGGAAGACAATGTGCGTCTGCTGGATTTCAACAACCGTCCGACATATCCTCTGACAACGGAAACCGAATATCTCTCAGCGCGTTTGTACGCGAAAATCCATAAAGATCATGTTGAACGATACGGTTTTAAAAACCGCCCGCACGCATCGTTGCTGGAAGACTAAACGGCGACCTTTTTAACGCGGCCTCTTTCAAGGCGCAGCGCGATCTTCCCGCTTTTCAGATCCATCGCGTCTTTGCCGAACACCTCGTATCTCCAGCCATGCATCGCTGCGACATCAGGATCGGACTCGATCGCCATGGCCTCAAGATCCTCGGTATCGGCGACAAGTTTTGCCGCCACGTCTTCATCCGCACAGTTGATACGCAAAAGCATCTTGAGCATTTCCAGCGTGCCTTGCGCATGCTTTGGAAACGGTTCCTTGCGCGGCACACGCGGCCATTCTTCTTTGGGGCTTTCCAGCGTTGCGTTAACAATGTCCAGAACCATCTTCCCGACTTTGCCTTTGGCGAGGTCGGAGGGCAGGGAGCGTATCTGCAGCAGCGAGTCCTCATCGCGCGGTTTGTACATGGCAATATCGGCGAGCGTTTCGTCTTTCAGGATGCGGGAGCGCGGCACATCGCGGGAGACAGCCTGTTCTTCACGCCATGCGGCCAGCGCGCGCAGCAGCGCCAGAACATCCGGGCGGTCGGAACGCACCTTGATACGCTTCCACGCCTCCAGCGGCGGGTTCTGGTATGTACGCGGGGAATTAAGCACTTCCATCTCTTCGAACACCCATTGCTCGCGCCCCTGTTTCACCAGACGCGCATGCAGTTTCTCGTACACCTCGCGCAGGTAAACCACATCGTCGAGCGCATAACGGATTTGTTTCGGGGAAAGGGGTCTGCGCGACCAGTCCGTAAACTGCGCGTTCTTTTCCAACTCGTGGCCTGTCAATTCCCGCACCAGCGCGTTGTAGGCGACCTGATCCCCGAAACCGCAGACCATTGCGGCAACCTGCGTGTCGTAGATGGGGGTGGGAAGTTCTTTGTACAGATGCCAGAAAATCTCGATATCCTGACGGCAGGCGTGAAAAACCTTGAGAACGTCCTGATTGGCCATCAGGGCGCGCACAGGCTCCCAGTCCAGCCCTTCGATAAACGGGTCTATGGCGGCGGCATCCACACCCGGTCCCGCCATCTGGAGCAGGCACAGGCGCGGGAAATAGGTCTTGTCGCGCAGGAATTCCGTGTCGATGGTGAGGTAGGGGCCGCGGGCCAAAGCCTCGCACAGGGCGTTCAATTCAGTCTGGTTCTGGATAATCATTGTCTTTTCATAGACCCGAAGCGGCCTGAATCCAAGAGTTTTCCTTTGATTCTGCCCCTTTGCCCTTGTATAAATTTCACTGATTTTCAATACGCTTAAGGACTTAGGGACCATTATGAACATCTACAGAACCCACAAATGCGGCGACCTGCGCAAATCCGATGTCGGAGCCGATGTAACCCTCTCCGGATGGGTGCACAGAAAGCGCGACCATGGCGGCGTTCTGTTTATCGATCTGCGCGACACGCACGGCCTGACCCAGATCGTGGCTGAAGGCAATGAAGCGCTGGAAAAAGTCCGCGTGGAGAGTGTTATCACGGTGAAGGGCAAGGTTACGGCCCGTACCGAAGGCACGATCAACGCCAAAATGCCGACGGGCGAAATCGAAGTGGTGGTGTCCGATGTCACTGTGCAATCGAACGCCGATGTCATTCCGTTTCAGGTCGCCGAAGAAGACGGTGCGGGCGAGGATGTGCGCCTGAAATACCGTTACCTCGATTTGCGCCGCGAAGGCATGCATTCGCGTATCCGCCTGCGCAACAACGTCATCTCTTCCATGCGCCGCCGCATGTGGGACGAAGGTTTCCAGGAGTTCAACACGCCGATCCTGACGGCGTCTTCACCGGAAGGCGCGCGCGACTATCTGGTGCCGTCCCGTCTGCACCCGGGCAAGTTCTACGCGCTGCCGCAGGCGCCGCAGCAATTCAAACAATTGCTGATGATGTCGGGCTTTGACCGTTACTTCCAGATCGCGCCGTGTTTCCGCGACGAAGACGGCCGCGCCGACCGTCTGGCCGAATTCTACCAGCTCGATGTCGAGATGAGCTTCGTCGAGCAGCAGGACGTGTTCGATGTGATGACGAAAGTCATCAAGGGTGTGTTCGAGGAATTCAACGATTTCACGGGCGAGAAGCACCGCGTCGAATTCCTGCCCAACATGACCTACAAGCACGCGATCGACACATATGGTTCGGACAAGCCGGACCTGCGCAACCCGCTCGTCATCTGCGATGTTACCGAAGTGTTCAAGCGTGACGATGTTACGTTCAACGCGTTCAAGGGCGTTATCGCCAAGGGCGGCGTTGTCCGCGCCATCCGCGCACCGCAAGTGGCGGACCGTCCGCGTTCCTTCTTTGACAAGCTGAACGACTGGGCACGCGGCGAAGGCGCTGTGGGCCTTGGTTATATCACGTTCAAGGACGGCGCCGGACAGGGGCCGATCGCGAAGTTCGTGCCGACAGAAGCGCAAGCCGAACTGAACAAGATTGCCGGCCTCGAAGAGGGCGATGCGATTTTCTTTGTCTGCGACAAGGAAGAAAAGGCCGCGAAATTTGCCGGCCGTGCCCGCGACAAGATCTGCGACGATATGGGCAACCGCGAGAAGGGCGTGTTCAAGCTCTTCTGGATTGTCGATTTCCCGATGTACGAGTTTGACGAGAAGGCGCAGAAGATCGACTTCTCCCACAACCCGTTCTCGATGCCGCAGGGCGGCCTTGACGCACTCAACGGTCCGGACCCGCTTGCCATCATGGCAACGCAGTATGACTGTGTGTGCAACGGCTACGAACTCGCCTCCGGCGGTATCAGAAACCACAAACCGGAAATCATGGAAAAGGCCTTCGCGCTTGCCGGATATTCGAAAGAGGTTCTGGAGAAGAAGTTCGGCGGTATGCTCAACGCCTTCCGTTACGGCGCCCCGCCGCACGGCGGTTGCGCGTTCGGTGTGGACCGCATCGTGATGCTGCTGGCGGACGAGCCGAACCTGCGCGAAGTCTACGCGTTTGTGATGAACGGCCAATACGAAGACCCGATGATGAACGCGCCGAGCGACATCACGGAGCAACAGTTGAAGGATCTGCACCTGAAACTGAATTTGCCGAAAAAAGTAGAGGCTGCTTAGTTTGATTTGATTTAAGGGGAACTTCTATGGAGTTAAAGGATTTCGTCAAAAATAGCATAGTTGAAATTGTTCAGGGTGTTTCCGAAGCTATGAAAGAAATCGGCGAGCATACTAATGCCGTTGTGAATCCAACTGATTCACACGCTTACCACTCTTTGCCTCAAAATATAGCTTTTGATGTTGCGGTCACCGTGCAAGACGAAAACTCTGTTACAGGCAAAGCTGGCGGCGGTATTGCGGTTTTACAAGCAAGTATCAATGGTGAAAGCGTAAGTTCCAATATAGCAGCGACAAGAATAAGTTTTAATATTCCCGTTTCATTGCCATCGTCACCCAAGAAGCGGTTTAATACTGATCCTATTAAGCCTTCTATTGGTAGTATAGCTTAATAGGAAAGGACGCAACTATGCCCCAACATTTTCAAAACCGCACACCCGACGAACGCCTGTATATTCTTGAAGAGCAGATGATCAAGGTTCAGAAAATGCTGGAACCGAACGGCTTTCTTGAACAGAAAGTCCTGGAATATGAACGCCGCATCGCCGCGCTCGAAGAAGAGATTAAAGCCCTGAAAAAGTAAGGGAACCCACACCGCTGTTTCCGAATGTACCGTAATGCAGCGTAATTTTATTTAGAAAAAACCGGCGAGTGCTCGCCGGTTTCCTTATTTTTTACAAATGACGTGGCGCGCTTTTCGTGCGTGCCCTTCGAATTCCACCTTGTCGTGCACGGCGGGTATTTCCTTGTGTTGCCATTCGTCTTGGGGAAAATCATATGTTTTTCCGTCGTCACCTTCTATGACTCCGGCATTCACACTCAAACTGTACGCTTTGACAGTGCCTTTCATGGGCACCTTTCTAAGACCTCGTGACAATGCCCCGAGAATTCGGGAAAGGGGCGAAATGCAAAATAACGCATGGGAGGTCTTGGCTTGCAATTGTATTCTACCATAGATGTTAAAAAATGCCCTGTGGAAAATACAACCGTATGTATGTATTTCGCATCCGCCAAGCGGTGCGCAATTGACAGGCGCTTCATAAGTCAGCACTTATAAAGCATGAAAGAATTCTGGACCGTGTTTTGGGCCTACTGGAAATGGTTCTGCACCGCTTTGGTAACAAGCGGTGTATTGCTTCTGTTTATCGCGACATTGATCGAACAATTGAGCGGGCCCAAACAACCTGAAACACCGCCGTCCGAACTGTGCATCGAAAAAGGCGGCACGTGGAACGACGACACTCAGACCTGCAACAACGCGGCGTGATGCGCCAAGTGGTCGTCTATAAAGCTCTGTATGAAGAAATAAGAATGGTCGTATCCATCCCGCATGCGGAGATTTAATGGGATGCCGGCTTCTTTGCAGGCCGCTTCGAACAATTCGGGCTTCAGCTGTTCTTTGAGGAACTGGTCCGCCGTTCCCTGATCTATCAGGATTTCCGGTACGTCTTTCGCGTTCCTTGCCAGTTCGCAGGCATCGTGCTCTTTCCACGCCGCGTTGTCATTGCCGAGATAGGCGGTAAAGGCCTTTGTGCCCCAAGGCACTTGCGCTGGCGCGACGATGGGCGAGAAGGCCGAGACGGATTTGAAAAGGTCGCGGTGGCGGAAGAAGAGGGTAAGCGCGCCGTGCCCGCCCATGGAATGCCCGAAAACACCGCAACGGTTGAAATCAAGCGCGGGGAAATTCTTCCTGCAGAATTCCGGCAATTCCCGCGCGATATAGCTTTCCATGCGGTAATGTCTGGACCATGGCTCTTGCGTCGCATCGACGTAAAACCCTGCGCCTTTGCCGATGTCATAGCCTTCCGCATCGGCAACATCTTCTCCGCGCGGCGATGTGTCCGGCGCCAGAATAGCGATGCCAAGTTCTGCGGCTTTCTTGTACGCGCCCGCTTTGGTCGTGAAATTCTCTTCGGTGCAGGTGAGGCCGGACAGCCACAGCAAAACAGGAACAGCGCCGTTCACCGCTTGCGGGGGCACGAAGAGCGAGAAACGCATGGCGCAGTTCGTGCTTTGCGCATCATGCTTGTAAACGCTGATCGTGCCGCCATGGCAGGCCTGGGAAGAGATCGTTTCCATTAATAAAGCACCACGCTTCTGATGCTTTCGCCGTGATGCATCAGATCGAACGCCTTGTTGATATCGTCGAGCGGCATTGTATGCGTGATAAGGGAGTCGATGTCGATTTTCTTGTCCATATACCAGTCGACGATTTTCGGAACGTCCGTGCGGCCGCGCGCCCCGCCGAAGGCCGAACCGCGCCACACGCGTCCCGTTACCAGTTGGAAGGGACGGGTGGATATTTCCTGACCCGCACCGGCCACGCCGATGATGATGCTTTCGCCCCAGCCTTTGTGGCAGCACTCGAGCGCCTGGCGCATCGTCTGCACGTTGCCGATACATTCGAAGGAATAATCCGCGCCGCCGTTGGTGAGATCGGAAATAGCCTCAATCAAATTCGGCGTTTCTTTGGGATTGATAAAATGCGTCATGCCGAATTTCTTGGCAATGTCGACACGCTTGGGGTTGATGTCGATACCAATGATCTTGTTCGCGCCGACCATTTTCGCGCCCTGAATGACGTTCAGGCCGATACCGCCAAGGCCGAAGACCACGACGTTCGATCCCGGTTCCACCTTTGCATCGAACACAACAGCGCCGACGCCCGTGGTAACGCCGCAGCCGATGTAACAAACTTTGTCGAACGGCGCGTCGGGACGGATTTTCGCCAGCGCGATTTCCGGAAGAACCGTGTAGTTGGAGAAGGTCGAGCAACCCATATAGTGCAGGATCGGCGTGCCATCGATGGAAAAGCGCGATGTGCCGTCCGGCATCAGGCCTTTGCCTTGTGTGCTGCGGATTTTCTGGCAGAGGTTTGTTTTCGGGTGCAGGCAGTAATCGCATTCGCGGCATTCCGGCGTGTAGAGCGGAATGACATGATCGCCGACCTTTACAGATGTAACGCCCGCGCCAACTTCACGCACGATGCCTGCGCCTTCATGGCCGAGGATTGCCGGAAACGCGCCTTCGGGGTCGTCACCGGACAGCGTGAACGCATCCGTGTGGCAAATGCCTGTGGCTTTGATTTCGACCAGAACTTCTCCGGCCTGCGGGCCTTGCAGGTCAACCGTTTCGATCGTCAGAGGGGCTCCGGCTTTGTAGGCCACTGCGGCGCGTGTTTTCATATCTTTTCTCCCGTGTTTTCTGCACAAAACCTAAAAGAGACAGGAAGATATTGCAATGGCTTATGGCCTTCTTGGAAAAAAGGCATAATTCTATGGATGTATGTCCAAAAAATAAGGATTTCCCATGGCCCGTTTCCTGTTTTGCCTGGCTGTTTTTATTACAATCGCGGCTTCTCCCGCACGCGCCGATATGGCTGTCTTCGCCGGCGGATGTTTCTGGTGCATGGAAGCGGAGTTTTCGCACAAAGAGGGTGTTACGGATGTCGTTTCCGGTTTCGCGGGCGAGGGCGCAAAGGCCCCGACCTATGATGAAGTCGGTACAGGCCGCACGGGTTTCAAGGAAGCGGTAAGCGTGACATATGATCCGGCTGTTGTGACCTATCAGCAATTGCTCGATATATTCTGGTCCAATGTCGATCCGTTCGATGACAAAGGACAGTTCTGTGACAAGGGAACGCAATATCAGGCTGCAATTTATTACGCCTCGCCGGAAGAGAAAAAACTGGCGGAAGAATCTTTGATGAAGGTTGAAGAAAAGTTCAAGCAAAGGGTTGCTACGCAAATCCTGCCGCAAGCGAATTTCCATGCAGCCGAAGACTACCATCAGGATTTCTACGAAAAAAACAAAGCCCATTACGAGCGTTACAAAAAAGGCTGCCGCCGCGAGCAAACGCTTGAAGATATATGGGGCGAAGACGACGCCGAAGACAAATAGGCCCAAAAAAGGCGACCCCGATGCTTGGGGGAACATCGGGGTCTATTCGCCTGCCTTTGGGGTTCACGGTTAGGGAGGGGCGGCAGGCGGAACTTGTTCTAAGGATTGCTAGAAGCTGCTGAGCATGCTCCTTCCATTGGAAAATCCTTTGTTGCTGCGCTTTTGATGATAGAGGCGCGCATCGGCTTCACCGAAAATACTGTCGGGCGTTTCGCCCTTGCCGTAGTCCTTCAGACCCAGCGAAGCGCGAATGGGAAGTTCTGCGCCGTACCACACAAGCGAGAGATTGTTCAATTGCTTGATAAGGTTCTGCGCGCGGACCAAAGCTTTTTCACGCTCTGTGTTAGCCAGCAGCAGCACAAATTCGTCACCGCCAAGGCGCGCGCAAACATCCATCACACGGCTGCCGGAAGCCAGGGTTTTTCCAACCAGACGCAGGGCCATGTCACCGGCCTGATGGCCATAGGTGTCGTTGATCATTTTGAAATTGTCGAGATCTATCAGAATGAGAAGACCGCCTTCGCTGAATCCGCGTTCCACACGTCCAAGCTCTTGCGTAAAGGTCTCAAAGAATCCACGGCGATTCATCAAGCCAGTCAGCTCGTCATGGGTGGCCTGCTGTTCAAGTACAGCGATGCGCTTTTCCATTTCGGCAATGACGGTGTCGGCTTGTTCGAGACGTGTGGACGCATGCTTGAGAAGGGATACGCTCGCGCTCATGGTACGGAACCATCCGTCCCGCTCCAGATCGCGTTCTTCGTCTTCGATTGCGGCGGCATCGCCCGTGTGCAGAGCGCGGGTTCTCATCCGTGCCTGTACGGTTGGTACGGATGCCTCCGAATTGAATTCCTGCATAAAACACCCTCGTCGTTTATTGGCCGCTATTCTGGCGGTCGGCGACAATCGCCCTCGTTACCTATCCAACCATGCGAAGCGCGTGCCAGTTCCATGGTGAAAAAAAGGTATAGAAACATCAAAGGCTTGTACGGAAGCCTGCGGGTTCCGGAAGGGTGTTTCGCACTGGCAAAAACTGCAGTGCGATAAGATTAAAGCGTTACCGGAGGGCAAGCTTTGCCGTGTTATGGAACATAATGGGAAGATTGTCTTTCAACTCCTAAGCCTTTGGATTAAGATAATAAGTCTGTCATTAACCCTTCAGCTTTTCTGGGTCTGCATGTCCTATGTCCGCCCGCGTACTCTGCAATTGTTAACGGTTCTGCTGGCCGGCTGTACTGTTATGCCGCAAAGTGCTGCGTATGCAGCGGCAGATGTTCTCGCCAAAGGGCTGGTGCCGCACAAAGCGCTCTATGACATTGACCTTGTAGCCACACATAGCGGCTCACAGATTCTCAATATCAGCGGACAGATGGCGTATGAATGGCGTCCCGATTGCGATGGCTGGCTCACAGACCATAAGTTCAAGCTGCACTACGTATACGCCGACAGCCCCGGCATGCGTATTTCTTCGGACTTTTCGACATATGAAAGTTTCGACGGAGAAAGCTTCCACTACACATCGAGCCGTTCACGTGACGGCGATATCTATCAAACCATTCTGGGCGATGCGCGCATGGGCGTAAAAGGCGGCAAAGCCACCTTCCGCAGCCCGGAAGGCATTAAATACGATCTTACACCCGGCACCTTGTTCCCCATCGGCCATACGCTGCAATTGATCGACCATGCGGAGAAGGGCGATAAATTCTACACCGCCAATGTTTTCGACGGCAGCGACGAAGAAGGGCCGATAGAAATAAGCAGTTTCATAGGCAAGGCCGCCAAGCCTAAAAAATCGTTGCTGGAAAATCCGAAAATAGATGCCGGTATGCTCTCTTCCAAGGCATGGTCTGTGCGCATGGCCGTGTTTCCTGTCAAAAACGAAGAGGAAGAATCCGATTACGAGATGAGCATGAATTTTCATGAAAACGGCGTCATTTCGGACATGCTGATTGAATATGATGATTTTTCCGTCAGCCAGCATCTTGTGGCGTTGGAAAAAATTCCGGCGGAAAGCTGCGGCTCTCCAGCCCCTGTGCCGAAAAAGCCGTAACTGTTCATCGCTTTGTTAATCTTTTGGTAACCAGTTAGCTGTTAGCATTTTCAGGTAAAATTCCAATTTGAATCCACGGGTTAAAGGCTTCCACACATGACAAAAACGGTTCTCATCGTTGAGGACAACGAGCTGAACATGAAACTGTTCCGCGATCTGCTGGAGGCACATGGAATTGCCACGGTCGAAACGCGCAACGGCATGGAAGTGCTTGAACTGGCGCGTGAGAAAAAGCCCGACCTGGTGTTGATGGATATCCAGCTTCCGGAAGTGTCAGGCCTTGATGTGACCAAGTGGTTGAAAAACGACGAAGCGTTGAAATCTATTCCCGTGATTGCGGTTACCGCTTTCGCAATGAAGGGAGACGAAGAGAAAATACGTCAGGGTGGCTGCGAGGATTATATTTCAAAACCTATCTCCGTGACCCGTTTTCTTGAAGTCATACAGACTTATCTTAATAAACCTAAGGAAGAGGCGGTGGATGCACCGGAAGAGGCGGCGAAAGACGACGCCCCGGCATTCGAGATCCGCGATGCCGGAGAAGATGATTACAACGATGTGTTCGACGATCTGTCTGCTGACGATTTGGACGAACAAGAAGACTTGAAATAGAGGATAACCATGTCAGCGCGCGTACTCGTCGTCGATGATATTTTGCCAAACGTAAAACTTCTGGAAGCGAAGCTGTCCAGCGAGTATTACGACGTGCTTACTGCAACGAATGGACCTGAAGCACTGGAAAAAGTCGCAGCGCAAAGCCCGGATATCGTATTGCTCGATGTTATGATGCCCGGTATGGACGGGTTCGAAGTGTGCCGCCGCATCAAGGCAAACCCAGCCACCGCGCACGTACCCGTGGTGATGGTAACGGCTCTTACAGATTCCTCCGACCGCATCAAAGGGCTCGAAGCCGGTGCGGACGATTTTCTTTCCAAACCTTTGAATGATACCGCCCTGATGAGCCGTGTGCGTTCTCTCGTGCGCCTGAAGATGACGGTTGATGAATGGCGTGTGCGTGAAAACACGGCATCGCAGCTTGGTGTCGTGGACAACACCGCCAACGCCATGAACGAGCCTGTGGTGAATGCGCGCGTCCTGGTTATCGAAGACCAATCCTTTGAAAGCAAAAAATTTGTCGATGCGCTTAAAGTGGACGAAGATATTGTCATCGTTGCCGAGAGCGGGGTCGAGGCGATGTCGAAGGTCAATGAAGGCGATTACGATCTTCTTGCTGTCAGCTTGAACCTTAAAAACGAAGACGGCTTGCGTTTGTGTTCGCATCTCCGTTCCAGCGAAAGAACACGTTCCATCCCAATCCTGATGATCGCCAACGAAGACGATATGCCGCGTATCGCGCACGGTCTTGAGATCGGCGCGCACGACTACATTCTTCGCCCCGTCGATCGTAACGAGCTTCTGGCGCGGGTGCGCACACAGGTGCGCCGCAAGCGTTTCCAGCAGCGTCTGCGCTCGAACTTTGAACTCAGCCTGTCCATGGCGCTCACGGATTCTCTGACGGGTCTGTATAACCGCCGCTATTTCGAAGTGCACTTGCAAAAACTTCTGCAAAAGAACCAGCAGACGAAAAAGGCGATGGCGGTCTTGATGATGGATATCGACCATTTCAAATCTATCAACGACACGCATGGTCATGGTGTGGGTGACGAAATCCTTAAAATATTCGGAAACCGCGTGAAAGATTCTCTGCGCAGTTTCGACCTTGTCGCGCGTCTGGGCGGTGAGGAATTCGTCGTGATCCTGCCGGATGTTTCAACAGACATGGCATATTTCATCGCCGAGCGTTTGCGCAGAGCCATTTCAGACGAACCTTTTGCCTGCAGCGCCGCCGGTGGCAAGGTAAGCGTTACCGCATCCATCGGTGCCATGATTGTTGATGCCGACACAACGCTCGGCATGGAAGAAATCCTCAAGCATGCAGACGACGCTTTGTACGACGCCAAAGAAACGGGCCGCAACGCGACCGTGTTCGAAGGGAAGGGCAAGCTTGACCCAAGTGCGTATCAACAGGAAGCCCGGGCGTTTCTGGAATAAGCCCAAGGACAATAAAAAAGGCGCCAGTGGCGCCTTTGTTGTTCGTATTCCAAAAGAAACTAGTTCTTTTTGGAGGGCGGCATTTTCTTTTCTTCGAAAACGACGTGCGCGCCTTTTTTGCCCGTTTCAGGGTTTGTCGCCCACGGGTCGAATTTGCGCATTTTCAGCTTCTCGGTCGCTTTCGCGCCTTTTTTCTTGTAGTAACGGAAACCCGTGCCTGCCGTGGATTCCATGCGGACTTTCGTTGCGCCGCCGCCTTTTTTAGCCATTTTGCTAGCCCTTTATTTAAAAATTAGACCCTGCTTATTGCGGGTTTTGACCCAAATGTCAAGAACCTTATCCCAATTTGCGCGTCGACCCGGTGGGAAGGTTGACCACGTTCGATGCATAAAGCTGCGGGAAAGTTTCCTTGGCTTGCTGCTGGTAACGCGCAAAGGTTCTATCAGCTGCTTCT
The DNA here is from genome assembly GCA_030824805.1 of Micavibrio sp. Lineage (GTDB taxonomy): Bacteria > Pseudomonadota > Alphaproteobacteria > Micavibrionales > Micavibrionaceae > Micavibrio_A. Next base: position 108,917 of record JAPJRC010000003.1, read on the forward strand.
TTAAGCACGCTGACCGCATATTCCCTAGCGCCATCAATGGCTTGCGCCAAAGCGAAATCCTTCTTGGTCTCGCGGATTGTTTTCATAAAGTCCCCATATTCTTTGGGTGGCTCGTTCAAGGCCCTGGCCACGTGCGGCAGGATACCGTTACGGGCCGCCGAATCCTCCGGCTTGAAGGCGATGAACGCGGCCGCGCGGTCCAGAACCTTGTCTGTGCGTGTGGCTGCGCCCTGTGTGGCGATAAGGTGGGCGAGGCCCGGCATTTCGCCGCGGAGGTCGTTCTGGTTGCCGCCGATGTCTCCTGCAAAAGCCATGATTGAGCCTTCACCGAGACGGCCGATCAGCAGCTCTGCCTGCGACATAGTCAGGTTCTGCGGCTCGTCAACGACGATAAAGGCGTTGTCGTAGGTTTCACCGCGTTCGAAGTCCGGCGTAAGCGCACGCAGTACCTTGCGTTGCTCGAAATGGGCCATCGTCTGGTTGGTAATCTTGAACACATTGCTTTCGATACCGCCCTTGACGTAGGGGTCCATTTTTTTGCGGGCGTCACCGGGCATGGCGCCGGCCTTCAACCCGCTCGCAGTCGTCGTTGGACGGATTATGATGATCTCCGACACGCGGCCTTCCGCTACGGCTTCGAACGCTGCCCGCAATGGTGTGTAGGTTTTACCGCCACCAAAAGGACCGGCGGCAAAGACCAGAGATATTTCCGGATCTTTACAGGCGAGGTAAGTAATAGCCTGGGACTCGTTGCGCGGCTGGAATGCGTCCGGCAGTTTTATGCTGCCTGCGACAGCATTGTTGCGCATGGCTTTCTTTTCGGCTTTTGACGGGCGCGTTTTTGATGGAACCGCATTGTCGAAAAACTGGCTCGTGTTGGCGGAATCATCTGTTGTATGTGGTGTATCTTGCGCTATTTTCGAATCGCTGGATTGCTGCTGCAACGCGTTCAATTCGCGCTTTGCTTTTGGTAGCAATGTGTCCAGATGACCGCGCATCTGGTTATAGTGTTCATCAGTGATGTCGTTCTTGCTGTAGATTTTGTACTGGTTGACAATCACATTTGCTTTTTGGTCAAGTTCGGCGATCAGGCCGCGAACGACATCAATAACCGTCGAACTTGGGCCGCGAACATTGATGAGAGGCTGTTGGCTGATGCGGGAATTGATCCGCACTTCGAATTCTTTGCAAATTTTGTCTATTACGACTTCATGACCACCACCGCGAAGAAGTTTTCGGGTTACCCAAGAAGCGGCAGGAATATTGATGTTTGGCTGTTTGCGGCTTGTAATTTCGTCTTGCATAGCTGTCCCCCTGTACATAGATACATTTTGGACCCTCTAGCTAGCGCCGTTTTTTGCCGCCTTTCTTTCCATGTTTTTTGGATGGGGGGCGGTCACTTTTCTTTTTTGATGAGTTATGGTTATAACGATTCCGAGATTGATGCAACGCTTTATTAGGGGATTCGAATTTTACCCCCGGCAAATCGGCAGAATCTTTCCCGACGATTTCGAACACGGAGCTTCCCGTCATGCCGTCAGCCTCGACAATCCGCACGGTTACGTTGGCGCCAAGACGGTAAAGGCGTTTAGACCTTTGTCCAATAAGCGCGTGCTGCTGTTCGTCGTGGATGTAATAATCCTGCGGCAATGTGCGGATCGGCACGAGACCGTCGGCACCATTTTCATCGAGTGTGACGAACAGGCCAAAACGGGTGACGCCGTTGATGCGGCCCTTGAATTCTTCGCCGATGCGCTGGCTCATCCATTTCGCGGTGAAGCGATCTACCGATGCGCGTTCGGCTTCGGCGCTGGTGCGCTCCGTTTGTGAAATGTGATCGGAGCGTTCTTCCAGCGTGACTTCTTCCTCATCGGAAAGACTGCCAGGGCCCAAACCATAAGCGCGGATGAGCGAACGGTGGACGAGAAGATCCGCATAACGGCGGATAGGGGAAGTAAAGTGCGCGTAGCGTTGCAGTGCCAGACCGAAGTGGCCGATATTTTCGGGGCTATAGATAGCCTGGCTTTGCGAGCGCAGAATAACTTCGCTGATCAAATGGCTGTAAGGGGAATCCTTGGCTTTGGTCAGCAGCAGATTAAGCTGCGCCGGTTTTATGCTGTTGCCTTTGGGCAGAGAAAGCCCGAACGCATCCAGAAACTCGCTGGCGCTGTTGAGCTTGTCCGCTGAAGGCCTGTCATGCACGCGATAGACGCACGGTGCCTTGCGCGATTCCAGCGCCATCGCCGCGGCCACGTTCGCAAGGATCATAAACTCCTCGATCAACTTGTGGCTGTCGTAACGTGCGCGGTTCTTCACGCCCGTCATATTGCCGTCTTTGTCGATCAGGATCTGGCGTTCCGGCAGATCGAGATCGAGAGCGCCGCGCTGCCTGCGTGCCTTGTCGAGAATTTCATAGGCTTCGTAAAGCGGATTGATGACTTTGTCCATGAGCGGACCGGTGAGATCAGACTGTTCTCCATCCTTCGCGGCCTGTACCTGGTCATAGGTGAGACGCGCCTCGGAGCGCATCAGACCGCGCACGATTTTGTATCCCGTAAGCCCGCCGCTGGTGTCGATCCACATATGAAACGCCATGCAGGCGCGGTTTTCTTTCGGTCGCAGCGAGCAAAGATCGTTCGACAGTGCCTCCGGCAACATCGGCACAACGCGATCAGGGAAATAGGTTGAGTTGCCGCGGCGGTAGGCTTCACGGTCAAGCGCGCTGCCCGGGCGCACGTAATAGGCAACGTCGGCGATGGCAACGATGAGGTGGTAGCCTTCATCCGTTTTTTCCGCGAACACGGCATCGTCGAAATCGCGCGCATCCGCACCATCGATGGTAACGAGCGGGAATTGACGAAGATCTTCGCGGCCCTTCAGATCAGGCACAGCCATGCCGACTGTTTCGTTGATAACGTCCTGCGGGAACTTTTCCGACAGACCAGCTTCGTACAAAGCGATCAATGAAATGGCCTTCGGATCCTCGCGGCGGCCGATGATATTTACGATGCGAACCTTCTTGCGTTGCAGGCCGCGTGCGGGCTGAATTTCACCAACGGCAAGATCGCCTTCGGTGGCTCCGTTCAGGTCGGCCTGTGCGACGTCGAACGAATGCTTTGCGCGTTTGTTCGTGGGCTCTAGCACATATCCGTTCTTGTGGCGGACGAGCAGGCCCATGACCTGTCCGCGTGGATCGTCGAGTTTTTTAATGACCTTGCCTTCGTACAGCTTGTCGGAAAAACGGCGCAAGGCGCACAACGCGCGGTCGCCTTCTTTCAAGCTGGCATGACCTTTTTTGTGGTCGGGCACGATTTCGATTTTTGGCGCTTCGCCTTGCAGTTCGGCGTTCCATTCGGTGGGCTTGGCGAACACATCGCCGTCTATATCGATGTGATACACTTCAACCACCGCAACAGACGGCAAGCCTTTCGGCACCGCATATTCCTGTCCGGGCAGTTTTACGATCTGTCCTTCTTCGAGAAGTTCACGGAGCGCGCCTTTGATGTCGCGGCGGTCGTCGCCCTTGATATCGAACGCCTGCACAATCTGGCGCTTGGTCAGTGGAGTGGGAGAGGCCGCTATGAAGCGAAGGATTTCGTTTTTATCGGGTGTGTCGGTCATTTATATCCCTGTTACGTCAAGCGTATCAGGATTTGGTTTTTTTCGCGGCTGTTTTCTTGGCTGCAGGTTTTTTAGCCGCAGGTTTTTTCTTGGCGGCGGCTTTTTTGGCAGCCGGTTTCTTTGCGGCTTTGGCGGCGGCCTTTTCAGCGG
>JAPJRC010000025.1 GCA_030824805.1 Micavibrio sp.
TTAAAAGATGGTGGCCGTCTGGTCGTCGTTTCCTTCCACTCCCTCGAAGAGGGCATTGTTAAATCCTTCCTATACGAACGTTCGGGCAAAACGCCGAATGCTTCGAAATACCTTCCTCTTGCGCAAAACACATCCGCGCCCACTTTTATCCTCTCTCCTAAAAAACCTCTCGATCCTTCCGAATCCGAAATCTCCCAAAATCCCCGCTCCCGTTCTGCCCGTCTCCGCGCCGCTATCCGTAAGAGAGGGGATACATGAGAATATTCCGCATTTCCAATCTGCTTTCGTTGATGCTCGCCACATTTTTCGGTGTGCTGCTGTTCTGGACGTCGCAATCGGTGCAGACAAAAGAAGATGAACTGGCCGCCGCGCGTAAAAATCTATCGCGCGAAGAAGAAACGCTGCGCGTTCTTTCCGTCGAATGGGATTATCTCAACCGCCCGCAGCGTTTGGAAAAACTTGCGACCGAACAGCTTGGTATGGAGCCGGCCGGTGGTAAGGCCATGGTGCGTACGGTAAGCGACATTCCAGAGCCTATCGACATGCCGGTCGAAGAAAGCTACACGCAGCCCGTTTCCTTTGCGCCACAGCCCGTACAGGCCGCAGCGCCTGCGCCTGTAAAAGAAGAAACGGTAGCGCCTGCAAAAGCGGAGAAGCAAAGCTTCGACAACCTGATACAGAGTCTTGATGCGGAAAGCGGGGCGCAATAATGAACCCGTTCAATCGCACCAGCATTCATATCTCCGGTCAAAAACGCTCCGCGCTGGATATGGCGCGCGGGCGTCTGATGGTCCTCAGCCTGTTTTTCATCCTGACCTATCTCATTGTCGCGGCCCGTGTGTTCGACCTCACGATTATTCAGGGCGAAATGAAAAAAGATGAAGAAACGGTATCCTATCTCGAAGCGGAGCCCGCCAAACCAAAACGCACGCACCGCGCGGATATTTTGGACCGCAACGGCGTTATTCTTGCGCGTTCCCTGAAGACGTCTTCTCTGTATGCCGATCCTTTGGTGATCGGAAAGAATGCCGAGGTCGTTGCGCGGGACCTCGTCAAAATCTTCCCGGAAATGACCTATGGCGAAGTTTTGAAAAAGCTGCAGGAAAAGCGCCGCTTTGTGTGGATCCGCCGCAATATGACGCCGGACGACCAGTATAAAATCCTGCAGATCGGCCATCCCGGATTGTCGTTCAAAGAAGAGCAACGCCGGATTTACCCGCAGGGCGCGCTGGCGTCCCACATGGTGGGATATACGAGTGTGGACGATCATGGCCTCGGCGGTCTCGAAGCGGGTTTCGACAAGCTTTTGATGGAAGGCGATGAGCCGCTGGTCACCACGATCGATGTCCGTGTCCAGCATGCGCTGCGCCGTGAAGTCGCCAACGCGGTCAAAAAATTCAGCGGTATCGCGGGTGCGGGCGTGGTTATGGATGTCAATAACGGCGAAATCATCGCTGCGACATCATTGCCCGATTTCGATCCGCACAAGGTCAACGAAAAAGACAAGGATGCGCTGTTCAACCGTTTGACTCTTGGTATTTTCGAACCGGGATCAACGTTCAAAATTTTCACAACCGCCGCTGTCATCGAGAATGCAGGCGCCGGTATGGATACGATGTACGATGCGCGCGAGCCGATCAAAATCAGCCGTTTCAGAATAAGCGACTATCACCCGGAAAAACGTGTTCTCAGCCTCCCCGAAGTGTTCATGCATTCCTCGAACATCGGCTCTGTCCGCATGGAGCAGGAGATGGGCAAGGAATCTTTCCTGAACTTTATCCGCGATCTCGGCCTGTTGAAAAAGCCGGAAATCGAAATCCCCGAAGTCGGCGCCCCATCTCTGCCCGACACATCCGACATACGCATGATGACGGCGTCCTTTGGTCACGGCATTTCCGTCTCCCCTTTGCAATTGGTCACGGCATCTTCTTCCATCATGAACGGCGGCATTTTGGTAAAGCCGACGCTGGTTCTCGACAAAACCGCCAAAGGCAAGGACCAGAAGAGCGTGCGCGTCGTATCGGAAAAAACCGCACACCGTATGCGCCAGCTTATGCGCCTTGTGGTCACCGACGGCACGGGCGGAAAGGCTGAAGTCGAAGGGTATAACGTCGCAGGCAAAACTGGAACCGCAGACAAGAACGAAGGCGGCCGCTATGAAAAGAACAAACGCCGTTCTTCCTTCCTGGGTTTCTTCCCTGCTGAAAACCCGCGCTACGCCGTCTATGTCATGGTCGATGAGCCGAAGGGTATCAAGGAAAGCTATGGCTATGCCACAGCTGGCTGGGTCGCGGCGCCTGCTGTTTCCAACGTCATAAAATCCATTGTCGCCATCGAAGGCATCAAGCCGCAGGAAAACGATGAGCTTGGCGGCACGCTCTCCGCCTACGTCAAAACCAAAGAACAAATCGCAAAGGAAAAGCAACTTGCTTCTTTCTCAACTCGTTAACGCGCCACGCGATATAGATATCCGCGGCATAACATCTGACAGCCGTCAGGTGCGCCCAGGCTTTTTGTTCGCGGCCCTGCCGGGCAGCAAGACAAATGGCGCCGAATATGTGGAAGACGCAATCATGCACGGCGCCGTTGCCATTCTGGCGGAGCAGGGCGTTACGGTTCCCAAAGACGGGCATACAATCCTTGTTACAGTAGACAATGCACGCCGCGCGCTTGCGGAAATCGCATCCAAATTCTACACGCGCCAGCCGGGTGTTATCGCAGCCGTGACCGGGACGAGCGGCAAAACATCTATTGTGTCTTTCACCCAGCAAATCTGGACTCTTATGGGCATAACGCAAAGCGCATCTTTGGGCACTTTGGGTGTGCGCGCTCCCGGCGTGATGAAATCAGGTTCTCTGACCACACCCGATACTGTTTCCCTGCACGCGGGCATTGCCGATCTCGCCGCAGCCGGTGTTACGCATCTGGCGATGGAGGCTTCCAGCCATGGTCTGGATCAACACCGCCTTGATGGCGTTCGTATTACCGCTGCAGCGTACACCAATCTTTCGCGCGACCATCTGGATTACCACCAGACAATGGAAGATTATTTTTCCGCGAAGGCGCGACTGTTCTCGGAAGTTCTGCAGCCACAAGGCGTGGCCGTTTTAAACGCGGACGATGAGCATTACGCGCGCGTCGAAAAAATATGCCGCGATTCCGGCCATAAAATTATTTCGTTCGGCGAAAACGGGGCGGATATCCGTTTGCTGAAACGCACGCCGCGCCCTTCGGGACAAGATATAACCATTTCTGTTTTTGGTCGTAATTTCGATCTTACCATTCCGCTGGTCGGACAGTTTCAGGTGATGAATGCGCTGTGTGCGCTTGGTCTGGTTCTGGCGGGTGACGGCGATGTGGATGTTGTTGTGCCGACGCTGGAAAAACTCGAAGGCGTTCCTGGTCGTCTGCAATTGGTATCCGGTCATCCTGAAAATGCGGCCATCTATGTCGATTATGCGCACAAGCCCGGCGCCGTAGAAGCCGTGCTTAACACACTGCGTCCCCACACCGAAGGCCGCCTTATCTGTCTGTTCGGCTGCGGCGGCAACCGCGATGCTGGCAAACGCCCGATTATGGGCCGTATTGCAAGCGGACTTTCCGACCTTGTCATTGTCACAGACGACAATCCGCGCAATGAAAACCCCCGCTCCATTCGCGCCGCTATTCTTGAAGGGGCGCCTGACGCCATGGAAATTGCTGACCGCCGCGAAGCCATTCGCTGGGCGGTTGAAGACCTCGAAGCCGGTGACGTGCTCGTTATCGCGGGCAAAGGGCATGAGCAAGGGCAAATCATCGGCGATCGGGTCGAACCTTTCGACGATGTCGAAGAAGCAAAAAACGCAATAGAAGCTATCAAGGCAGGGAAATAGTCATGGCGGGATCGAATACATTGTGGAGCGCAAAAGAAGCTGCTGCTGCGACGAACGCAAGCTGTGCCGGAAACTGGTCCGCCACCGGTGTGTCGATAGATTCGCGCACTGTGAAAGCGGGCGATTTGTTTATTGCCATCAAAGGCGACAACAGCGATGGTCATGCCTATGTTAAAAACGCCATTCAGAATGGCGCGGTGGCGGCCATAGTCTCTGAAAAAATCGATGGCGTGCCTGAAGAAAAATTGCTTTTGGTTTCCGACACGTTCAAGGCATTGCAAGATCTGGGCCACGCCGCACGCGCGCGCTCCGCAGCCACCATCGTTGCCGTGACAGGCAGTGTCGGCAAGACAGGAACAAAGGAATTCCTGGCAGCAGCCTTCGGCACACAGGGCCAGACCTACGCCAGCATAAAAAGCTACAACAACCACTGGGGCGTTCCATACTCGCTGTCCAGTATGCATGCAGGCTCTGATTTCGGCATTTTCGAAGTCGGCATGAACCACGCAAACGAAATCACCCCGCTTTCAAAAATGATTCATCCGCACATCGCCATCATCACGACGGTGGAATCTGTGCACGCCGGAAATTTCGAAAACGGGGAAGAGGGGATTGCAGACGCCAAGGCTGAAATCTTCGACGGCATGAAAGAAGGCGCAACGGCTATTCTGAACGCAGACAACAAATGGTTAGACCGTCTTGTTGCAAAAGCGCAGGAAAAAGGCATTAAGGTTGTTTCATTCGGTGAAACCGCAAAAGCCGATGCAAAACTTACGGGCTTTCTGGTTGCTGCGAATGGATGCCGTGTCGAAGCAGATATACTGGGCGAAAAAATTTCCTTCACCATGCAATCGTCCGGCAAGCATCTGGCCATGAATGCTTTGGCCGTTCTGGCAGCCATCAAAACCGCAGGCGGCGATATTGCGAAGGCCGCCAAAGCGATCGGTAAAATCGAACCTCTGGCCGGCCGCGGCAAGCATGAATTGCTGGATATCGGTGAGCCGGACAATCCGGTTGTTCTGATCGACGAAAGCTATAACGCTTCGCCTGTGGCCATGAAAGCGGCCTTTAAAGTGCTCGCAATGGTAGATCCGGGCCGCGGTGGCCGCAGAATAGCCATTCTTGGCGATATGTATGAACTGGGCGCGGATGCGGCGCGGATGCACCGCGAGCTGGCCATGCCGTTGGAAGCGGCTGGTGTACAGCTTGTTTACACCAGTGGACCTTTGATGAAAAACCTCTATGATGCCCTGCCTCAGGACAAGCGCGGCGGGCATGCCGATGATACACGCGAACTGGCCAAAATTGTGCCCGAAGTTCTCGTGCCCGGCGATGTCGTGATGGTCAAAGGCTCGCGCGGCGGCGGCGAAAAACCGCGCATGCAATTGGTGGTAGAGGCGCTGCGCGCGCTTCCCGAAAAAATCAAGATGAAGGGCGTACAATAAACCATGCTGTACAATTTACTCGCGCCATACGCGGAAGATTTCATTCTCTTTAACCTGTTCCGGTACTTAACGTTCCGCACGGGCGGCGCGATGATGACGGCCATGATTATCTGCTTCCTTATCGGCAAGCCCACCATTACTTGGCTCAAGAAAAAGCAGAAAGAAGGGCAGCCCATACGTGCTGACGGCCCTGAAACCCATCTGAAGAAAGCCGGCACGCCCACAATGGGCGGCCTGATGATTTTGATCTCGGCCGGCATCTCCGTTCTGCTCTGGGCGGATTTTGCCAATCCCTATGTCTGGATCGTCGCCGGCGTGATCGTTGGCTTTGGCCTTATCGGCGCGGCCGATGACTACGCAAAGCTGACCAAGCGTTCGCACCACGGCATTCCGGGGAAGGTGCGGTTGCTTTTCGAATTTGGAATAGCGTCCTGCGCGATTGCCGCCTATCTGCATTTCACACCAAACGCTATTGATACAGGCCTCGCCATCCCGTTCATGAAAGACTATCTGGTGCCGCTCGGTTTCCTGTTCATACCGTTTGCAATGCTGGTGATTGTCGGTTCGTCCAACGCGGTAAACTTAACGGATGGTCTCGATGGCCTTGCCATCGTTCCAGTGATGATCGCGGCAGGCTGCTTCGGTCTTATCACATACTTTGTGGGTAATGCCGTGTATGCGCCATATCTCGGCATCACCTTTATCGCCGGAACGGGTGAGCTTGCGATTATCTGCGGCGCGTTGATCGGTGCGGGTATTGGCTTCCTATGGTTCAACGCACCGCCGGCGATGGTGTTCATGGGCGATACCGGATCGCTCGCCATGGGGGCGGGGCTTGGCGCGATGGCCGTCGTGGCAAAGCACGAAATCGTTCTCTTCGTCATCGGCGGCCTGTTCGTGCTCGAAACCGTATCCGTCATGGTGCAGGTGATCTCTTTCAAGCTCACCGGAAAACGCGTGTTCGCCATGGCGCCGCTGCACCACCATTTTGAAAAGAAAGGCTGGTCGGAGCCGACGATCGTGATCCGTTTCTGGATTATCGCCGTCATCCTTGCCATGGTCGGCCTTGCAACATTGAAGCTGCGATGATCGATATCGAAAAGTTCGTACAAACACTTGATGCAAAACCTGTGGCCGTTCTCGGTCTCGGTGTATCGGGTTTGGCGAGCGCAAAGGCCTTGATGGCGGCAGGCGTGCAGGTTGTTGGATGGGATGACAATGAATCCAGCCGCGCCAACGCCGAAGCGCAAGGCGTATCCCTGTTCGATTTTTCGATCGGCGGTCTGGACGGGTATGCCGCCCTTGTCATGGCGCCGGGTATTCCGCTCTATTTCCCCGAACCGCATCCTGTTGTCGCAAAAGCACGCGAAGCGCGTGTAGAGATTATCGGCGATGTCGAAGTTCAGCATCGTTCCGGCCATGGCCTTAAAACCATAGGAATTACGGGCACCAACGGGAAATCAACAACAACGGCTCTGGTCACGCATATATTGAACGCGCAAACGCCGCATGCCGTGATGGGCGGCAATATCGGCAAGCCTGTCCTTACGCTCGATGTTACAGCTTCTACAGATACGCTGGTTCTTGAGCTTTCTTCCTACCAGATCGATCTTTGCCCGACCTTCCGTCCCGATATCGCCGTTCTTCTCAACATCTCGCCGGACCATCTCGACCGTCACGGCACCTTGGATGGTTACGCACAGGCGAAAGAACATATGCTGGAAGGAGAGGGTGTTGCCATAGTGGGCATCGACGATGCGCCTTCGCTTGCCATCCATGACAGGCTCGTAAAATCTGCCCAGCGCAAAGTCATTCCGGTCTCGGTTAAAAAAGAAGTTTCAGGCGGTGTTTATATCAAAGACGGTCATCTGATCGATCACACAGGTGACACGGCCGTAACGGTTGGCCTGATTTCTGATATAGACACGCTGCCCGGCGCGCACAACCACCAGAATATCTGCGCGGCCTATGCGGCGTGCAAGGAAGCAGGGATGCTGGGTGAAGACATCATTCTTGCCGCGCGCAGCTTTGCGGGCCTTCCGCACCGCCAGCAAATTGTGCGCGTCATAAACGGTGTGCGCTATGTGAACGACAGCAAGGCAACCAACGCCGAAGCGACATCCAAGGCGCTTGCCTGCTACAACAACATTTATCTGATCGCCGGCGGTCAGCCGAAAGACGGCGGGCTTAACGGCCTTGAAATTTTTACAGACCGCATTCGTCATGTCTTCCTGATCGGCGAAGCCGCCGAAGACTTTCACAAATGGCTTACCAAGGTCGGTATTTCTTCAACCATCAGCCACACGCTGGATGTGGCGGTTCTCGAAGCGCACACCAAAGTGCAATCCAACCGCGGTGCACCGGGAGGGGCTGGAACTGTGCTGCTTTCACCGGCTTGCGCTTCTTGGGATCAATTCAAGAATTTCGAACACCGCGGACAGGTTTTTGGTGATCTTGTGAACGCGCTCTCCGAGGAAACGCCAGTATGAATTTTTTCTCACGCACCGATAAATCGTTTCTTGGCCAATGGTGGTGGACGGTGGACCGCGTTACGCTCGCGCTTCTTCTCACCATATGCCTTTTCGGTGTTGTGCTGGTGACTGCGGCAAGCCCGGCGGTCGCAGAGCGTATCAACATATCGCCCAACCACTTTATCATTCGCCACATGGTGTTTCTGGTGCCGAGCGTCATGCTGCTGATCGGGCTTTCAATGGCGAGCATACAACAGGTCTGGCGCGCATCTGTCTTGCTAATGGGGCTGGCGCTTGTCCTCATGATGCTTGTGCCCATCATCGGCGCGGAAGTAAAAGGCGCGCAACGCTGGATCGGCCTCGGTCCTTTCTCGATCCAGCCGTCGGAACTAGCAAAACCTGCTTTCATCGTTGTGGCCGCATGGCTCATCGCGCGCCAGAAAGAAAAACCCGAATTCCCGGGCATCGTCTTTGCATCCGCCCTGTATGGTTTCACGGTGCTGCTCCTTGTTCTGCAGCCTGACATGGGGATGACGTTTATCGTCACGGCCAGCTTCTTTGCGATCATCTTTCTGGCCGGCCTTCCTTTCCGCTGGATCGTGCTGTTAATGATCCTCGCGGTTGGCGCGGCGGTTGCGGCCTATTTCACATTCGATCACGTGCAATCGCGCTTTGACCGTTTCATCAATCCGGAATCCGGCGACACGTATCAGATCGACCGTTCTTTGAGTGCGTTCCGCCATGGCGGCTTGATGGGCACGGGCGCGGGGCAGGGCACTGTCAAAATGCATATTCCCGACGCGCACGCCGACTTTATCTTTGCTGTGGCGGGCGAGGAACTCGGCATGATCTTCACCGTTATCCTTGTCGGGCTGTATGCCTATGTGATTATTCGTGGGTATAACCGTATTATGGATACGGACAATATCTTTATCATTCTGGCGTCGGGCGGTATCCTCACGCTCTTTGGGTTACAGGCGTTGATCAATATGGGTTCATCAATTCACCTTTTGCCGACCAAGGGCATGACGCTGCCGTTTATTTCTTACGGCGGTTCCTCCTTGCTGTCTTCCGGCATTGCCATGGGCATTCTGCTGGCGCTCACGCGCCGTCAGGGGCGGTCGGGCATCGCGCGTGGCGGCCTGTCGATCCGTCCTATCGGAGGCGTACAGAAATGACACAGGTCGATAACATCAAAGGTGCACCGAAGCTCATCCTTCTCTCTGCTGGCGGCACTGGCGGGCACATGTTCCCCGCCGAAGCTTTGGCGCAGGATCTCATCTCCCGCGGTTATCGCGTGGCTCTTGCCACGGACTCGCGCGGTAAAAAGTACGAACCTTTTGCAGGCGGTATTCCGCTTTATGTTTTAAAATCCGGCACGATAGGATCGGGCATCGTGCGCAAGGCACGCGCTGTTTTCTCGCTCGGTATGGGTTTTCTTCAGGCACGCAAACTTCTTTCCGATTTGAAGCCGGCCGTTGTTGTCGGTTTTGGCGGCTATCCTTCCGTGCCTGCTGTCGCTGCGGCGCAGATCATGAAGATCCCGACCGTCATTCACGAACAGAACGCCATTCTTGGCCGTGCCAATGTGTTTCTGGCGCCAAAGGCAGAACGTATTGCCGTCGCATGGGCGCATGTCGAGGGGTTGGAGAACAGGGACGAAGCCCGCGCTATCGTAACGGGCAATCCTGTGCGTCCCGACATCTCTGGCCTCTACAACAAACCGTTCCCGACCATCGAACAGGATGGCGCGCTGCGTATTTTTATCACCGGCGGCTCGCAAGGCGCGGCGGTGTTCAGTGAAATATTGCCCAAAGCATTGGCGCGTCTGCCCGAACATCACAGATCACGCCTCGATATCGTGCAGCAATGCCGCGAGGAAGACCTCGAGATGGTGCGCAGGATTTATCAGGAGGCAGGGATCAAGGCCGACCTTCGTCCGTTCTTCAAAGATATGGCCCTGCAATTCGAACGCTGCCATCTGGTTATCGCGCGTTCCGGCGCAGGCACGGTTTCCGAAGTCACCACGGCTGGCCGTCCCGCTATCTTCGTTCCATACCCGCACCACGCGGACCAGCAGCAAAAGCGCAACGCCGATGCGGTGGCCGATGCAGGCGGCGCGTGGGTGATGACGCAAAACGGCTTTACGCCAGAGGCGCTCTTGGCCCGTCTGGAAACTTTCCTGCAGAACCCTGAAACCCTGTTTCGGGCGGCGGAAAACGCCCGTTCCTGCGGCAAACCCGACGCGGCCCGCAAGCTCGGGAACATCGTAATGGCCATAGCTTCCGGTTGGGACAACCACCCGCAGGGGTAGAAGATGAAAATAAAACTTGGTTTGTTTCTGTGTTTGTCTTTGCTGTCGAATGCAGCTTTTGCCGAGACTTTGAAAGAGACGGCAGACCGTATATGCCATGCGTATATCGATCATCCGGAAGAATTTAAGAAAGCAGAAACATCACCCTGTAAAATTGCCTCTTCGTCCGGCATTCAGGAAGAAAAATGCTTTAGTTATTTTGATGCATCAACAAAGTTAGAAAGAAAATTCAATATTACTTATGCGGGTTCATGTTTATCGCCGATGATTTCAGAAATTGGCCCTGACAATGAACAAAAATATCTCGAGACTGAAAATGCAACAGTCAACGGCTATGGTTTTGGATCATCTGAGGAGCCATTAATATATAAAGACCAGTTCTTATTCAGCCAGAATGGCGACGATCTACGCATAATGTTTGATAAAAAAATGATGGTTTTGTGTAGATTCACAAACGAGCTGCAAGGGTGGGAAAAGCCAATCCCGAAAAATAACGATATCTGCAAAAAATTTGGCGATAATCAATTTTCAATCAATGCAAATTTAATTGCTGAATCTGGACAAGATTGGCCAAACTATAAAAATCCTAGACGTGGACGGATTTATGAAGGTCATGCTGAAGGATTATACAAAACCGACTTGGATGGGGATGACATAAAAGAACAGATTATAAATTATTCCTATTCTAGCGGCGCCGGCTGTGGTTGCGGTGCCTCCATGTTTTATCTTCTTCAAAACGGAAAACCTGTTGGCTTTGAAGATGATGCCGAAGAAAATACGCCACAGACAGGACTTGCAAAGGCATTAAGGGATTTCACCGGAGCATGTGATCGCTCTGATAAATCGTTTCTTATCGAATTGGATGAAAAAAATTACTTTGTAAAAGGTGCATCCAGTCCAACCGTGTCGGAAGACAAAAAATACACGCGGACAATACCTGTTCGCGAGCTCTATGAATACCAATCTGGAAAATTCGTTAAAATATGCTCCCAGAAAGCCAAAACTAAAAAAGTTATACAGCATGAGGTTTATCCTGCTTCTAGTGGCCGGCTTGACTATAAACCTTTGGATTAAAACTTTAATTTCATAATAGTTTGTGTTGTCATTTCTCTACTTATCCGTTAGGACTTGATCCTATGCGGATAGTACCTCAAAGCGTTGGAACGCTTCACTTCATAGGCATTGGCGGGATCGGGATGAGCGGGATCGCCGAGGTCCTTCATGCACTCGGTTATTCGGTGCAGGGTTCTGACATAGCGGACGGCTATAACACCGAACGCCTGCGCAAGGCGGGGATGAATATTTTCATCGGCCACAAAGCCGAGAACGTCAAAGACGCGGCCATCGTCGTTGTCTCTTCAGCCATCAAAACCGACAATCCCGAACTGGTTGCGGCCCGCGCCGCGAAACTGCCCGTCGTGCGCCGTGCCGAAATGCTGGCCGAACTGATGCGCCTGAAAATGGCGGTGGCCATTGCGGGCACCCATGGCAAAACGACGACAACTTCTATGGTTGGCGCGATGCTGGAAGAAGGGGCGTTCGATCCCACCGTCATCAACGGCGGCATCGTTCACAAATACGGCACCAACACGCGCATGGGCGCTTCCGAATGGATGGTGGTCGAGGCGGACGAGTCCGATGGCACATTCACAAAACTGCCAGCGACTGTCGCGGTTGTTACCAACATCGACCCCGAACATCTCGATCATTACGGCGATTACGATTCCATCAAGGCCGCCTTCCGCCAGTTCATCGAAAATATTCCGTTCTATGGTTTCGCCGTGCTGTGCACCGACCATCCGGCCGTGCAGGCGATGATCCCCGAACTTTCCGATCGCATCGTTGTTACATATGGCTTCAACGCGCAGGCCGATGTGCAGGCAACCAATATCCGGACGCGGAGCAACGGTTCGATTTTCGATGTAAAGTTCGCCGCCAATGTCAGTGGCGAAGAGCTTGTGTTGAAAGATGTTTTCCTGCCCATGCTTGGGCAGCACAACGTGCAGAATTCCCTGGCAGCCCTTTCTATAGCGCGCCGCATGGGCATTGCGCCTGCCAGCATGAAAAACGCGCTTTCGAATTTCTCGGGCGTAAAAAGACGTTTCACCAAAACCGGCGAAGCCAACGGTATCACCGTGATCGATGACTATGGCCACCACCCGGTGGAAATTCAGGCGGTGCTAAAAGCCGCGCGTCAGGCGGTATCGGATTCCGGTGCCAAGGTTATCGCGGTTGTCCAACCGCACCGTTACACGCGCCTGAAATCCCTGTTCGATGATTTTTGCAAATGCTTCAACGATGCGGACAGTGTGATTGTCGCCGATGTCTATGCGGCGGGCGAGCAACCTATCGAAGGCGCGGACAAGGACGCGCTGGCGGCGGGACTTATCGCCTGCGGCCACAAAAACGTGCGCGCGCTGCCTTCGCGCGAACAACTGGCGGCGATAGTTTCCGAACAGGCACAGAGCGGCGATTTCGTGATCTGTCTGGGGGCCGGGGACATTACAAAATGGGCCTATGACCTTCCCGCGCAACTGGAAGTGCTTGCCGCCGCCGCGCAAAAGCAAAGGGCATAGACCTATGCGGTTTTTAAAAAATACCCTTCAACCCCACGAGCATCCAGTCTGTCGGAGCCGTTTGCACGCCATCTATCTTTTTTCCGGCTTTATGTGGCTTGCGTTTTTGGCCGGTCTGGGCTGGGGGTTCGATATTCTTCTCTGGACGTATTTCGGCGCTTACATCCCCGAATATGAATACAACAATTCCCTGCTGCATATCGGCTTCAATCCGGGCATTCTCGGATGGCTCTGCACGGCGGGGGGCGGGCTGATCCTTTTGTCTCAACTCGTCAAGTTTTTCTCCACCCATATCGTGGTGACGACGCGGCGTCTGATCTACAAAACCGGATTGATCCACGTGGAGGTCAACGCTACGGAGATTGCGGATATACTGGGCGCGCATGTCGATCAAGGCTGGTTCGGGCAGTTTTTTGGCTATGGCCGTTTGCATCTGGATTGCCGTTTTATCGAGGATGTCTACATTCCCTACATCAAAAATCCTTACGGCCTGGTGAAAGCGGTACAGAAAATCCGCGCGGCCGGAATGGACAGCCCCTTGGTGCATGAGAAAACCGCGCAAGCTCCAGCCGCCACCATGCAGCCGGTGTCCCAGACTCTTATCCAGATTTCGGGCAACAATCCCGTCTATATCGTGGACAAGGTGCCGAACGATCCCAAATTACCCCTGACGCAATTGCCCAAAAATCTGGGAGACAATATGCGCAACACCTTTCGCCGGAAAGCCTGATGAACCAGCCTGTCCTGAAACTCAACAACGCTGTTTTGCCGCAGGTGCGCGGACGCTACACGGAAAATGCGCCTTTGGGCGAGGTCGGCTGGTTCAAATGCGGCGGCAAGGCCGGGGTGCTTTTCAAGCCCGCCGATATGGACGATCTTCAGGATTTCCTGAAAAACTGCCCTCCGGAAATTCCGGTGCAGGTTTTCGGCGCGCTTTCCAACACCATCATCCGTGATGGAGGCCTCACGGGCGTAACCATCCGTCTGGGCCGCGAATTCGGTGGCATAGAGGCCGATGGTGAAACCGTCAAAACTGGCGCGCTTGCGCTGGATGCCAACGTCGCGCAGGTTGCGGCGGAAAACGGCATAGCGGGTCTGGAGTTTTTCTCCGGCATTCCCGGCACCATCGGCGGCGCGCTGCGCATGAATGCCGGTTGTTACGGCACAGAAACGAAAGATGTGCTGGTTTCCTGCGAGGCATTGGATCGCTCAGGCAATCTGCACACGCTGACACCCGATCAAATGGGCATGACCTATCGCCACACCGAAGTGCCGGACGATTACATTTTTGTTTCCGCTATATTCAAAGGGCAAAAAGACAATTCTGAGAATGTCTTGGCACGCATGGCTGAGATAAAGATGAAGCGTGAGGCGAGCCAGCCTATCCGCGAAAAAACCGGCGGCTCCACTTTCGCCAACCCTTCGGCGGAGGATATCGCGAAAGCCGGGCTGCCTGATGGTACGAAAGTCTGGCAACTTGTTGATGCAGTGGGCGGGCGCGGCTTGAAAATCGGCGGCGCGGTGATGAGCGAGAAACACTGCAATTTCATGATTAACGAAGGCGGGGCGACATCCGCTGACCTGGAAAATCTCGGCGAAGAACTTATCAAAAGGGTTCGCGAGAAATTTGGAATCAACTTACGCTGGGAAATCAAACGCGTTGGAGTATTGGCATGAAAAAAACAGTGGCCCTTTTGGTTGGCGGTTGGTCGTCGGAGCGGGAAGTCTCCCTGATGAAGGGCAAGCATGTCGAAGCTGCGCTCAAAGAATCCGGATATTCGGTTAAAACCATAGATGTAACGCGCGATGTTCAAAAACTGATCAAGGAATTGAACGCCGCAAAACCAGACGCGGTGTTCAACAATTTGTACGGCCGCGGTGGCGAAGACGGCACCATTCAGGCGCTGCTCGAAATGCTGGCCATTCCATACACCCATTCCGGCGTTGTGGCGTCCGCCGTCGGTATGGATAAGGTTTTGACGAAACGCTTGGCGGAATCGGTTGGCGTACGTTGCTCGGTAGGGCAGGTCGCATCGAAAAAAGATATTCTGGCAGAGAATGTTATGCCGCGTCCTTATGTTGTTAAACCAATCAACGAAGGCTCTTCCGTGGGTGTGCGCATCATTTTGGAAGGCGAAAACCAGCAACCGATCGACGAGGCCAGCTGGACCTTTGGCGAACAGGCGTTGGTGGAAAAATACGTGCCCGGCCGTGAAATCCATGTCGCTGTGCTCGATGGCAAGGCGCTCGGCGTAACGGAAATCATCGTGCACGGCCACCGTTTCTTTGATTACGAGGCAAAATACCAGGATCAAAGCACGGAGCTCGTAACACCCGCCGTTGTGCCGGAGATCGTGGCCAAAACGGCCATGGAGTATGCCGCTAAGGTTTACAATGTGCTGGGATGCCGCGGAATTGCCCGTGCGGATTTGCGATATGATGATTCCAAAGCCGGAGCGGATGGGGTACACTTGCTCGAAATTAACACCATGCCCGGCCTGTCTCCCGGTTCCATCGCTGTCATCCAACCGGAACACAACGGCATGTCTTACGTCCAACTATGTTCCCATCTGGTTGAAACCGCGCAATGTCAGGCACAAGACGCTCAACAATCCTCAAACGACGCTCTTCTGGCTCAGAGCGCGTAATCCTCTTCGTCAAGAAGTTCGGGATAGGGATCGCGCTGGTTGCCGGCGCGTTCTGGATCGGCTCGTGGTTTGTCATGTCGGGCGCGATGGACCGCACAGAGCACCGCATCGACACGGCAATCGATGAAACCACCGCCGGTTGGGGTTTCGCTGTAAAAAACATTATCGTCGAAGGGCGTCATCACACCGATGTCGATACGCTAAAGGCGATGATCGCCATGGAAAAGGGGGATCCGATTTTCTCTTTCCAGCCCGCCGAAGCCAAAAAAATGATCGAACGTATTTCGTGGGTAAAGACGGCGCATGTCGAGCGCAGGCTTCCCGACACGATTTATATACGACTTGAAGAACGTAAACCTATGGCCTTGTGGCAGCGTAATAAAAGGCTTTCGCTGATTGACGCGTATGGCGTGGTTTTGACCGATCACAATCTGGCCCCTTGGAAAAATCTGATGATCGTGGTGGGTGACGATGCGCCGAGAAAAGCCGCAGAGCTTTTGCAGATGCTGGATGCCGAACCGGTGATAGAAGAACGTGTCGAGGCGGCAACACTCATCTCTGGCCGCCGCTGGGATTTGAAGCTGAAATCCGGTGCGGATGTAAAGCTGCCGGAGTCGGAACTGGGCCTCGCGCTCCGCAAGCTTGCCATCAATCATGAGGAAGAGTCTTTATTAGACAAAGATGTTTTGTCGATTGACGTGCGGGAAGAGGGCCGTATAACTGTAAGAACCAAGCCCGGCGCCGCTCAGGATTTTGATGGCAAAACCGGTTCCCGCATCACCCCAGCCTCCGGCAAGCCGATCTAATGAAACACAAGGTAAAACCCAAAGGCTCTATCCTCGCGGCGCTGGATATCGGCAGCCACAAGATCGCCTGTTTTATCGGCCGCATCATCGACGATGAAGGCGCCATCGAGGTTCTGGGCGTCGGATATCAGGCTGCAAAAGGCATCAAGGGCGGCGCGGTGGTCGATCTTGATCTCGCCGAAAACGCCATCCGCCAGACCGTGCACGCCGCCGAGAACATGGCTGCCGAAGCGATGAAGGGCTATCCGCTGCGTGAGGTCATCATCAACGTGCCGGGCGTGTACGCGCACTCACATATATTGTCGGCAAGCATTCAGGTCGCGGGCCACGCGATCACGGGCAACGATGTCCGTAGAGCTCTGGCCAAGGCGCAGGATCAGGTGCTATCCGCCGATTACGAACTCATCCACACGATACCGATTGGCTACCGCATCGACGGGCAAGAGGGCATCCGCGATCCGCGTGGAATGGTGGGGCAGCAACTCGATGTCGGCATCCATATGGTTACCGCCGATCTCGGCCCGCTCCAGAATATCGCGAGTTGCATAGAGCGTAGCCACCTCGACATCGTGGCGCTGGGATCTTCCGCTTACGCGGCAGGACTCGCCTGTCTGGTCGAGGATGAAATGGATCTGGGCTGCACGGTCATCGACATGGGGGCGGGGGTTACGTCGTTCGCCATCTTCCAGGGCGGGCACATGATTTACGCCGATGCGATTCCCGCCGGCGGCGCGCATGTGACGAACGATATCGCCAAGGGTCTGACCTGCGCGGTGTCAGACGCCGAGCGTTTGAAAACGTTGTATGGTTCCGCCATGGTCACGGCGGGCGACGAAACCGAACTGATCGAAGTGCCGCAACTGGGCGATGCCGACCGCCATACGCCAAATCATGTACCGCGCTCGCTTCTGATAGGAATCATCCAGCCGCGCCTTGAAGAGATTCTCGAGATCATTCGCGGGCGCATCCGCGATTCCGGCCTTTCGCACACGGTAGGCCGCCGCGTCGTGCTCACGGGCGGGGGCTCGCAAATGCCCGGCATCCGCGAACTGGCACAGACGATTCTCGACAAACAAATCCGCCTTGGCCGTCCGATCCGTCTTTCCTCGTTGCCCGATGCGGTTTCCGGCCCCGCGTTCGCCACCGCCGCCGGTTTGCTCACCTACATCACCGAACGCCACGATGAAATGCCCGCCGAGATCATGGCGACCGTCGAGCCGGGTTCGGTGTGGGAGCGTGTAAAGTATTGGTGGAAAGAAAACTGGTAACGCTTTTCAAACATTGAACAATCCACAAACGCGCAAAGTTTATGCGCGTTTTTTCTTGCTGAAATCCTTGAAAAATCCGCATTTTCTCCCCAACTTATCCACAGGTAAATGCTTCCATTCTCTTGGCGGTTCGGGAGTCATATGAAACAATCCTGATGTGTGAATCAATTGAGTCTCTTAGCTCGGTTTTTTCGCGCACCATCTTGGGGACGCTGCCGCTTTTTACCGCTGAATACCCGCCGTTTTTGCCGCGCTTACGAATTTTCACGATTCCGTTCCGGCACGAACAACCATAGACTCGCAAAACAGGCCTTACAGAACAGAGGTTTCACATGACGATCAATTTTTTAAAGATTCAAGCACCAGAGGTACAAAGATTGTCTCCCAAGATTCACGTATTCGGTGTTGGCGGCGCGGGCGGTAACGCGGTCAACAACATGATCTCTTCCGGACTGGAAGGGGTAGAGTTCATCGTAGCAAATACGGACGCGCAGGCGCTGGAAGGCAGCCTTTGCGAAAACCGTATCCAGCTTGGCACGCATGTAACAGGCGGCCTCGGCGCCGGTGCGAAGCCTGAGATGGGCGAGAAAGCGGCGGAAGAATCCATCGAAGAGCTGATGGAATATCTGCAAGGTTCCAACATGGTGTTCATCACCGCCGGTATGGGCGGCGGCACAGGCACGGGCGCAGCGCCGGTTATCGCGCGCGCCTGCCGTGATGCGGGCATCCTCACCGTTGGTGTTGTAACGAAGCCTTTCCACTTCGAAGGCACGCACCGTATGCGCCAGGCCGAAGCCGGTATCGCGCAGATGCAGGAATATGTCGACACGCTGATCGTTATCCCGAACCAGAATTTGTTCCGTGTTGCCAACGAGCGCACGACGTTTGCCGATGCGTTCCGCATGGCGGATTCTGTTCTACAATCCGGCGTGCGCGGCGTCACCGACCTGATCACGAAAGAAGGTCTCATCAACCTCGACTTCTCCGACATCCGCTCCGCGATGCTGGAAATGGGCAAGGCGATGATGGGTACGGGCGAAGCCGAAGGCGAACGCCGCGCTCTGGAAGCCGCCGAAGCCGCGATCAACAACCCGCTGCTCGACGACATCTCTATGAAGGGCGCCCGCGGCGTTATCATCAACGTAACGGGCGGCGCCGACATGACGCTGTTCGAAGTCGATGAAGCCTGTAACCGCATCCGCGACGAAGTCGATCCGAACGCCAACATCATCTTCGGTTCCACCTTCGATGACCGCATGGACGGCCGTATGCGCGTATCCGTTGTCGCCACGGGTATCGATGCCGACAAAATGGAAAAGCCTGTAACCAGCAGCGGCGGCGTGAAAGTCACCGCGGTGGGAAAGCAGCAGCCTGAGAGCAAGCCCGTTTTTGAACGCGCGCGTCCTCAGGCAAACGCGATCCAGACAGCAACGGCGCAACAGCGTTCCGGCGCTATCCCGAACCGCCTGGGCATTTCCGCCCCGGCCATTCCGGCTCCGGCACAACGCGTTGCGTTTGATGAGCCGGAACGCGACATGTTTGAACAGCAGGAATTTGCAGCGGCAACGCCTGTGCAGGCGCCAGTGGAACAACCCGCCGTGCAGGTCTACGCACAACAGCAGGTTCTTCCGCAGCCAGCACCGATCCAGCAACAATATGTAGCCCCGCAAACGGCGCAAGCCGCAGGTCTGCGTGGCACGTTGCACGATGGCCACTTTATCCCGCCAAAGCCGATCGTGCCGGAACCGCAGGAACAGATGCCATCCTATGGCATGGGTGGTTTTGCCGCCCAGCATCAGGCGCAAGGCTACAATCTGCGTCCGCCGGTACCGGGGGCCAGCAGCCAGCAGGCCACCTCCGTTAAAAAGACGCCTTCGCTGTTCGAGCGTATCACGAGCGGTGTTCGCCATGCGGCCCAACAGGCCCGTCATGTCGAAGAAGCGCCTGTAACGGATGATGCCACCAACTATGGCGGCGGCGTTCAGCAGGCAGCCACAGGCACGGGCGGTTTCCATTCGTCTCTGCGTGCAACACCGCGCGCCATGGAAAACCCTGCGCAAGGCCAGTTGAACATCGATGCTCCGGCCGCAAGCCGCGCAACGAGCGAAGAAGAGCTGGACATTCCGGCCTTCCTGCGCCGCCAGGCCAACTAAGTTTTCGGAGGAGGGGATAACTTCCCCTCTTATCCACACAGCTTGTTTTTTCTGAGTGTCCTCCAGAAAAAATATCACTTGAGGGAAGCCACTCCACGGCTTCCCCTTTTTTTATGGATTTATAGGAATAAATTCTTATAATGGTAAAATGATTTCAAGCGTTGACCAAGCCCGGCCCCGTATCGAAGAATGTAATGTTGGTCAGGATAGGCTCGCGCACGCGCAAAATTTCGCAAACGAACTGAGCGATTCAAGATTACGGGAAATGGTGCGGGCCCGGCGCGAACGCTGGAGCGCTAGCAAACGCGCGGAAAAAGCACAATTAATCCAATCCACTAAACCGTGGAAGTGGTCCACCGGGCCGAAAACCGATGCCGGAAAGGCCAAATCCTCATCCAACGCGTGGAAGGGCGGTGACAGGAATCGGGATATGCGGGCCGCTTTGAAATTCCATTCGCTAAGCCTTCGCCACATGAATATGGCTGTTACATTGATGCGGTCCGGCTGTGATGTGAGTCGGCCTATCGCCTATGTTGAGGCCGAGGCGGAAATTGCGGTGCAGAGGATCATGGCCGTTTTGCATGCGGAACTGGCGGTTCTCCGCCGAAAAATCGATATGTTACAGACCGAAACAATGAGTGATTTGAGGGTGGTTAACACCGCTTCTATATTGAGTGCTATGCAGCACACGCTGAAAAACACAGTTGAATTAAGCGGTATCGGTCTTCACTCCGGCAAGACCGTCTCTCTGCGCCTGCGTCCTGCCGCCGCCGATCACGGCATCGTTTTCAAACGCATCGACATGGAAGAGGGGAAGAATATCATCCCCGCCAAGCATGACCGTGTTGTGGACACCCGCCTTTGCACGCTGATCGCCAATGAGCATGGCGCGCGTGTCGGCACAATCGAACATTTGATGGCCGCCCTGCGTGGTTGCGGCATAGACAACGTCCTCGTCGAACTCGACGCCGCCGAAGTGCCGGTGATGGACGGATCGAGCAAGCCTTTTATCGAAGCGATCGATTCCGTCGGCCTGCTGGCGCAATCCGCGCCGCGCCGCGCGATCAAGATTCTCAAAGAAGTCATCGTCCGTGACGGCGACAAGATGGTCCGCCTTTCTCCTTCGAATGTGCCCGTTTTTGCAGGCCGCATCGAATTCGCGCACGCCGATATCGGATCGCAGGATTACACGCTGAAATTGGTCAACGGTAACTTCCGCCACGATGTGGCTGACTGCCGAACCTTCGGCTTCCTGAAAGAGGCGGAGATGCTCCGCGCCGCCGGTCTTGGTCTTGGTGGTTCTCTGGAAAATGCCATCATTCTCGATGACCAGGGTGTTATGAACCCTGAAGGCTTGCGTTGCTCGGATGAGTTTATCCGCCACAAAATTCTCGATGCCGTCGGCGATCTTTACCTTGCCGGTGGTCCGATCCTCGGTGCGTACGAAGGTTTCAAGGCCGGTCATGCCCTGAACAACGCCATCCTGCACGCTGTGTTCGCCGATCCGTCCAGCTGGGCGCCCGTCGATATGTATGTCGATATCGCCGAAACCGAAGCGGCCATCTACACGCCGATGGGCGCGACTTCGCCGGTTTCCGTCCACTAAGCTTGCGGAAAACCGCCCGTTTCCCCTTTTCACGGCGCTGGCCTCGGGCTATGAATAGAGCATGCTGAAAAAGACCCTGATCCCCGTATTCTGTGCCGCTTTCCTGCTGGTTCTTCCTGCGTGTTCGTCCGACAAGGATGCGAAAGACAAGGCGCAGGTCGAAAAGCCCGCCGAAGAATTGTACAACGGTGCACAGACGGCGTTAAAGAACGAAAACTACGAAGAAGCAACGCGCCTGTTCGAAGAAGTGGAACGCCAGCACCCATATTCCCAATGGGCGACAAAAGCGCAATTGATGGCAGCATATTCCGCATATGAAGGCGACAATTATGACGATGCTATTCTGGCGCTGGATCGTTTTATCGAACTGCACCCGGGCTCCGAAGATATCGACTACGCTTACTACCTGAAGGCGCTGTCGTATTACGAGCAAATTTCCGATGTGGCGCGCGATCAGGCGATCACGCAGCAGGCGCTCGAAGCGTTCAACACGCTGGTGCAGCGTTTCCCCGATTCCAAATACTCACGTGATGCCAAACTCAAAATGGATCTGACGCAGGACCACCTTGCCGGAAAGCAGATGGAAATCGGTCGCTATTATTTGAACCGCGGTGAAACCAACGCCGCCATCAACCGTTTCCGCATCGTTGTGAAAGATTATCAGACAACGACCCACGTTCCGGAAGCTTTGCACCGTCTTGTCGAATGCTATCTCTCGCTCGGTCTGCACACAGAGGCTGAGCGCGTAGCCGCCGTGCTCGGACACAACTATCCGGGTTCCAGATGGTATGAAGACACATACAAAATCATCGAGCCGTCACGCCGCAAGGAAGTCTTCGAAGGCCGTTCCTTCACGGACAAGGCGATAGACTCGCTCTTCCGCGCAGATTGATGAACGGGGAGGTGACGCTATGCTCGCCGGCCTGACAATCAAGAATGTGGTGTTGATCGACCATCTTTCCATCCAGTTCGATAAGGGACTTTACGCGCTCACCGGTGAAACCGGCGCGGGCAAGTCTATTCTGCTTGATTCATTGGGGCTTGCGCTCGGCGCGCGCTCGGAAAGTGGGCTTGTGCGCAAGGGTGAGGAAACCGCGAATGTCAGCGCGGAATTCGACGTTCCCGCATCGCATCCGGCGTTCGCATTTCTGAAAGATCAGGGGATCGACGCGGACGGCCAGATCATTCTGCGCCGCAGTGTCGCGCAGGACGGAAAATCGCGCGCCTTTATCAATGATCATCCGGTGAGCGTCTCGCTGCTCAAACAACTCGGCGAGATGCTCGTTGAAATCCATGGCCAGTTCGACACGCAGACATTGCTCAACCCGCGTGTGCATCGCGGCCTGCTGGATGAATATGCAGGCGCGGAAAAAGATATCGCGGCATTGCGTTCCACATGGAATGCATGGAAAGAGGCGCGTGATACGCTGGAACAACGCAAAGCGGATATGGAACGCGCCCGCGCCGAAGAAAGCTATTTGCGCGCGGCACTGGATCAACTGGATGACCTTGCGCCGCAGGTTGGCGAAGAAGAAAAACTAAGCGGCCTGCGTTCCCGCCTGATGAAGCGTGAGCAATATATCGAAAGCTATGCCACGGCGCAGCGTGCGGCGGAACAGGCTACCGCGCATTTGAACACCGTCTGGAAATCGCTTGAGAAGGGCGGTGAGGGCGGCAGTGAAACAGCCAAGGCGCTTGATCGTGCCATGGCCGAATTGCAGGAAGTGTCGACAGGTGTCGACGCGCTTTTATCGTCTCTGGAAGAAAGCGAATATTCCCTCACCGAAATCGACGACCGGCTTTTTGCCCTGAAGGCACAGGCGCGCAAGCATGCCTGCGCCATCGATGAACTTCCGGCAAAGCGCGAAGAAATTTCAACGATGCTGAAAGGCATCGCGGGCGAGGGCGATACACTTGCCGCCCTAGAAAAGTCGGTGGCAAAGGCGAAGAAGGATTACATCGACAAAGCTGGTGCTTTGTCATCAAAGCGCAACGCGGCGGGTAAGCAACTCGACAAGCTTGTTGCAAAGGAACTCGCGCCGCTGAAACTTGACAAGGCCCGCTTTGAAACCCAAATCGAAAAAATGGATGAGAATGAATGGGGCGCAGAAGGGATGGACCGTGTGCAGTTCCTCGTTGCGACCAATCCGGGTGCGGCCGCGGGGCCTTTGAACAAGATCGCCTCCGGCGGTGAAATGGCACGCTTTATGCTGGCACTCAAAGTTGTTCTCGCTGAAACAGGCACGGCACAAACATTGGTCTTCGATGAGGTGGATAGCGGTATCGGCGGCGCCACGGCGGATGCCGTGGGCGAACGTCTGGCGCGCCTTTCAAAACAGCGGCAAATTCTGGTCGTTACGCATTCTCCGCAGGTGGCCGCGCGTTCTGCACATCATGCTATCGTGATGAAAACGGGCAAGACAAATCCTACGACGAAAATACTGCCGCTGTCGAATTCCAATGATCGTACCGAGGAAATCGCGCGTATGTTGTCTGGTGCGGAAATAACGAAAGAGGCGCGTGCGCAGGCCGCGAAGCTTCTTGAAAAGAGCGCAGCGTAAACCATGAATGCATTGTTCGATATGTCTTTGGAAGATGCCAAAGCACGCCATAAGAAACTCGTAAAAGAGATCCAGAAGCACGATATTGCTTATCACCAGAAAGATGCGCCAACCATATCTGACGCCGAATACGATAAGCTGCGGCAGGAGCTGGATAAGATAGAGGCGGAATATCCTGAATTCATAACGGTGGATAGCCCCAATAAAAAAGTCGGTGCGGCGCCAGCCAAAGGTTTTAAAAAAGTCCGGCACTCTGTGCCGATGCTTTCTTTGTCGAACATTTTCAACGAAGAAGATCTCGGCGATTTTATCCAGAAAGTGCAGCGCTTCCTGAATATTTCACAAGATATCGTGTTCGAAGCGGAACCGAAGATAGACGGGCTTTCCTGCTCGCTTCGGTATGAAAAGGGCCATCTGGTTTTGGCAGCCACGCGCGGGGATGGCGCGGAGGGTGAAGATATCACCGCCAACGTTCAGCACATTGGCGATATCCCGAAAACATTGCCAAAGGGCGTTCCCGATATTCTGGAAGTACGCGGTGAAATATATATGCGCCGCGATGAATTCATCGCCCTGAACAAACGTCAGGAGGAGGCGGGCAGGCAGATATTCGCAAACCCGCGCAATGCCGCAGCCGGCAGCGTGCGGCAACTGGATTCTTCCATCACCGCGCAGCGCCCGCTGCATTTTTTCGGTTATGCGCTGGGTGAAGTAAGCGCGCCGATCGCAAAAACACAGTCAGGTATAAGAAAGCAATTAAAGGCGTGGGGATTTGTCGAGGCTGAACCTTCGACGGTTTGCAACAACGCCGATGACATCATGGCCTATTACAACAAGGTCATGGTGATGCGTCCCGATCTTCCGTATGACATTGATGGCGTTGTTTATAAAGTGGATGATCTGGCATTGCAGGATCGCCTTGGCTTTGTCTCACGTTCGCCGCGCTGGGCCACGGCGCACAAATTCCCTGCCGAGAAGGCCGTTACCATCCTGAACGATATCGATATCCAGGTTGGGCGCACGGGATCGCTCACCCCTGTTGCGCGACTGGAACCTGTGACGGTTGGTGGTGTGGTGGTTTCCAACGCAACGCTGCACAACGAAGACGAGATAGAACGCAAGGATATACGTATTGGTGACCATGTCATCATCCAACGCGCAGGCGACGTCATTCCGCAAGTGCTCGGTTATGTCGAAGACAAACGCAAATCCGGTGCGCGCAAGTTCATATTCCCCGATCATTGCCCCGTGTGCGGTTCCCTGGCCGTGCGGGAAGAGGGCGAAGTCGTTCGTCGCTGCACGGGCGGCCTTATCTGCAAAGCACAGGCCGTGGAACGGTTGAAGCATTTCGTTTCCCGTCTTGCTTTCGACATCGAGGGCCTCGGCGCAAAAATTATTGAAGAATTCTACGAAGACGGTCTGATCAAAACACCCGGTGATATCTTCAGGCTGGAAAAAAACAACAAGGGATCGCTCACGCCCATACGCGCACGCGAAGGCTGGGGAGATCTCTCTGAAAAAAATCTGTTCGCATCCATCGAACAGCGCCGCACGATTTCGTTTGATCGCTTTATCTATGCGCTCGGCATCCGCCAGATAGGCGAGGCGACCGCCAAAAAACTTGCGGGCTTTTACACAACATTGGATGCGATGCGCGCAGCGATGGAAGAGGCCCAAATTATTGGTACGGACGCGCGCGGCGATCTACTGAACATTGAGGATGTCGGTCCAAGTGTTGCCGATGACCTGCTGGCTTTCTTTGCGGAAAAGCACAACAGGGAAGTTCTCGACGATCTGCAAAAGGAATTGAATATCCAGCCCTATGAACGGCCCAGAGCCGTCGACAGCGCCGTGGCAGGAAAGACCGTGGTGTTTACAGGCACGCTCACCACCATGACACGGCAAGAGGCAAAGGCCGGGGCAGAGCGGCTGGGCGCAAAAGTCGCCGGCTCTGTATCAAAGAAAACAGATTATCTGGTGGCTGGTGAAGACGCCGGATCAAAACTAAAGAACGCCCGTGAGCTGGGCGTTCAGGTTCTTTCCGAAGAAGAGTGGAAGGCATTGATTGGCGGTTAGGCTTTCTGCTTGAGCGCGCGGAGCTGTGCGAGAGCCGTTTCAATTTCTTTGGGATAATCACGGCGCTCAACGAATTCCCCGCCGCCCGTGTTGCGGGTCATGGCCATTTCCAGCGCGTTGTTCAATGTCTCAGACAGCTCCAGATCGTCTTGTTCCAGGGCCAGTTCCAATGCGAACAGGATACGGTCGCTGAGGCGGTCTTTGTTTTTGGTGAAGCCTTGCATAATCTGATCCCTTAAAACGGCTTGACGTTGTCGATGGTGGCAATCTTATGCACTTCGAGCATTTTGTCAAAGGCATTAAGGAAATAGTTGCGGTATTCGTCGGTTTCCATGAGGATCTCATGCCGCGCGCCTTCGATTTCCAGCAATTGTCCTTTGGGCAGGCGCGCAGCCGCGGCCCGTATATCTTTGTTTTCCACGATTTCTTCGCGTCCTGCCAAGGCGACAAGGACCGGAATGGTGATGGATTCGAGAACGCCTTTGCGCCGCAAAAGCGCGCAGGACCGTAAAGCTTTTGAAACCCATCCGAAAGTGGGGCTTCCGACTTGTAGCGCTTCGTCCGTCGTGGACCAGATATTGTGGAGCGTATCGCGGAGCGCATCGGCCGAAAATTTGTCAGTGCCATCACCCTTGCGGAATGCGGCCTGCCAGTCTGTTCCGCCGGGCACATAATTCCGGCCGATCAGAGGAATGAAGGGTGCCAGCGAGCCAACAAAAATTTTCATAGCCGCGGAAAAATTATGAATGCCAAGAAAAGGCGCGGTAAACGCGGCGGCGTCAAAGCGTTTTGGATATTGTGCAAGAAAACGTAAACCTATATTGCCACCCATCGAATGGCCGAGCATGACGAGCGGGATGCGGCCCACATCGGGATGCACGGCGGCGGGCACTATATAATCGTCGACGAATTTTTTAAGATCAGAAATGTCAGCTTCGAACCCATCGGAATGGCGGCGGTGCGGAAATTTATCCAGACGGCCGGAGCGCCCCTGATATTGCCAGTCCATGATCCAGAACGCATAGCCGCGGGCGAGCATGTCATGGGCCACTTCGTAATATTTTTCAGAGAACTCGCTAAGGCCGCCGAGACATACGACAACGGCAGCGGGCGGCTTTCCTTGCGGATAGACCCGGCCGTAATGGATTTTATGTCCCGTTTCTTCATTCGTGAAAGAATGGGTGATCCATCCCGCCGGGGCGAGAAAGCGGGTTTCCAGTGTTGGCTGCATCGTACTCTCTGACGTTTCTTTTTATTGTAGCACTTATTCGAAAGACTTTACGACTTGTTCGGTTACCTTCTTGGCGTCGCCGAGCAGCATGTATGTGTTATCGGCGTAGAACAACGGGTTATCGATACCAGCGTAACCGGAAGCCATCGAACGCTTGATAAAGAACACTGTTTTGGCCTTTTCAACATCGAGAACGGGCATGCCATAGATCGGGGATGAAGAATCCGTTTTTGCAGCAGGGTTGGTGATGTCGTTTGCGCCAATGACAAAGGCAACATCGGCCTGACCGAAATCACGGTTGATGTCTTCGAGTTCGAATACTTCGTCATACGGCACGTTGGCTTCGGCCAGCAGCACGTTCATGTGACCGGGCATACGGCCAGCGACAGGGTGAATGGCGTATTTGACTTCGATGCCCTCGTGTTTCAGAACATCGGCCATCTCGCGCAGAACGTGCTGCGCCTGCGATACGGCCATACCGTAACCCGGCACAATGATAACCTTCGAGGCGTTCTTCATGATGAAGGCTGCATCTTCCGGCGCGCCGATCTTGGCCTGCTTGTCGGAATAATCCGCACCGCCGCTGCTCGCGCCTTCACCGCCGAAACCACCGAGCACGACAGAGAGGAAGGAGCGGTTCATGCCTTTGCACATGATGTAGGAAAGGATTGCACCCGAGGAACCGACGAGCGCGCCCGTGATGATCAGCAGATCGTTCTGCAACGTGAAGCCGATACCGGCGGCAGCCCACCCCGAATAGGAGTTCAGCATGGACACGATCACAGGCATATCCGCGCCGCCGATCGGGATAATGATCAGAATGCCGAGCAGGAAAGCGAGGAACACGATTGCCCAGAAGAAGAACGGCAGTTGTGTTGCGCACAGCATGATGATGAGAAACACAAGGAAGCCTGCGAGGCCGGCATTTATAATATGCTGGTTGGCAAATTGAATTGGCTTGCCCGGAATGATGCCTTGGAGTTTGCCGAACGCGATACAAGAGCCTGTAAAGGTGATGGCACCGATAGCCGCACCCAGCGACATTTCGATCAGCGAGCCGATCATGATTTCGCCTTCGTAGCCGATGCCGTACGTTTCCGGCGCGTAGAACGCGGAGGCCGCAACGAACACGGCGGCAAGACCGACCAGCGAGTGGAACGCGGCCACCAGTTGCGGCAAGGCGGTCATGTTGATTTTTTCAGCGATCACATAACCGATACCACCGCCTATGGCGAGGCCGAGCAGCGTCAGCCAAGGGGATTCAATGCTGATGATGGTCGTGAGAATGGCGATGGCCATACCCACCATACCGCACATCAAACCGTTGCGGGAGCTTTCAGGGTGTGAAAGGCCGCGGAGCGCGAAGATGAACAGCACACCGGAAACGAGGTAAGCAAAATCGGAAAGAGTATCCATCTTAGGCAGCGTCCTTTACGGCGGGGGCTGGGGTTGGTGCGGCTGTTGGTTTCTTTTTGAACATCGACAGCATGCGGCGCGTTACGATGAAGCCGCCGAAAATATTGATCGAGGCGAGGATAACGGCGAAGAAACCAAGCAGCTTGGAAAAGCTGAAATCCACGGGTCCGGATGCGATCACGGCACCCACAATGATGACAGACGAAATGGCGTTCGTGATGCCCATCAAGGGGGAGTGCAGCGCGGGCGTGACGCGCCAGACGACGTAGTAACCAACGAAACAGGCAAGAACGAACACGGACAAACCGCTCATAAAGAAATAATCTGCATGGCTGTTTGCCGTGTCGGCGACGATGTGGCCAGCGTCGGCGGCGAGTGTCGCTGCTTCTTCGGCGATTTTTTGTGCTCGTGTCAGGAAATCCTGAGAGGCGGCGGATGCTGGCGTATCGGACATGGTTGGATCCTTTGGCTTTGTAAAATTATTCAGCGGCTTCGGCTGATTTGGGCGCGAAGTTCGGATGCACAATGAGTCCATCCTTTGTAAGGGCTATGCCTTTGATGACTTCATCTTCCCAGTTGACGTTCAGCGATTTGCTTTCCTTGTCGATAATCAGACCGAGAAGGTTGAGAAGGTTTCTGGCATAGAGCGAAGAAGCATCGGTCGCGAGACGGCTGGGCACGTTTTTATGACCGACGATGGTGACATTGTTTTTCACAACGACTTTTCCGGCTTCTGAAAGTTCGCAGTTGCCGCCGCTCTCGACGGCGAGATCGACAATAACCGATCCGGGCTTCATGCTTTCAACCATTTGCGCTGTGATCAGTTTCGGAGCTGGGCGGCCCGGAATCAGCGCTGTGGTGATAACGATGTCCTGCTTGGCGATGGTCTCTTCCACCAGCGCAGCCTGCTTCGCTTTGTATTCCGCCGACATCTCTTTGGCATAACCGCCAGCCGTTTCTGCGGCTTTGAATTCCTCATCCTGTACGGCGACGAACGTGCCGCCCAGAGATTCCACCTGTTCTTTGGAGGCGGGGCGTACGTCGGTCGCCGAAACGACGGCACCAAGGCGTTTGGCCGTGGCAATGGCCTGCAGACCTGCAACGCCTGCGCCCATAACAAAGACGCGGGCAGGGGCGATGGTGCCGGCCGCCGTCATCATCATCGGGAAAGCGCGGTTGAAATGCTCGGCTGCGTCGAGAACGGCTTTGTAACCTGAAAGGTTCGATTGTGAGGACAATACGTCCATAGCCTGCGCGCGGGTGATACGCGGCACGAGTTCCATGGAGAATGCGTTTACATTTTTGTTTGCCGCAGCCTTGAGAAGGTCGGCGTTTTGATAGGGGGCGTAAAGACCGGCGAGAATGGCGCCGGGTTTCAGGCCCTCAATATCTTCCAGGCCGACCTGCACTTTTAGCACAACATCGGCGCCCGACACGGCCTCGGCGCGGGAGCCCGCAATGGTCGCGCCTGCATTTTGATAGAGGCCATCGGCGAAAGACGATGCTTCGCCCGCGCCTTTTTCAACGACAATCACGGCGCCAAGTGCGATGAGTTTTTTCACCGTCTCGGGCGTGGCGGCCACACGTTTTTCATATTCTTTGGTTTCCTTGGCAATCGCAATGGTAAGGGCCACGGGTTTAGCTCCTGAAGCTGTTGTCTCTAACGAATTGGAAATCTTCGGGAACATTGCAACAGACAGATGGCTTTGTGAAGCCCTTCCGCCGATTTGTTTCGCGGCTATCAACAAGGAATGGGGGCTTGGACGTAAAAAGTTATTATACTTGCGTAAAAC
>JAPJRC010000026.1 GCA_030824805.1 Micavibrio sp.
CATATGTTCACTATAGATGGGATCAGGATTTACAACATCCGGCGGTTGCTGGGTGTCTGCAGCAAACCAATCCAGAATCTTTGTAAGAGTCGGGTGATCGATAGGATTTTCTGAAATTATGTTGCTTGGGTTGATGTTGAAATGATAGCTGCCTGGCCACCATGGTCCTGCGCCCCATAGAGAAAATCCAAGCCAGGCGTCGCTATGCTGTTCCATGAACGAAAAGAGATCGTTCAGTTCGGTTAGGGCATGTTCCTGGCCTTTAACGTTGGGATCTGCCGCTCCGACTTCACCCAAGAAAAGCTGATAGCCGTTATCTTCTGCCCATTTGGTGACTGCAACTAAGCTTGTTGAGCCCATGCCTTCTGCGGCGCGCCCATGCGTGCCTGAAGAATACGTGTCCAGATACTGGTGTATATCGAACGCAAAATTATCCATAGGGTCGTCAAATCCTACAAAGGCATTTGCATTTCCGCTATTCAGCCAGGAGAATCCTCCAGACCATGCAGTGCCGGACAGGAGAAGCTTGTTGTCAATGTCATGGCTGCGCAGCGTATTGACCACTTCCTGCGATATTTGTGCCCAGCTTTGCGCGGATATGTTGTTTGGCTCGTTCATGAGATTAAGCCAAACGGAATCATTGCCGCTAAATTCTTTGCCCAGCTTGGTCCAGACATCGCTCAAAGCGGCGGAGTCGGAAAGCTTTTGGCCGTTATAGCGGGAATAATTGTGCATATCGAGTATGATCGTCATGCCATTCGCTTCGGCATTGGCCACTGCGCTTTTTATAAAGCCCAAATATTGTTGATTCAGTGCGCCGCCTGCCTCGGTTTGCAGACGTTCCCACTTAAAGGGAAGACGGACCACGTTGGCACCAACGTCGTGTGCCCAATAATTGTAATGTTCTGCTCCGGGGGATGTGTAATCAAAATAAGGGCGTGTGCCGTTACCGAATTCTAGTCCAGACAAATTAATGCCTTTAAACTGCAATGACATGCGTTTTCTGCCTCAGGATGTAAAAATGGGTGAGATGCAATCATGGCAGGTAAAAATTAATAAATTAGAATTATTGCATAAAATGTTATTAATTTTAAGAATGGATAAAATTGAAGCTATTTTCGCTCATTTTTAAAAAAGTCAGTTTGCACAAGTACGAGGCGAAGCTATGTGACGCAAAAACATTTTTATAAATCCAGTTACTCAAATTTCTGGAGTTAATATAAACTGTCACAGTTTAAAAAATCGCAATGAGGATATAAGTTTGGAACAGGCGCAAGGTGGAAGCTATACAAGACGGCTCGAGCAAAGACTCAGAGAAAAATACCTTGATCTGTTAAATAAAGAAGATCCTGCGACATTCAAAATTCTCTCGGAGAAAATAGATTTGCAGACCGGTGAAGGTCAGGCTGATGGCCGCGCACCAAAGGCCCATCGCATGGCAGCCTATATAAAATTATGGGATCGGCTCAGCCCTGAACAAAGACTATCTCTGTCTTCTCATGACGCAAAATTAAATCACGTGCTGCGGCTCGTACGCACTATTGCAACCACAGAGATTGTTCATGCCCACAATAAAATAAAAACAACAACCGCCGGGTCAATTGATTTTGTGATCAGGGCTTTTCGTGAACAAAATATCGCGCCGCCTCAAGTGCAGCAATATATTGACGAGAATGCGGTTGCATGGTTCAGCCTGACAGGACATCCTACAAATCCTACAACGGTCGAGTATACTATCGCACAAACTAGACTTGCCGAAGTCATCAGCAACGCAAAGGCAAGCCCTGATGATTTAGAATCTGCGCTGCTTAATATTTATAAAACACCGATTATAGGTGACAGAAAATCCCCACTGGACGAAGCGCGCGAAACGATAAATACGCTCAACGTGGTTTATGATACGGCACTATCGCATCGTATTTTGTTTGAGAAAGCGTTGTCAGATTATGATTACGCAAGAGACGGTGTAAGAATTACCAAGCCCCTCATTGTACCGTGTGCATGGACTTTGGGAGATGCCGATGGAAACGAAAATCTTACAGCAGATGTGCTGTCGAAAGGTATTTTGCTGCATAGACAAGCCATAGCCAGACGATATCTTCAGACGTTAAAAGATATTACAAAAAAAGGTCTTGCAGATGAACAAGTGCATGAAGCGTTAATGGCAATAGAAAACAAGATAGGCCAGCTGGAAGAGGGGAATATAGACGCTGTTGAAAGTGCAGATGCCTTGTCGCTCTGGATTGAGCATATTGCAAATGGTGTTAACGTCCATGAATTGCCTGAAAACGCAGTTTTAAAAAATGATCTTATTGATTTTGCTTATCTTGTGAAATGCTTTGGATTGGGTTTTGGAACCATTGACATACGCCACAATGCCGTTGACGTTCTTACCACAGTAAAGAAAATAACTTCACTAGCAGGAATTGAAGAGCGCCGCACAAGCCATAACGATGATTTAAATCACATACAGCTCTCAATAACACGCTGGCTCAAGGATGAATCTGTTTTAGAGAAATGCACCGAGGTCACACCGGAACAGATTGCTGCCACAGGAGACAGCATCTCAGCATCTGTTTTGGCGAGACTGAAGGTGATAGGCGAAAATCCTGACATGTGCGAAAAACTTATTATCGCTGAAACAACACATCCCGCACATGCCTTGGCCGCCTTATTTCTTCTTAAAGTAACCGGCAATGTGGTCGGCCATGCGGGAAGTCGTATTGATCTGACAACGCTATCAGAATCAGTAAGAGACTTGATGAGTCTTGGCAACATGGTCGAGACCCTGCTGGAAAACGATACTTATCGAGGGCACATAGCCAGCCGCGGAAGAGTTGTTGCCATGATCGCTAAAAGCGACACCACCAGGCAGGATGGCCGCGGTGAAGCTGAATACGCGCAATATGAAGCCTGCGTGGATGTATACCGTGTAGTCGAGAAGATGCGTAGAAAATACCCCGAGCTGGAAGATGTTAAAACCTCCATCATGAACGGGGGTGGTGAAGCTTTGCAACGCGGCGGCGGTAGAGTTACCGAGATTGCAGCAATCCATGGACGGGCGGCGGCCGATGCCCGGGTTACCGATTGCGGCCCATCCACACTGACCATTCAGGGGCAACAGCTTGGTATTTTGTTATGCCCCGGCAAAGTTGCCTTGGGTACTTTAGAATCGCTTGCAGCACAAAATTTATATTCAAAGGCCGGCGTTAACGGTGAAATGCCCGAAGTCTCTTCTACAAAAAATATGAACAGGCAATATGCCCGTACAGATGCATGGCTGTATGCAAAAACGGCCGGTTTGTCCTTTGAAGCGCTCACAAAGAAAAATCCCGCTATCGATAATTTGCTTGTGCGTGGACCTTGGCTGTCGATGAAAGCGGGGAATGTAAGCTCAAGGCCCGGGAAACGCGGTGAGAAAATGGTGGGGCCAGGCATTACGCCCAAAGAAGCAACAGGAAATAATCCCAAAGCACTTCAGGGACGTGCAATCTCGGGAGAACGCCTGACGGCGCATGCGTGCCTTCCAGTGTTTTCCGTGCTTGGTTTGCTTGAAGCCATGGAGACGGTTCGTGGACAAGGGCAAGCGAGCCGTAACAAGAAGAAATACGGGGAACCGTTACACCATTTGTATAAAACTCATAAGATACACCGAGACGGAGCTCGTGCGACCATCAACGCAGTGCCTATGGCGGATTTTGATATTGCTTGGCCTTTGCTGGTAGGAAAGGAGCGTCCCTTGCCCGTCGAAGTTTCGAAACTCGCAGATCAATTCAAGTATAAAGACGAAGAAGGCAACAATACGCCGGAAATTACTCTCGCCTTTTTTGAAAGATACTTTCTGGAGGTAGAGAAGCTTAGCTATGAGATGATATCGGGACAAAAGGCCAATAAGACGTTCCATCATGGTGACGGGTTAAAAAAGCTATGGCCCGAACTATACGCAGAAGTGATGTTTCGTGACCGCGCGGCAGAATTTGCCCGCGTCATTGAGTGCTACCGGACCTGCCAATTCCATGAAAATCCGGACGAACCTTTAAGCGAGATGGAGTTCCGCATTACGCAATGTCTCTATGCTGCCTGTGACGTTATCAATGCGCCGGTCGGCATATTGGCCACACGGACGCGTTTGGAGCCAGTGTACGAGACCCGCGCTGGAGTTCGAACAAAGGTTATGAAACCTGAAAGTTTTCTTGAAGGCGAAGTGGCGGGCATGCTGAAAATGCCATCATCTCTGGCATGATCTCTGCTATAAGGTTATGTGGCTTTGCTTGATGAGTTGCGCCTGATTGCTATTGCTTGTGTTTTTGAAGGTCACCCAGAGCGCTTTTTGTCAGAGCCATTATCATGTCTTCTTCGCAGGGTTTGGCAGATAACAACAGATAGAACCCGGGCTTTCACCGCTTTCCGTGACTGCGCCGGTGGTAGGCCGTTTGCATAATAAGGGATGCTGAGGCCGAACCAGCTGAAATAAATAATCTTTTGCACGTCAGGTAGGGGCTGCCCACACGAACGGTTCTGACTGCACATGTACGCCTAATCGTAAAAGGCTTGACTGTGCATACTTTACGCGCTGTGGTAGAGGCAGGAAAAGCCGTTATGAAGATTGCCCCACGGATGAAGAGCTGATGGTTGAAGCTTTGGTCTCGTCGGCTGCATGGGAAATTAAAGTCAGACAACCTGTAAATGTCAGAGTGCCAGCATCCGACTTTCGTTTCGGCAGTATTGAGGCGAAGATAGACAATTTGTCTGCTTCGACATTCCCGAATGATGAAGGGGAATTACTTTTACAAAGCAAGGGTGAAGCTTGAACAAAGTCACGTTGGCCCAAATTAAGGCAATGGTTATAGAAGACGATCCTATGATGCAGCAGATCATATTGCATCAGCTTGCGTCGCTTAATTTTGCTGTAAAATCGGCAACCAATGGAAGGGAAGCATCTCAAATGCTGAAGGAGGGCTATGATCCCGATCTTGTCATTGTCGATATGATTATGCCGGAAAAAGAAGGACTGGAAACAATAATATCATTTAAAAAAAAGAAGCCCAATATGAAGATGATTGCCATATCGGGCGGCGGATCTTTTCCTGCTCAAAGTTTACTGGAATATGCCAGAAAATTTGGCGTGGATGCAACCTTCACTAAGCCCATAGACTTTGACGAGTTTGAGAAGACAATCAAAGACCTTTTTTATACCCCATCACGTATGTCCTTTATTTCTGCCTGAACATTTTTCAGCTCATCCATGACCTTGTTTATTGCATCGGGAATGGGTTCAGTGTTCTCAGAACGGGCATAGGCTTCAAGCTCTGCTGAAAGTTTGTAAAGTTCCTTAGCTCCCAACTGCCCACACGATTTCATCGTATGCGCTGCATCACCTAGCTCTTTGAGGTCGCCTTCTGCATGCGCGTCTTTTATTCTTTTTGCAAGCGAAGCCGAACTTTCGAGGAATGTATCGAGGATAAGTTTAAATCGCGTTCCCATACGGTTGCGCACTTTATCCATATCTTCTTTGTTAATAGACGGAGCATGCGAATTAGATTGCTCTTTAGGTTGTTGCTCTACAGAGACTGGAGCGGCTATTGAAATATTTTCTGCAGGCTGTTCGTAGCCTTTTTCAAAGCGCTTATAGTTCGGCAACCATTTTAATAGTATTTCGCGCAGTTCTTCATCCTGAAGGGGTTTTCCTAGGTAATCATTCATACCTGCTGCCAGACATTTCTCACGGTCACCCTTCATGACATTGGCGGTCAGCGCTATAATTGGAAGATTGGCCGGGATATCATCACTGGCGCGGATGACTTTGGTGGCTTCAAAGCCATCCATTTCAGGCATGTGACAATCCATAAAGATAAGATCATATTTATTCTGTTTTGCCATTTGAACGGCAACTTTTCCATTTTCTGCAATCGTTGTATCTATTCCGAATTCTTGCAGGATGGCAGTAATAACTTCCTGGTTGATGACGTTATCTTCGGCCATTAGTACCGAGACTTTATCGAACATAATATGTGTATCCGGAGAGTACAGTATCTCTTCCCGAACTGTATAACGTGTGACAACATCTATATCAGCGCCACTTTGTCTGGCTTCCCAAAGAGTGGAAATAATGGCAAGGAATTCTGATGGCCGGACGGGCTTGGTTATATATCCTTTGATACCTGCTTGTTTGATTGCCTCGGCATCGCTTCGTGTGGGTTGTGAAGTTGCAAGTATCGTTTGAAGGTTCTTCAATTCGGGATGCCTTTTAATTCTCTGAGCAACCTCTATGCCGTTGAGGCCCGGCATTACATAGTCCAGAACAACAAAGTCGTATGGATAGGTTTGTGCGGCATTAAGCAGCGTTTCTAATGCCCTGCTGGAATCATTTACAACTGTGACCACAAAGCCCGCAGATGACATGACATCGCGTAAAATCTCACAGGATATTTCGTTATCATCAACAACAAGAGCACGCAGGCCCAGATCAGAAAAATTCTTACGGGAATAT
This sequence comes from Micavibrio sp., assembly GCA_030824805.1. Taxonomy (GTDB): domain Bacteria; phylum Pseudomonadota; class Alphaproteobacteria; order Micavibrionales; family Micavibrionaceae; genus Micavibrio_A. The sequence goes on from JAPJRC010000026.1 coordinate 6,491, forward strand.
GTAGAGAATTGCCCGTTTCCATCAGGCATTTCAAAGGGTATAGCGCAATAGAATATCGTGCCTTTTCCCAGCTTGCTACGAACGGCGATTTGGCCATCCATCATTTCGGTTAGTTGTTTGCTTATAGAAAGACCAAGCCCCGTCCCTCCGTAGCGACGAGTCGTGGTTGTGTCCGCCTGGTCGAATTTGTTAAAAATACGATTAAGCTTCTTTTCGTCTATGCCAATACCGGTATCTTCAACAGTAATTCGTATCAAGGCCTTCTTGGCGCCCACTTCCACGGCCTCTATATCTAGTAGAATGTGCCCCTTTTCGGTGAATTTTATTGCATTACTGCATAAGTTGAACAAAATTTGGCGCACGCGTCCGGGATCTCCGCAAACGCGGTTCGGACACCCTGCACGATAGCGCAGGAAAAATTCTAGATTCTTTTGTTGCGTACGGAGAGACATAAGCTCTGCGACTTCTTCGCACAAGGTCTGGAGGTCGAAAGGTATATGCTCCAATTCCATTTTCCCCGCTTCTATCTTCGAGAAATCAAGAATATCGTTAATAATTTGCATTAGGGACTCAGCCGATCGTTCCACTGTCTCCGCATAATGCCGTTGCCGGGAGTCCAGCTGCGTATGCTGTAAAAGATGTGCCATACCCATGATGCCGTTCATAGGGGTCCGGATTTCATGGCTCATATTGGCAAGGAAGTCGCTTTTGGCATTGTTGGCTTTATCGGCTTCAAAACGCGCATGTCTCGCAGACATGCCAAAATGTGTCATAAGGGCAGAAAGTGCGGCTATTAAAACGCCAACCACCATAATTACATTGGGTATTTGCCATTCATGAAGATCAATAAACTCCTGTTTTGGAGTCATCACAAAGCGCCAATTTTTTCCGGCGATTTCCACACTATAAGATGCATCGGCCTTGTAAGGATAATTTTTTAATTGCCCATTGTTTGTATATACGAGTTTTTCGTTCTCATAGACAGAAAGCCAGAAGCTGCCTAATACGTCGTTGTCATGGAAAATGCTATCGAACATATCGCTTATATCGAACGATGCGACCAACATACCTTCATACGAATTTTGGACAAACAAGGGATTTAGATATAAGTAGCCGGTACCCCCCTGCACAAAATCAATATTATCGGTCATCTGTGCTTTTCTGGTTTTAATCGCTTCGTTTATCGCGCGTATTCTTCTTTCGTCAGTATCAATTCTTTGGTTGGAATTTACGGAAATGTTTTTGAGAGTTACTCTCCATTGAATAACTGAATTGTCATCGGTAACACTAAGTGCGCGTAGTACGGGATATGCTTCCAGATATCCTCTGGCATCCGCTTCCCAACGCTCTTTCGGAGTTCCGCCTTCCGCCCTCCATCGTGCTGCCATACGGTCGATGCCTTTATACAAATCAACCAGATATTCTTTTGCATTGGTTGCTGTAAAACGGACTTCTGCCTCGACGAGACTGCGTATTTGGGCAGCATGATAAACCTGTGCGCCTTTCCACATTGAAAGTGTGATCATCGTTATCAACACAAAAATAGGAATAGGCAGCCACAGAGGGGACTGGCCGCCGCCAGGCAGCGATAGCAAGAAAATGTAACCACCTAGAAATAGAAAGAAAACGGCTGTATGCACAGCCATCCCAACTGTGAAGCCCCAGACATAGTCGTCCCCCGTACCTGCAATGTAACCAAAAAGGGGGCCTATCGCGAGTGATACAACAATACTGGCCAACGTTGCGGATGCGAAATGGCGATATTTGTCCCAATAAGGCCACCGCCACGCCAGGCAAATATAGGAGAGACCAAGGCTCATATAGCATATAGCTGTGTTAGGGGAAAAACGGCCGGGATAAAGCTTTCGTTTTAGGATGAAGGGATCAACAAATAGCGTGTCGATCCCGAGATTTATATTGAAAACATATTGTGAGCCCACCGCCGCAGAGAACAGGGTTATGAAGATTCCCAAACTTCCTGAAAGGTTACGATGCGTGGTCGTATAATATAGAGCGAGGCCGCAAAGAAACATCAGAACTGCGGAGTTGAATTTTATGGTTTCGAATGCTGGGTTAATTTGAACGATCATCTCGCTTTTAAAAATCCAGCCGGCCATTACCAGAAGCGCACACGCACAAACGACATAGGCAATGATTCTCAAATGGAGGGGGTTACGTAAATATCCTGCAACCGTTTCTGAGGAGTTCGGCATGCTATTCGTCCTTATTGCATTTTTATACGAAAAGTATATTGTTGCTACAACGATAGGTAGCTTTCAATTCTATAATGCACTAAAAAAACAGATATCCCAATAAGAGCATACAAGCCGTTATGCTCTATAAGTACTTGTTATATCTTTATTTATTTGTGCATATTAAATTTGAGTACAAGACGCGCACAATTTCAGCTTTTTAACACGGCTCATATTCTTGATCGCCGCTTCTCTTCTGAGGGCTGCTCCGCGTGTGGGAAATCGCTCTTCGTACAAAACAGAAAATGGGCCGCGGCCGCGGGTGTATTTTGCCCCAGTGCCGTTGGTATGGGCGGCGTAACGCGCAGACGGGTCATTGGTAATGCCCGTATATAGACTTTGATCTGAACATTTCAAAATATAGACAACCCAGTCCATGCAGCCATGATACAAGAAAGACATGGAAATGTCTTATGATGTAATCGTTATTGGCGCCGGTGCCGCAGGCATGATGTGTGCGATCGAAGCAGGCAAGCGCGGCCGCCGTGTGTGTGTGATTGACCATGCGGCTAAAATTGGCGAAAAGATCAGAATATCAGGCGGAGGACGTTGCAATTTTACCAACCTCTATGCCAGTCCCAAAAACTTTCTGTCGAATAACCCGCATTTTTGCAAATCGGCTCTGAGCCAGTTCACACAACAGGACTTCATTGCTTTGGTACAAAAGCACGGCATCAGTTTTCATGAGAAAAAACTGGGACAACTTTTTTGCGACCATGCTTCACAACAGATTATCGATATGCTGCTTGATGAATGTCGCGCTGCGGGCGTAATAATCCGGACCCAGACTAAAATTGGCAAACTTGCATGGCCGGGCAGCGAATATTTTATCGAAACCAACCATGGATCTATATCCTGCAATTCTCTGGTAATCGCGACCGGAGGATTGTCCATACCCAAAATTGGTGCCACAAAATTCGGATATGATGTAGCAAGACAATTCGGATTATCGGTGACTGAAACACGTCCTGGCTTGGTACCACTGGTTTTTAGTGACAGCACACTGGAGCAATGCAAAGCGCTTAGTGGCCTTTCCGTAGAAGCCAAAGTATCATGCGGTAGCGCTTCTTTCTCTGAGGGGTTGCTTTTTACACATCGCGGCCTCAGCGGGCCATCGATATTGCAAATATCGTCTTACTGGCAGGAAGGCGACGATATTATTGTAAACCTTGCGCCCGAGACAGATGTGCAAGCTTTCTTGAAAGACCAAAGAAAGACACAGCCCAGACAGGAAATTCAGAATACGCTTTCTGAAATCATTCCCAAACGTTTGGCGGCAAGTATCTGTGAAAATATGCATATTGCCGGACGTATCGCGGACATGCCGGACACTGTTGTAAGAGAGCTGGCTTCAGCTATAAACGATTGGCATGTAAGACCCGCAGGCACAGAAGGATATAGGACGGCGGAGGTGACGCTTGGCGGTATCGATACCAACGAGCTGTCATCTAAGACCATGGAAGCCAAAAAACAGGCTGGCTTATATTTCATCGGCGAAGTCGTCGACGTTACAGGCCACCTTGGCGGATTTAATTTCCAATGGGCCTGGTCATCCGGCTTTGTTGCCGGACAATATGTATGAACTAAAGGTCATTTCTCAAATGTTGCGCAACAGGAGTCTGCAAGACACGGCCTGTGCTCAACCAGCCGATTATGACCGTAAGAGCTATTCCTCCCAGCAAGGTTAGGAACGATGGTATCGCATAGAAAGTCCATTTTAGATCCATAAGCAAAACCATTACTGTCCATGATGCGGCCACGCCGAAAACCATGGATAAAATTCCGGCACAGAAACCCAAAAGGCAGAATTCGAAGAAAAACCCTTGTATCAGTGTGCTATTCCTGATGCCCAGAACTTTCAAGATCACAACGTCGTAAATACGCTGCATCCGGCTGGCAGCCAAAGACCCCGCCAATACCAATATTCCCGTTATAACCGCAACAAGCGCCGTTACGCGTACGGCGGTTGCCATGTTGCCCAATATTTCACCGATAGAATTAACGGCATCGGACAGCCGTATCATGGATATATTCGGAAATGCGCCTCCTATTGTGCGTTGTATGGATGTCTCCTGATCAGGATCAGCAACAACGGTGGCGAGCCAGCTATGTGGTGCTGCTTCTAATGTTCCAGGCGCAAACGTGATGGCAAAATTTATGGTCATGTTCATCCAGTTGACGCTTCTTGTGTTGGCTATAGTTGCCGTGATATCGCGCCCAAGAATATTAACGGTGATAGTATCTCCGGGTTTTACGCCAAAGCCGCGTTCAACATCTTCTACAACTGACACTAGCGGCGGACCTTTATAGTCTGCGGGCCACCATTCTCCGGATGTTATCTCGGAATGGGCCGGCAAAACCGTTTCGTACGTAAAACCTCTGTCATTCTGCAAAAGCCAGCTCTCGGATTTATCAACGAGTGCTTTGTCAGCCGGCACGCCGTTAACATTCACGATTTTTCCACGCAGATTAGGAGACAAACGAATGGTGCTCACTGTTGGCTGCTCTGCCAGAAGCTTCTCGAAATCATTTTTCTGGTGCCCTTGAATATCGAGGAAAAAGAAAGAAGGGGCGTCTTTTGGTAGGTTGTTGGCAATGCCCTGACGCAAATTCATTTCTATAAGCGTAACACTGACCATGACCGTTAAACCAAGGCCCAGGGAGATCAGGGTATTGGCGGTGGCGTTACCTGGCCGATGCAAATTTCTAAGCCCCAAACGCAAAGCGGGATTTTTAGGGGCGGGTATTTTACCGGCCAGAACGGATAGAAGTTTTCCGGTTAGCCAGAAGAAAAACAGGCACACCATGGCGCTTATAACAAACCACATTGCAAATTGTGTATCACGTGCGGTTGCAATAGACGTTCCTGAAAGAAGCAACACTGAGACAACAGTTCCCAACTGGAATTTCCATGAAGGTTTTCCCGTCAAAGGCGTGATAGCTGCACGAAACAGCTCCAAGGGTGAAGTGCCCATGGCTTGCCCCAACGGCCAGAAAGTGAACGCGAAGGATGTTAGAAATCCAAAAGCCATAGGTATGATAAAGCCACGAATATTCAATTGCGGTTCAAGGACAAAGGGAAGAAATTCGGAAACGTAAGGCGCTGCAATGAAAGGTAAAATAGCTCCAAGTAAAATGCCGCCAAACGTACCTATTACAGTTATGATAGCCACTTGCCAAAGATAAAGTTTTTCAATGAATAGTGCGGGCGCACCAAGAGATTTTAAAATGGCAATGGTCTTCAGGCGTTGTTCCAAATGCGCCTTTACCCCGTTGCCGATACCTATACCGCCGATCAAGAGAGAAGACAGGCCCACAAGTGTCAGAAACACCATCAGACGTTCTACAAAGCGCCTGATCTGCGGTGATGCATTGTCTGCATCAGTCACTTTCCACGAAGCGTCCGGAAAAGATGTTTCCAGAGCGCTTGTGATATCTTTAAGGTTGGTAGAGTCAGGAAGTTTTACGCGGAGATCATAATATACCATGCTACCAACCGTAAGGAGGCCGGTAGAATCAGCATCGTTACGGCTTATTATGGCACGGGGAGCAAGACCAAAGCGTGAGCCGCCAGCTCTGTCGGGCTCATGTGCTATAAAGCCTCTTACACTAAATATAGCCTCGCCGAGCCTAACTTGATCACCTATTTCAAGATCCAGCCTGCTTTGCAGTGCGGGATCGAGAAGAATGCCATGTTTCTGCAGACCTGATTGCAAATCCATTGGCGGATTTGTTTCAAACACGCCGTATTGCGGATAACCTTCTTCTATAACTTTCAATTCTACGAGGCTGTTATCCTGGGTGCTCGCATTCGCGAGCATAACGCGGGCCTCTATGGTTTCTATGGTGCTGGCCTGTCGTTGGGTAAACCATTCTTTTAGCTCTTGCGGCGCCGGATTGTAAATATTTCGCACAATGAGATCGCCGCCCAAGATCGTGCGCCCATTTTTTTGTATGCCGTCAAGAACTGCATGGCTTGTGAATTGTACGGCAGCTATAGACCCTACACCGAGAACTAGACACGTGAGCACCAGATACAAAGAGCCAAGCGCTCCGCGCATGTCTTTTATTGCATACTTAAGGGACAAGCTCATGCGCTTAGAACCCTTCCGTCCTGCACATGGATTTGCAGATCGCAGGCATTGGCCAGAACGGGGTCATGTGTGATCAGAGCAAGCGTGGCACCCTTAGATTTAATCTGGTCAAAAAGGTGTCCCATAATGATTTTTCCCGTTTCCTGATCCAGATTGCCGGTTGGTTCATCGGCCAGTATCAGAGAAGGGTTTACCGAAATGGCGCGTGCAATAGCCACACGCTGTTGTTCGCCGCCGGATAACTGTGCGGGATAATGGCCAAGCCGGTGGCCTAGACGCACATCTTCCAGAGATTTTTTTGCCCGGCCGACAGCGTCCTTTTCGCCTGCCAATTCTAAAGGTATGGCAACGTTTTCCAAAGCGGTCATGGTCGGTATCAAGTGAAAGCTTTGGAAAACTATACCCATATTATCGCGGCGTAGGGCCGAGAGTGTATCCTCGGAATGTTTTGTTATATCTTCGTTTTGAAAAAAAATTTGACCTGAAGTGGGTTTAAGTAGACCCGCGCAGATCATCAAAAGCGATGTTTTTCCTGATCCTGAAGGCCCAACGATAGCCACAGATTTACCTTTTGGAAGCGAAATGGATACATCATTGAGAATGGAGATGTCGCCCGTGGTCCCGGGAAGTTTTAGGGAAATATTATGAAGTGATAGGATCATGCCACTGTTTCTATTAAAAAATGATCTATATATTTGAGAAATTAAAATAATATTTTTTGAGCGAATGGCAATGCGTTTACCCATCCTTTTTGTCCTTATGATGATATCTACTTGGCCCGCGCAGGCGGCAACGAAGCGCATCGTAGCTCTCGGAGACAGCCTCACAGCAGGTTATGGGCTGCAAGGCGGCGAAGATTTTGCGACGAAGCTGCAGGAGGCTCTGATTGCGGATGGCGTAGATGTAAAAATAGACAATGCAGGCGTGTCCGGTGATACCACGGCTGGAGGTCTGGCGCGCCTTGAGTGGGCAACACAGGGTGATCCCAAGCCCGATCTCGTAATTGTGGCGTTGGGTGCAAATGATATGCTCCGCGGTATTGAACCTGATGAAGCGCGAAAAAATCTTTCTTCTATTCTGGAGAATTTAAAGGCTAAAGGCATTCCGGCTTTTCTTGTAGGCATGAAGGCACCCACGAATATGGGCGGAGACTATAAAAAGTCTTTCGAAGCCATATACCCTGATCTGGCGAAAAAATATGATGTTCCCTTCTATCCGTTCTTTCTGGAAGGCGTGGCTACGCGGCAAGATTTGAATTTGCCGGATGGCATACATCCGAACACGAAGGGCGTGGCGATCATTGTAGAGAAAATGACACCAGCCCTTATAGAGGCAATCAAGCAGGATTAAGCAACTTCGCTATAAGAAATTTTATAAACCTTTTCATTTCCAAGAGCGTATACATTCGGTTCGCTCCTAAAAAGACTTTTAATAGAGGGATCAGTCACCGATAACCCGCCTGTGTATGCCCCTATAGCAGGGAGTACCATTCGGCGACCATCTTCTATAAAACAGGCGCGGGCGATTTTCGCTCCATCTTTCGTTTTATATATCTTGGGATGGTAGTGGCCACTGATTTCACCGTAAACTTCATCTCTGGATGCTATGTGACGAAATGTCAAACCCCTGCATTCAAATTCATCAAAGGCATTGAACCCTGAAGGCGTGTAAACGGAATCATGATTCCCTTTTACCCATACAGGTGAATAGGCGCGAAATTGGTCTATGATATCCGCATTTTCTTTTGAAAGCCTATGATATCCGGCGTCGTCATGAAAACTGTCTCCCAAAAAAAGGAGCCTTTGGCAATTTGTTTCCTCACAAGCATCTTGAAGTGATAATAACGTATGATGGCTGTCATAGGGGGGAAGAAAAAAGCCGCCGTGTGCAAAGGAAGAGCCTTTTTCCAGATGCAAGTCTGATACAATCAGCATATTCTCTCTACTCCAATAAAGAGATCCGGAAGGGTGTAAAAGAAAATCTTCTCCGCAAAAATGAATATTCATGAAGATTCCTCGGTCTTAGAAAGTCCTGCTTCGGATAATAGTTTTTCTTCCAGTTCCTGCAGGTAATACTCGCCTATATCTTTTCTGGAAGCGCCTTCCCTTGCAATCTCTAGAAGAAGCGGTACGGCCAGAGGTGAGACGCGTTTAATTTCCTGAACAATAACTTTACCCTGCATTGAAGCAAGCATGTCCTCGAGCCTGCCAATATCTATGAGACCACCAGCTGCATCGTTTCTTGCGGCTTTTAGGAGTATGTGATCAGGTTCGTATCTTTGCAAAACATCATAAATCAGGTCGGAACTGAACGTCATCTGTCTTCCTGTTTTTTGCTGACCGGGATGACGCCTCTCTATTAACCCTGCTATTACTGCGTTTTCACGAAAAGTTCTTTTGATAAGAGGCGTATCGTCAAGCCATTCATGAAGCTCTTCTCCGAGAAGATCGATAGAAAATAAATTTTCAATATCTACAGGTTTTCTCATAGACCAGAATGCGATTGCGTAATCCGTGGCGACGAACCCCAAAGGCTGAAGCCCTTTTGCTTTCATCCGCTTGATTACCAAAAACCCTAAAGTTTGATGCGCGTTCCTGCCTGAAAACGGATAGGCAACTATATAGTGACGCCCGTGGCGCGGAAAACTTTCTACAAGGAGATAATCTGTGCCTGGAAGAAGCGATCTTGATTCCTGAAGTTCAAGCCATTGCCTAACGTAGGTTGGGAATGATTCCCATGATCCGTTATTTTCAAGCAACTCGCGCACACGTATGGAGAGGTGTGTTGATAGTGGAAGTTTTCCTCCGTCGTAGCTGGGTATTTTTGGATTTTTTGTTGAAGCGCGTGACACCATAACAGTCATTTCGTGCAGTCCATCAAAACGCACAACGCCGCCGGCAAACAGAAATGTGTCGCCCGGACTAAGATTGTTGATGAAATATTCTTCTATTACTCCCAAGGACTTTCTGCCCATTTTTACCTTCAACATCGGTGATTCAACTATTGTGCCGATATTCATGCGGTATTGTCTTGAGAAGTTAAGGTTTGCAAGCTCATAGGCACCGTCTTCATTAATGCTGAGACGCTTATATTGATCGTAAGCCTTGAGAGCGTAACCACCGTCTTTCACAAAAGACAACACTTGTTCAAAATCGGATTTTTTCAAATGGCGGTAAGGCCAGGCCCTCTTAACCTCTTCATATAACTGGTCCGAGTGAAACGGGGCACTGCAGGCGCAGCCAGTGATATGTTGCGCAAGGACGTCAAGATTGCCTTCTTTAGGCGTAAAACCGTCTATTTCATTATGATATATTGCATCTTGTGCGGCCAGGCATTCAACATATTCAAAGCGGTTTGTGGGCACAAGAATGGCGCGGCTGGGTTCATTTAATCTGTGGTTAGATCGCCCTATACGCTGCAGGAGACGGCTAACGCCTTTGGGCGCGCCTATTTGGATTACAAGCCCAACTTCTGCCCAGTCCAGACCAAGATCCAGCGAAGACGTCGCAACCACGCAATCAAGTTCTCCGCGTGCCATCTTGTCTTCCACTTTACGTCGGATCTCCCGCTCAAGAGAACCATGGTGTAAGGCAATACGCAGGTTCGCGGTGTTAACCCGCCATAGTTCTTGGAAAATTAGTTCAGCCTGCGCGCGCGTGTTTACAAATACTATGCTCATGCCGCCTTTTTGCAGCTCCGCGTATATCTCAGGGATCGCGTATATGGCCATATGCCCGGACCAAGGCAAGCGTTGTTGTGATTGTAATATATGAATTTCAGGGGCGGCGCGGGTTTCTGCTTTTACAATTGTCGCATTTTCCCGGCACAGCCATTCTCTTGCGATAGTGGGTTCGGCAATAGTCGCAGAAAGTCCAATGCGCTGCGCCGAAGGGACAATGCTGTTTAATCTTTCAAGGCATAAGGAGAGCAGCGTCCCGCGTTTCGATTCCATGAGGGCATGCAATTCGTCGATAATTATGTATCGCAGGTTTTTAAAATTTTCCTCTGCTTCCGGATAAGACAGCATAAGCGCCAAAGACTCGGGCGTGGTCATGAGAAAATGGGGGGGTCTGTTTTTTTGCCTTGCCCGCTTGGAAGCCGGCGTGTCGCCTGTTCTGGTCTCATAGGTTAACGGAAGACCAAGGTCTTCAATCGGCTTACCTATATTGCGGTGGACATCGATGGTTAATGCTTTTAAGGGGGAAACATACAACGTATGAAGTCCCTTAAAAGTTCCCTCTTTGTGTAGGTCCATAAAAGAAGGCAAAAAGCCGGACAGGGTTTTTCCTGCTCCGGTAGGCGCGCACAGTAAAACATCGTTACCAGCCAAGCTGGCGTTCAGTGTTTCTATTTGGTGCGAAAACCAAGACCAGCCGCGTGTCATTATCCATGCGTTCAATGGATGATTGGCCAAAAGCTCTTCTGCTTTAGTCATTTGCTTGTTTTTCAAAGACGGAATACCCACATTAACGTGATGCCCCTGTTACGCCATGATTTATATATAGAGCCCATAAACGCCTATATCGACCCCCCGTTCCCGGTAGAGAGGGCAATAATTACGCATGGGCATAGTGATCATGCCCGCGCCGGCCACGGGCATATTTTGGCGACAGAAGAGACGATAGGGATTATAAAACTACGCTACGGCCAAGATGCTGCCAAAAGTTATCAGGCCTTGCCTTATAACCATGAACTTAAAATAGGACCTATATCCGTAACATTATATCCGGCAGGTCATATTTTAGGCAGCGCACAAATACTGCTTGAGTGCGGGCCACAGAGAATTGTGGTTTCGGGAGATTACAAACGGCGTAGCGATGGAACATGCGAGCCGTTTACCCCCGTACCCTGCGATATTTTTGTAACCGAAGCCACATTCGGCCTGCCGGTTTTTCAACATCCTGATGCCCGTCTTGAAATTGCAAAATTGCTTGCAAGCATCCAGCAATTTTCAGAAAGGTCCCACTTGGTGGCGGCTTATTCTCTCGGGAAGACCCAACGGGTTATTCAGCTTTTGCGACTCGCTGGCTACCGTGAACCCATATATTTGCATGGTAGTATGATATCCATGTGCGAATATTACCAAAATCATGGCATAGACCTTGGTGATCTTCGTAAAGCGACAGGTTTGCCCAAGGAAGAACTAAAAGGTCGTATTGTTATGGCACCACCTTCGGCTGTTAAAGAACCATGGTCGCGCCGCATGAACGATCCTGTCATTGCGATGGCGTCCGGCTGGATGACGGTAAAACAGCGCGCACGACAGAGGGGCGTAGAATTGCCTCTCGTAATATCCGATCATGCGGATTGGAACGAATTAACCACCACAATATTGGACACAGGCGCCAATGAGGTATGGGTAACACATGGCAGAGAAGACGGCATTGTGCATTGGTGTGGTACGCAGGGCATAAAAGCGGCTCCTCTGCATTTGCAAGGTCGTGAAGAAGAGGGCGAAGAAGCATGAGATTATTTGCCTCTCTTCTGGAAAAATTAATTCTTACACCTGCGCGCAATCAAAAAATTGCTTATATGGTTCAATATTTTCGTGAGGCGCCGGATCCTGATCGGGGATATGCACTCGCCGTACTGACAGGCGATATGAGTTTTCAACATGTAAAATCATCGCTTTTGAAAAACATTGTACTTCAAAAGGTCGATTCTGCGTTGTTTGCGATGTCATATGATTACGTGGGCGATCTTGCTGAGACAATATCTCTTATCTGGCCTGAACGATTGGAGGGTATGTTACCAACTTTATCGGGTCTGGTGCAAGAACTTGAAACTATACAGCGCTCCAAACTTCCGGTTCTCATAGCGGAACATCTTTCAAGCGCTTCAACAACCGAACGTTGGGCTATTATAAAACTGGCGACGGGAAATCTTCGCGTTGGAGTTTCTGCACGGCTTGCAAAGGTAGCTCTGGCAGAATTTAGTGGAAAGAATTTAGAAGATATAGAGCAGGTGTGGCATGGATTGGAAAAGCCATATGTGGATTTGTTCGCATGGCTTGAAGGCAAGGCGGATAGGCCGGAAATTCATCGCCACCGCGTATTCCATCCTATGATGCTTTCCAATCCGATAGACGAGATAAAAGAGCTTCCCAATCTTAAGCCTGAGGAATACCAGGCGGAATGGAAATGGGACGGCATCCGCGTGCAGCTTGTTTTGGGGGAAGAGGAAAAGGTTCTTTTTTCGCGCACCGGAGATAATATCGCACATTCATTCCCTGATCTTGTTGAAACAATACAGGGTAGAGGAGTTCTTGATGGTGAATTGCTAGCGGGAAAAAACTTTGAACCTATGTCCTTCACTTCTTTACAGCAACGTTTGAACAGAAAAACTGTAAATAAGAAAATGCAGCAGGATTATCCTGTTTTTATTCGTGTATATGACATTCTTTTTGATGGAGATGAGGACGTTCGGGCCCTGCCTCTGGAACAAAGACGGCAAAGGCTCGAACGCTGGGTAGAGAGCAACAAGAATGAAAAAATCGATATTTCGCCCGTTTTAAATTTTTCTAATTGGGACGATCTGGCACGAATGCGTTTGCAAGGCGCGGAAGAACACGGCCATGAAGGTATTATGCTGAAGCGCAAAGACAGCGTTTATCAGTCAGGAAGGCCTAAGGGACCTTGGTTTAAATGGAAGCGGGACGCAATGCTGGTGGATGCCGTCCTGATGTATGCGCAAAGGGGACATGGAAAGCGCTCGTCTTTTTATTCGGATTATACATTTGGAGTATGGAAGGGAAATGAATTGGTTCCCATTGGAAAGGCCTATTCAGGTTTTACCGACGAGGAATTGAAACGCCTTGATAAATGGGTACGTTCTCACACCATATCGCGCTTTGGTCCCGTTCGCGAGGTTGAAAAAAATTTGGTACTCGAGATTGCCTTCGACAGTGCGCAGGAATCCCAAAGGCATAAATCTGGCATCGCTCTTCGTTTTCCGCGCGTAAATCGCATACGCTGGGATAAACCAGCACAAGAAGTTGAGAGCATAGAGCATATCAAAGAAGCAATTTTGTAAATTTTGGAACCAGCCTCTAACGCCGCTTGTTGTCTTATATAAAATATTTTTTTATAAGGCGTTTATACGGTGCCAAAAAGTTTGGATTTAAGAACAGGTAAAACTGTCTGGGAAAGCTATAGAAAACCAAGAATTCATTCAGAAACCCTTGGTTCAGACATACAGACCGATATTTTGGTAATAGGTGCGGGCATCAGTGGGGCTATGATGGCTGAAGCACTAACCGGGCATGGCTTTGACGTAGTGGTTGTCGATAAGCGAAAGTCTTTATCGGGATCGACTTTCGCCTCCACCGCTCTCCTGCAGTACGAGATTGATATCCCCTATATAAAGCTTGCGAACAAAATAGGTAGGACTAAAGCCACAACTGCATGGCGCAGATCGAAGATTGGCCTTGAAAGTCTTGCAGCCAAAATCGCTGAATTGCAAATAGAATGCGCAATGCAGCGGCGCGATTCTTTATATTTGAGTGGAAATGTTTTGTCCGCTGAACAGCTGAAAATAGAAGGTGAGTTAAGAACCCTGATCGGTCTTCCTACGCGCTATCTTACACGTAAAGATCTTAAGAACGATTATGGTGTATCAGGGGAATCTGCTCTTCTAAGCTATAACAATATGGTTTGTAATCCCGTGCAACTTGCAGCAGGGTTTTTAAAAGAATCTATACATAAAGGTGTAAAGGTTTATTCAGGTACAGAAATTATATCTTCTACCGCTGCCGGAAGGTACGTTTACTGCAAAACGGATAACGGGTCGGTTATCAAGGCACGCTATGTCATTTTTACGACAGGTTATGAGACCAATAACTCTAAAACACGAAAACATAAAATCACATCGACATGGGCAATAGCGACTAAGCCTTTAAAGGCTTACAAAAAGCCTTTCCCCATGATTTGGGAGGCTTCCGATCCTTATATCTATATGCGCACTACTCAGGACGGGCGCATCCTGTTTGGCGGGGAAGACGAAGAATTTTCGGATGAAGAAAAGCGCGATAAATTAATTGAAAAGAAAAAAGCTGCGCTTGAGAAAAAGCTCTTAAAATTGATACCCCGCATCAATTTTGAAACGGAATATTGTTGGACCGGTTCATTCGGCGCCAGCACCAACGGTCTTCCGTCAATAGGGCGCATACCAGGCAAGAACCGTTGCTATGCCGTCATGGCTTATGGTGGTAATGGCATAACGTTCAGCCGTATCGCGGCTGAACTTATCTCGGCGGATATTTTAGGAAACAAAGATCCTGATGCCGATCTTTTCTCCTTTAGATAACCTGACGCGTTCCTATCTCTACCACTTGCGATGGCGGAATGCGGAAGTAATCAGTTGCATCGACAGCGTTTTTCGTCATGGCTACATATATGTCGTCCTGCCAACCCGGAAGTCCAAAACGTGCATCGGGTATGATTTTTCTATGGCCCAGGAAGAACGAGGCACTTTCCACATCGATATCATATCCGAGAGAGCGGGCGCGATAGAGTGCTGCAGGGACATTCGGCGTTTCCATGAAACCGAAATTGATTACAATCCGCATCAGGAAGTCATTCACCGGTTGAACTGTGACACGATGGTCAAGCGATACACGCGGAATCTGCGCGATGGAAATTGTCAGAATGATGTTTTTGCGATGAATAACCTGATTGTGCTTTAGGTTCTGCATCATGGTCTCAGGGGCGTGTTCCGGATCGCTGGTCAGGAAGATGGCGGTTCCATCGACAAAATGCGGAGTGTCACGCTCTAACATTTCCGCGAGATCTACCAACGCAATCGCTTGTGCCTTCGACTTGGATATTAGATATTCAGTGCCTTTTACCCACGTGATGATCAGCAAAACAAAATAGAGGCCAAAGACGAGTGGAACAATCCCGCCATCAAAAAGCTTCAGCAAGTTTGAAGAGAAAAATGCGAGTTCCATCAAAATGAAAGGCAATATGATAAGAGCGGCTATTGTAATTGTCTTTTTTCTTACACGTACAAGGTAGAAGAACGCGATGATTGAAGAAACAACCATCGTTCCTGTGATTGCAATACCGTACGCGGCTGCCAATGCGCTGGAGCTGCCAAAAACCAGGCAGAGGAACAAAACACTGAACATCAGGAAGCCGTTAACCTTGGGCATATAGATCTGCCCTTCCTGTTTTTCAGACGTATGTCTGATTTCCATCCGCGGAAGGAAACCCAGTTGGATTGCTTGCCTTGCGATAGAATAGGCACCAGTAATAACCGCTTGCGACGCGATGATCGTTGCCAGCGTTGCAAAACCCACCATTGGGATTAGCGCCCATTCAGGGAACATAAGAAAGAATGGGTTTTGGATTGTTGCCGGCAATGCCATAAGCAGGCCGCCTTGGCCGAGATAATTAAGCGCAAGACAGGGGAATACAAAATAAAGCCATGCCTTCTGAATGGGCTCGCGGCCAAAATGCCCCAAGTCGGTGTATAGGGCTTCGGCCCCTGTTACAGCAAGAAAAACAGAGCCTAACACAACAAAGCTTAAAAAGCCGTGACTGGTGAGAAACTCATAGGCGTAATAGGGGTTAAAAGACGCAAGCACCATCGGGTGCTTGATAATCCAGTAAAGACCAATACCGCCTAGAGTTATGAACCATACAAGCATCACAGGGCCGAAAAATTTGGACACTGTCTCGGTTCCGCCTTTTTGCACGCTGAACAGACACACGATAATCGCCATTGCAATGCCAACTACGTAGGGAGCAAATGCTGGCGTTATAAGCTTAGTGCCTTCGATGGCGGACATGACGGAGATCGCGGGTGTAATGGCTGCTTCACCGTAGAAAAGCGATGCCCCAATAATGCCTGCAAAAAACACCAAGCCTATTTTATTGCTTTTTCCTGCAGCACGTTGTGTCAGAGCCATAAGAGAAAGGATCCCGCCTTCACCGCGGTTATCCGCACGCAGCAGGAATAGAACGTATTTGATGGTTACGGTGATCGTGAGGGACCATAGAATGAGTGACAGAATACCCAGGATCTCGTTGTTGGTAACACCATCATTTGCGATGTGGTTTGCCGCCTCTCGGAACGCGTAAAGCGGGCTTGTGCCGATGTCTCCGTAAACAACACCTATACATCCCAATAGTAATGCTTTGAAATGTCCGTGTGTGTGGGCGTGATGTCCGGAATCTTGTTCGTTGTCTTCAAGTGGATTGTCAGATGCAGGGCCGGCGGCTTGAGTGCTCATGATTTCTCTGATGTTTTTATTATTATAAGCGCCTAATGCGCCGCAGCAGAATACGGGGAGCCAAGCAGACTGTCCAGAAAAGCTTAATTATAGAATATGAAAAATGCGAATATGCCTAAGCCTATGCGATACCACGCAAAAGGCGTAAAGCCGTGCCGGGAAATAAACCCTACAACCGCCTTAACGACCAGCAAAGCGGTTACAAAGGCACCGACCAAGCCGGTTAACATCAGGCCGATATTATCTACGGAAGAGATCAGTGCATCCCAGTTTTTTATGACGTCATATATAACCGCGCAGAACATGACGGGCATGGCAAGGAAGAAAGAAAATTCTGCCGCTGCTGCGCGGGACAGACCCATGGCCAAGGATCCCATAATTGTAGCTCCCGAACGCGACACGCCCGGAATAAGGGCGACCGACTGACACAGACCTATTATAGCCGCTTGTTTCGGCGTGATGTCATCGACATTCTCCACTGTAGGTTTGCTGAATTTCTTATCAAATAGAAGTATAATAATACCACCAAGGATAAGGGTTACAGCAATGATCAAGGGGTTATAGAGAACGGTTTTAATAAAACTGTGAAAGATTGCTCCCAGTACAAGGGCAGGTATGGTCCCGATTATGATATTGAGGGCAAAACGGCGCGCCGTTGGATCTTTGGGCAAACCTGTAATGGTTTTGAAGATCTTCGCGCGATACAAAACCATAACGGCAAGAATGGCACCGATTTGGATGAAGACTTCGAAAACACGGCCTGGGGGGGCCGGAAATTTCAATCCTTCGATTAACAGAATAAGGTGCCCTGTCGACGAAACAGGGATAAATTCTGTCAGGCCTTCAACAAAGCCCAGAAAAAGCGCTATTAGATAATCGGTCATGAGTTGAGTTTGCTATGCCGGATTCCATATGCAAAGTAAATAACCAATCCGGCGGCGAGCCATGTAACGAAACGAAGATGCGTTTCCCAAGGCAAGAACGCAATCAATGCACCACATGATAAGACACCCAGAAGCGGTAAAACTATGCCGAAAGGCATTTTGAATGGGCGTGGCATTTCAGGGTGAAGCCTCCGCATAAAGATGACACCGGCGCATACCAAAACGAATGCGGCAAGCGTTCCAATGTTTACCAGCTCTGCGAGCGCCCCAAAAGGTATGAAGCCTGCCATGGCAGCCATGGCCAAACCGCAAATAACCGTTGTACGCACAGGTGTGTGGGTTTTATCAGAAACTTTGGCAAAGAAAGGGGAGATCAGGCCATCACGCGCAATACCCAGAATAACACGCGTCAAAGCATAATAAAGGACCAGCATAACCGTTGTAAGGCCGGTGATTACACCTGTTGCCACCAAAGCAGAGGCCCAGTTGAGACCCAGCAGCTCTAAACCATGCGCTACCGGAGATGGGACGTTCAACTCAGTGTAAGGCACGATGCCTGTGAGGAGGCCCGCGACTATAATGTAGATTGCTGTACAGAAAACAAGGCTGCCCAGGATACCCACTGGCACATCCTTTTGCGGATTTTTGGCTTCTTCGACGGCTGTAGAAACCGCATCAAAACCGACATAGGCAAAGAATACGAGGGAGGCACCCGCTAGTATACCGATAGGCTTGCCATCCGCGTTATGATCAAACCATCCAAAAGGCATAAAAGGTGTCCAGTTTTCGGGCTGAACGTGGAACAGCGCCACGCCGACAAACACACAGATTGTCAGCACTTTCACAAACACCATAGCTGCGTTCAGTTTTGCGCTTTCTTTCACGCCGGCAATCAGCAGGAACATGAGGATCAAAATGATTGCGGCCGCTGGCAGATTTACAATGCCTGGATTTTCAACAAAAGGACCACGCAGCAGATAATCCGGTAGGGGCGCACCGATAGCAGTCAGAGCGTTATTGAAGTAACCACTCCAACCCACAGCAACGGCTGCGACAGAAACCCCGTATTCAAGGATAAGATCCCATCCAATGATCCATGCCATAAGTTCGCCAAAGGCGGCATAGGAATACCCGTAGGCAGAACCGCATCCTCCCACGCTCGAAGCGAGTTCTGAATATGCAAGGGCTGCAAATGTGCAAGCGGCTCCGGCAACAACGAAAGATAGAACAACAGCAGGTCCTGCCTGTGTGGCTGCGGCTGTGCCGGTTAAAACGAAAATGCCTGTGCCGATGATGGCGCCGATCCCCAACAGGGTTAGGTCGAATGCCGATAACACCTTCTTAAGGCCGGTATCTTCATGAAGGTCTGCGTTATGGACTTTACGGCGGAATAGTTTCGACATATCGGGCTCCCTGATGATATGTCATCCTGTCATGGCAGGAATGCAGGAGCAACCTTATTGTTTCTGCTTCTCAATCTTCTCCAGACGGATCACGACCCGGCGGTTCTGGGCTTGGTTTTGTGGTATTGCCTCACCGTTTTCGTCGCGGTTTGGCACTTTAGGATTGGAATCGGCAAAGCCAACGGCGCGCAAGCGATCAGCCGGTACACCCAGATCAATCAGCGACCTCACAACAGAAGCTGCGCGGGCGCTGGAAAGTTCCCAGTTGGACGGGAATTGCGGAGTTTTGATAGGGCTATCGTCGGTATAGCCTTCGACGGAAATTGTGTAGTCCTTGTATTCGTCCGACATCAGGGTTGGCTGCAATTCCGCAAGAACTTTGACACCGTCCTGACTGAGGGCCGCTGCACCTATATCGAAAAAGGGCGCGCTGTTCATTTCAATGGTTGTAATCCGGTCGCCTTTTTGAACCTCGACATCTTTGTTCTCGGGAAAACGGTCTACAATAGAGGGGAGGGCTTCATACAGATCGTCGCTGGATACGGGCGTGTCCTTGTCCGCTTCTGGAAGATTATATTCGCCTTTCATCTTAAGCGTATCTCCGCCGGAAAATTTCTCGACGACCTTTTCCTTGGCTTCTTCAAATTTGCGCTGATCCGGTACGGTAATGGCAAGGAAGACGGCGAAAAAGCAAAGCAGAAGCGTGATCATGTCGGCATAGGTCATTAGCCAGTCATCGACATGGGCCTCTTCGCTGCTTTCTTTGCGATTTTTCCAGTACGCGCTCATTTACAGCTTCACCTGCGTGTATCCGCGGTTCATGTCCAGATCGTAGTGAGAGTCAAAATTCAGGAAGCTGTTCAGGTGGTCCTGAATATAGCGCGGTGACCGGTTGGCCACGAGCAGTACCAGTCCTTCTGTGATGAGCTGGTTTCTGAAACGTATGGCTTCCTGCTTTTGCTGAAGCTTTGCCGAGGCTGGCATGTAAACCATACGGGCTGTTACAACACCGTAAAGCGTTGCAAGCAAGGAAATAGCAAGGCCTTCACCAATGCCGGACATATCACCCTGAAGATCGCCCAACATGATAACCATCCCGACCAAGGTTCCAACCATTCCGAAAGCCGGAGCGTGAGACGCCATCGCCATAAGGATACGGGAAGGGATCATAGAGCGTTCATAAGCCGCGTCCGCCGCTGTCTCCATCATCTTGCGCACATCGTCTGGTGGGTAATTGCTGACCACCATGTTGATACCATAGCGCACGAAGGGATCGGTAATGCCGGTGCGTCCGGTTTCGTTCTCCAGTCCCAACAGGCCTTTGTCTTTAACGATACGCGCCCAGCCAATAATCTCGACCAGATCTTTCTGCAGGTTATGGTGGGTTGTTTCTGCCGCACGGAACATGAGACCGATAGACCGCAGTGCCTCTATGACGTAACTGGCCTCAAAGCTCATAAAAGCCACCGCAAGTGAGCCTCCGACAACGATCATCAACCCTTCGAGGCTTAAAAACCCCAGTAGATTGCTGGTGCCGATCAATATCGCTGTCAGGATCAGAAAAAAGCCGACGGCCGCGCCTGCGATGGAAGCTTTTGAAAACTGCATGGGTCCCTTACGTGTGGTCGGATGAAAATCTCGTAGGCCAGAGATGCAAGGAGCATACCATTCGGTTAACTTCTGATAAACCTTGAAACTTTTATTTTCCAGAACTTATAGGAACCTTTCGCTGTTCCTTCGGTTGGCTTAAGAGAAATTCATGACAAGGAGGACATTATGGCTACAAACAGTACTTCCGGTAATAACAGTGACAAGATCCGCGAAAGCCAAAAAATTCAAACACGATATGGTATCGCGCAAGGCGCGAAAGTGGACAGCGACGCGGAGGTTACCGAGCGTCAGGAATACGATGCCAACGGGCTGCCCCAAACGGAAAAATACGCTGTTGATAAAGATGGTAAGAATACCAAGCGCGCCCGCGACGCAGATGTGAAATCGGACGAGCGTGATATTCACAAGAACTACGGTTTTTAACCAAATCTTGGTTTAAGATCCTATTGAAGAGCTGGCTGTGCCTCTATGCAGACACAGCCGGTTTCTTTATAGTCCATGTCATGAGCACATCCTCCGATTCCCATGCTATTGAGCCGCGCTATGCGCTGATTGCATCTGTATGGGCTCTGTGTACGGTATCACTGCTTATCGTCATAAAGGGCTATGCGTACTGGCAATCCGGTTCTGCTGCCGTGCTTGCCACATTTACAGATTCTCTTACCGATGCGGCGATATCTTTGATGATGCTCGTGGCGCTGCGCTATTCACTCAGGCCTGCGGACCGTGATCACAGACACGGTCACGGCAAAATGGAAGGAATAGCCGCGCTGTTCCAGGCGGCTTTTCTGGCGGCCGCAGGTCTTTTTCTGGCTTTTGAATCCTTGAACAGAGTGTTTGAGCCGCAAGCCGTAACGGCCCACATGACAGGTGTTGTAATCGCAACCATAGCCATGGTTTTTTCTGCGGTTCTGGTCGCTGTACAAAGATATTGCCTCAAGCGCGCGCCTTCGCTGGCTGTGGAGGCTGATAACGCGCATTACAGCACGGATATCGCATTGAACGGCAGTGTGATCATAGCGCTTTTGATCAATTATTATGGTGGTCCTGCATGGGTTGATCCTGCCTGTGCTGTTTTGATCGCTTCTTATTATGGCTGGACGGCAAGGTCGATTGCTCTACAAGCTGTCGATATGCTGATGGACAAGGAGTTGCCGGAGGCGGTACGCCTGAAAATTCGGGAAGTTATACGAAGGCATCCTGATATCCTGGGCCATCATGATTTACGTACCCGTAAATCCGGTATGACAATCCACATTTCCATGGATGTAGAACTCGATCCGCGCCTTTCTTTGGAGCACAGCCATGAAATCATCCGCGCGCTGGAACATGACCTGATCGACGATTTCCCATATGCGGAAATTATTATTCACGCCGATCCGTTCGGAGATACAGAAGATACCCGCCATCCTGCAAGAGGAGTGCAGCATTGACAATCATTCTGGCTGATCTCGGAGGCACAAACCTCCGCTTGGCGCACGCGGAAACGCCTTCTGAAATTGCAACGTTCAGAATAAAAGACTTTCCTTCGTTTGAATCTGTTTTGGAAACTTACGCGCCAGGCGTTTCGGTTCTTTATCTGGCCAGCGCCATAACGCCTTTGAAAGGTGTTATAGAAGACACACGTTTTAGCACCCAGTCGCATTGGAAAATCGACCTTAACAGCCTTGCCAAAAACATGCGCGTGACTGTGCTAAACGATCTCGAAGCCGCGGCCTATGGATTGCCGAGAATAGATGCTGCCTCATTGCCTTTCCTGCTAAAGCCGACGACGGCGCAAACCCAATTCTCTTATCCGCCTAAAATTTTGGTAAGTATCGGCACAGGTATCGGCCATGCCTTTATCTTTGAAAAGCCGGGATGGCCGCCGCTTGTACAACGCACCCATGGTGGGTGGATCATGCCATTTGGTATCAGCGAAGAACAACAAATTGCCATGCAGAGGATGCGGGAGCATATTCCGGCTGACCGTGATTTGATCATGGAAGATTTCGTATCCGGTCATGGCCTATGGGCGATGCAGGAAATGTTTGGCAAGAAAGATGCCGGACGTCTTTTCTGGGAGTTTTTGGGTCTTTATTGTAACACCCTTACGACCACATCAGGTGCTTATGGCGGTATTTGCCTGTCAGGGGGCATTATCGATGATATGGCCGCAGAGAATGCATTTGATACGAAGTCATTCCAGAAATATTTTATAAGAAGGCTGGCAGCCTCTGTTGTCGAAAGCCTTTCTGCAACGCCGGTTTATTATTGTCATGATGTAAATCTACCTGTGATTGGGCTTTCCGAATACAGAAGGGCACAGGGATGAGGCAAGCCTATCTTACCATCGATGATTCTGCATCGGATCGGATGAACGATCTAGTTTCATTCCTTGTGGAAAAAGGCGTTCCTGCATTGTTTTATTGCCGTGGAGATATGTTGGAGCAAAATCCTGTAGCAGCGGTAAACGCCGTGAAAAAAGGCTTTATCCTCGCCAATCATACTTATTCGCATCAACGGGCAAGCCAGCACGATGTGCAATTTACCATAGAGGAAATCGAACAATGCGAATTCCTGATAAATCGCATTTACAAGGAAGCATCCATTACAAAGGGCCACAAATATTTCCGCTACCCGCATGTCGACAGAGGCACTGCTGGATGGGTTGTTGATTACGATGCTTATGCAGCCGAAGAAAAAAGCGCTGTTATGTCTGCTTTTGCCGAAGGTTTGAACACCGTAATGGAAAAACCCGATGCCGCGGCCATTGCAAAAAAAGAAACATTGCAAGCCTGGCTTAAAGACCACGGGTATACCCAGCCTTTCTATAAGGTAACGCATAGCTGGTTTAAGAATGGAGAAATAGCAGACGCTTATGACTCTTTGTTTACCTATTCGAATTGCGACTGGATGGTTTCTGAGCGGCATCGAGGCAAATGGCAGTATAAGTCCATAGAAGACCTGAAACTGAAAGCGCGAACCGATCGTTGGCTTTCGGAAGAAGGAAGTGTGAATGTTGTACTCGCACATGATCAGGCGGAGATTGTCGATGTCACGATCGAGTTAATAGACGATATGCTTGAAAGCGGTTTGAATTTTATAGAGGTGTAAAAATGAAGAATATGCTCGTTTACGTTATTGCAGATTACGG
>JAPJRC010000105.1 GCA_030824805.1 Micavibrio sp.
GCGTTGCGATCTTCTTCGGCAAAGCCGGCGTAACACCGATGCCGGAACGCAAGAACAACCCGCAAAAAGCAGAACCGTCCGCAAAGACGAAAATGCGCGTTGCTGAAAAAGCCGAAAAGCAAAAGGCCGCCGCTGAAGCAGCAGAAGCCGCCCGCGCCGAAGCCGAAGCAGCAAAAGCCGCCGCTGCTGCCGCTCCTGCGGAAGAAGCTGCAGCCGAAGCACCTGCAGAATCGCAAGCCGAGTAATTATAAAGTCACGAGAATCCCCGCCGACGCGGGGATTCTTTTTTGAAAGAATAACATGACGGATTCCAAGCGCATTCTGATCGGTGAAATAGCAACGGCCCACGGCATAAAGGGGTTCGTGAAAGTACGTTCGTTTGTCGATGATGAAGAATTGCTCGAAGGCGATGCGGTCTTCACCAAAGAGACGGGCGATAAAACCATCAAGATCACTTTGAAGAACGCGCTCAAAGGCGATTGGGTAGCCGAAGTCAAAGGCGTTGCCGACCGCAACGAAGCCGAACGTCTGCGCGGCACGAAACTGTATATCGACCGCGATGCCATGCCCGAAACGGATGACGGCGAATATTACATCGAAGACCTGAAAGGCCTTCGCGTCGTCGACAAGGATGGCAAGGAAATCGGCACGGTTCTGAGCATCGAGAATTTCGGCGCATCCGATCTGATCGACATCAAACCAGAATCCGGTGCGTCATTCTATATTCCTTTTACCGACGATACCGTCCTCGACGTCGATTTTGAATCCGGCGCGATTACGATCGAAATGCCGGAGACGATTTGATGGAAGAAGGCAGGCTGGTCACACTAGAACAATGCTATGACTCAGCGCACGCACACATCCTGCGTGGCTTGCTGGAAACCAATGACATACCATGCTTTATGAACGGAGAGCACCATAATAGTCTGGATCCGTTAGCCTCTATAGGATTGGGAGGCATACGCATAATGGTGCATGAAAATGATTTCGAACGAGCGAGATTTCTTCTTACTTCTGAGAAAGAAGAAGACGCTAGCTTCCAAAAACCTTTCTTGCAAAAGCCATATTTAAAAACCCTTATACTTGGCATTGCTGGATTTTTTCTGGGTGCGCCCGTTTTGCGTGCAAAGGGAAAGCACGAGCAGTAATTAAACTTTGCCACCGCCCATCGCCCCGTACACTTGACCAGAGGCGTAGCTCGCATCACTCGTAGCAAGCTGCACGTAAATGGAAGCAAGTTCTGCCGGCTGCCCCGGTCTGCCAAGGGCGGTGTCTTTACCAAAAGTTTTCAGTTTTTCCATCGTCGCACCACCGCTTACCTGCAACGGTGTCCATATAGGACCGGGCGCCACGGCGTTCACGCGAATCCCTTTCGGCCCCAACATCTTTGCAAGCGACTTTACAGCGTTGGAATTCGCCGCTTTGGTCTGTGCATAGGCGTGCAGATCAGCGGACGGATTTTCAGCCTGTTCGGATGCCGTATAAATAACGGCAGAACCCGGCTTTAGATACTGCATCGCGGCTTTCGTGATCCAGAACGGCGCATAAACATTGGTTTTCATTGTCGCATCGAATTCTTCCGTGCTGATATCCGCAAGGCTCGGCTTTGTTTGCTGGCGCGCGGCATTGTTGACGAGAATATCAAGCCCACCGAGCTGCATTGCGGCTTGCTCGACAAGCTGTTTGCAAAAAGCTTCATCACGTATGTCGCCCGGTATGGCAATGCCCTTGCGGCCTTCGGCCTTGATAAGAGCGATAACCTGCTGCGCGTCTTCCTCTTCCGCGGGCAGATAATTGATAGCCACATCCGCGCCTTCGCGCGCATACGCGATAGCAGCGGCGCGTCCCATACCAGAATCGCCGCCAGTGATTAGCGCCTTACGCCCCATCAGACGGCCGGAGCCCTTGTAGGATTTTTCACCGTGGTCGGGTGGCGGATTCATTTTGCTCGCAAGACCTGGCCAAGGCTGCGTTTGTTCCGCAAATGGCGGCTTTGGATAATTGCTTCGTGGATCAACAAGGCCTTTTGGTGCCGCCGTGGCCGCTTTCGGTGTTTCGGGATTGGCCAATGCCAGAGCAGGTGCCGCAGCCATTGCCACCATGCCCGCTCCAATTCCGCCTACAAGCTGGCGGCGTGTTTTTAGAAACTCATCATCATATTGATCGGTCATGGCTTTCTCCTTCGATCGCTTCCCAACGAACCATTGAAGAGAAAGGTTCAATAGGCTAAAAAGCCCTATGCCGCTTCATGTGAATCTCCTCACCCTCTTCCCGGAAATGTTTCCGGGTTTCCTCGGGCACTCTCTGGCAGGACGCGCGCTGGAGCGCCGCGACTGGTCTTACACAACCGTGCAGATCAGGGAATTTGGCGAAGGCAGACACCAGACTGTGGACGACACGCCGTTCGGCGGCGGTGCGGGCATGGTGATGCGCGCCGATATTATCGAGAAGGCCCTGATGTCCCTTCCCGCCACCGGACGCAAGATTTACATGTCGCCGCGCGGAAAAGTTCTTAACCAAGCTCTTGTGAAAGAGCTCTGCGCGGAAGAAACACTCACCATACTCTGCGGCCGTTATGAAGGTGTGGACCAGCGCGTGCTGGACGCGTACGGCTTCGAGGAAATCAGCATCGGCGATTATGTGCTATCGGGCGGCGAAGTCGCGGCCCTTACCATGATGGATGCCTGTATCCGGCTGCTCCCCGGCGTCATGGGCAATGAAGCAACGCCGGATGCCGAAAGCTTTGGCTCGGAGACGGGCGGCCTTCTGGAATACCCCCATTATACCCGTCCCGCCGAATGGACGGACGCCAACGGCATAGCCCGCGAAGTGCCGGAAATCCTGAAAAGCGGCAATCACGCCAAAATCGACCAGTGGCGGCGCGATCAAAGTTTACAGATTACACAACGGGTTAGACCGGATTTGTTGAAAAACAAAGCGTAACGTCCTAAGGTTAAAGGCAACAAAGGAGTGCTCTATGGTTTTGTCCTCACTTAAAGCATTTGCCACATCGGTCGGGAATTTCTTTAAAACCGATCCCTACATCGCCAAGATCGAAGAGTTCAACCGCGAGCAAAAACGCTGCGAAAAAGGCGAAACCACGCCCCACCTTCTCCGTCTTGAGGCCGAACTGCAGACCATGGAGCGCAAAAGAGAGGCAAAAAGAGGCCTGCATCCGGACTTTCACATCTGATTTCCGGCCAATAAATGCTTGCGGGATATAGGGCTTTCCTGTACAAAGCCCGCAACTAACAACGCAAAAAACAACATATAGGAGCCTATCCATGGCAAACACACTTCAAAAATTTGAAGCCCGTCAGGTCGAAAAACTGGCCGGTAAAAAAGAAATCCCGAATTTCTCCGTTGGCGACACGCTGAAGGTCAACATCAAGATTAAAGAAGGCGAGCGCGAGCGCGTTCAGGCTTACGAAGGTATCTGCATTGCCCGTTTTGGCGGCGAGAACAACATCAACGCCAGCTTCACGGTTCGCAAGATCTCTCTCGGCGAAGGCGTTGAGCGTGTATTCCCCCTTTTCGCCCCAACCATTGAATCCATTGAGCTGGTTCGTCGCGGCGATGTACGCCGTGCAAAACTCTACTATCTGCGCGACCGCCGCGGTAAGTCTGCCCGTATCACGGAGCGCACCACAGGCCATGGTCTGGAAGTAGAAGTTCAAGAAGACGACAACCTGACGAAAACGCAAAAGACCGCGAAGAAGCAGGAAGCCAAGAAAGCCGCCGCCGCCGAAGCCCGCAAAGGCCAGGAAGAAAAAGCAAATGCGATATCCGATGCCAATGCCGCCGAAGCAGCCGCTGCCGCAGCTCCTGCAGATGTCAAATAAGACCTACTT
>JAPJRC010000106.1 GCA_030824805.1 Micavibrio sp.
CCGCCTCCACCGCCTCCACCGCCGCCGGGACCACCACCACCACCGCCACCATCAGATCTTCCATCGGAATCGGAATCCTGAAAGCTGCTATAATCATCTTCAATATCAAAATCTTCCCACTGATAGCCTTCATTTTCCAGTTCATCTAAAGCATCTTCTGTGAGTTCTGGCTGATCTGGTAAAGGGGGGATTGGGTCATCTGGATTTAATACAAAATCACCATTGTCAATTTTTTGAACAATATCTGCAGCCATAGCGGTATCTTTTGTACCGAAAGCTACTGAAGATAAGGCTGAGTACAGATCAGCAGATTTAGTGTTGTTATGTATGTCCTGAGCAGAATCGGTAGCGCCAAGGGCTATTTGAATATATTCACGGCCGTTACCAAAAACTAGGGCCATATCTCTGCCCACGACTTGGGACAACCTTCCTACAATGTAGGCGTGCCTAAATACATCCCATTCTCGATCATGGTTAGTGCTGTTAGTATTACCGTAACCATCGGTGTAAAAGAGATCATACGCTTGTTGATCCCATGTCGAAGTTGCAATTCCTACTCCACCTATTGTTCCAACAGCCGCGATACCTGCCGCCGCCATTGTACCTGTTACAATGCCCATGTTCTCTCCTATGGTTTTAACGAGATGCTTCCGTTTGGATTGTACGTATAATGGGCATCATGCCCGACACAAATTTTGCAGCAAGGCTCTACACGTAAATTGTGATTTTCTTCTTTAAACCTCACGCGGGGGATTTTAAATTTAAGAATCTGGCTAATGGCACCATCATCTATAAAGAACAGCACACTTTGGTAACTAGCTTTAGGAATTATTGTTGACGATTTAACCGTCAGATTTTCAGGAACATCCTTTGAATTTAGCTCTTTAACTTGGATCCATTCTTTCAAATCATCTTCGCTCATTTCTCCGGGACTAGACGAGTCAATGTCAATTACACACAACCTTGTCCATTTAAAATTAGTCAAAGTTGTAACAGGAATTGACGTTTTTCCCTGATTTAGATTTTCCGAGAGTGCAGTTAGATATGCAGACTCTTTATCTCCCTCTATCTTTGACCACACAAAGTTAAACAGGAAATATAATACGCATAACAAGACAAACCCCAGTATGACTAAATTTGTTTTTTTCATTTGATTAAACTCCAGCTTCTAATGTTAGTATGACGTTCATTGCGCTATCCTTAGTTTTAGAAATATGCGCTGACGCACATAATATCTATTTTATCTATAAAGATTCCATTGCGGACTAATTATTCAGTTTCTTATTAGATCTCGTAAAATAGCAACCGTTACGCTTAGGTAACAGGATTGCAAAATGTATAAGAAACGCCGTGTATGGAACACCCATAGCAAGAAAACATATATATTTAAACGAAAGTTCTTTAGAAGAAAGAGCGTTGAATATGGTTCCTGACTGGATAAAAATGACAAACCATATTACATACACAATCCGAAATGTACGAGGCTTTGGATCTGGATATTTAGGCATATAGGAGCCACGTTTTTTCAAAAGCATCCAGCACAATAAGAAATAAGATGCGGGAACAAAAAAACTAAACCAAGTATCTGCCCAATTTTTTCCCGCAAAATCAAATGGATCAAAAAGGCGCGGTTGAATAAAAATATAGATAAGACTTCCAAAAAATATCGCTAAAATATAAGCGTAGATAGATGCTTTATGGGTTCTATCTATATGAATAGCATCCCCCGGATAACCCCAAGGATAAAAAAGATCGCATCCACTCTCATCTTGACGAAAAAAAAGCCCGATATCGTCAAAATATTTTCCGAGTAGTTTTTTCATCTACCTAGACGCCTTATGATTAGGACGACATACTGCCATAGAATTATTTTTTAACAAGCCTTGAACTCTCCCATAAGTTGTGCTCTTATATCTGATCATCAATCACAAATAATTTCTAAATCTTTATTCAAAAGCATATTTTCTCTAAGCTCATTCGCTTTTGACGAACCATTGAAGGCTAAACTCATCTTCTTGGGGGTTTTTTCTACTGGCGTCTTTTCAGCAGCGTTAAATCCTTTTGAGAGTCCGGGTTCTGGCGTAGCCGTCTTTAAATCATCATCGCCATAAGGCTCCGCCCGCATATCTTCTGGCACCTTTGCACGTGCTGCTTGGGCTTCTGTTCTTACTTTTTGGATCACTTCGTCTTCCGTCACTATTCGTGTTGGATAGTTAAACCTTCCGCTAAAGCCTTCGTTGTTAAGGTTCGACCTTTCTTCCCTTCTGGCCTGTATATCTGCTTGCATTCGTTCGAGAATGCTTTTGCCTCGCTCGCCCACTTCAATCTTCCAGACTTTGGGAGAAGTTATAGGTTCTTTTATCACAATCGGCGCATGCTTTGCCCGCACTTGTTCAAGAGATTGGATTTTTACAATGATTTCCTTATGCCATACAGCACGGGCGGCATTGTCTTTTAGGGGTGCGTTCGCCGCAACGCTGAAAAGTTTTTCTGGCCTGTTAAATTCTTCGCCTTTTACTAGAGCCTGTATCGGCTTCGTAGAATGTGTGATCGCCAAAGGCGATATGCTGGTCGATAGAGTAGCCTTAAAGTTCTTAGTTAAGGGTTGTTGTTTTAAAGTCGGCCTGTATTCTATCGGAACCTTTTCGCGTTTTTGTAGGGCCTCGGTGACGATCTTTGTTTTTAAAGCCTGCGGGTTTGTGTGTACTTTCCACTCCGTCCTTGCAGGCAAGGCTGGCGCTTTCAAACTGGAATGCACAAGCTTTACACGCTGTTCGACCATTTCCACAAAGGATTTGTATTTCTGGTATTGAGTCTTCCTTGTTTGCAGGATTTCCATGTTTTCGCGCATTTCTTCCATGCGCTCACGGACTGAGGCGCGGTAGGTCGTACCGTAACGCGCCCTTTGCCGTTCAGCCTTGGCTTCACGCTCGGCGGCACGGAGATTTTGCGCCGCCTCGTCCTTCGTCCGAACGACAAACAGGGATCTGGCAACATTGAGGACTGATTTAACCAGATGTAGCACCCGTACAGATAGACTGGTTTTTTCCGATAGCAATTTAAGGCGTTGGACCCGACCATCGAGGCGGTCCATCAGCCTGTCCAGTTCCTTGATCTGGTCTTTCATAGGGACTGGTGAAAGAGCCGCACGTTGCGCGTTGAGCTTCTTTATCTCCTCATTAAGCCCAAGGCGGGTTTCCACCCTGGTCTTCAGGTGCGCGGTTTTTTCCTTCTTAGAAGAGGATGTCTCTTTCTTGGCGGCGGATGGGCTTTGGCCCTTACTATCACCGGAACCGGTTTTGCCCGTTTCGGTTTCGCCGTCCTCATCCTCTTCATCTTCGCGTCGGCGGGTTTCTTCAGGATCATCGTCGGTTGGGTTCTCCCCGTGCGTTCCAGCCTTTCCGACATGCTCTTGAGGGATACGGTCGATGCCTTGGGCCTCTAACGTGCGGCGGTCGATCTTCACCGCCTCGTACCCCGCCTGTTGCAAGGCCGCATTAGCCAATGTTTCCCAGACCGAACGTATGAGTTCGATATGCTGCGGACCTTGCTCCTTGTCGTCCAGAATACGGGTCTTCTCGCCAAGCCCATCCT
Organism: Micavibrio sp.; assembly: GCA_030824805.1. Lineage (GTDB taxonomy): Bacteria > Pseudomonadota > Alphaproteobacteria > Micavibrionales > Micavibrionaceae > Micavibrio_A. The sequence goes on from JAPJRC010000106.1 coordinate 3,595, forward strand.
GTTTGACCACACGAGTCGTAAACAGAAGATGGGCGTGGTGGTTGCGGGGATCGTCGTGATGCTCAGGCATCGGCTCATGGATAGCCATATCCACCGCAACCCCGTATTTGGAGACAAGGTACAATGCCATATCGCGGGTTAGCGTGAGGCGTTGTTCTTCGGAAAGCTCATGCGGCAGGGCAAGGATAACCTCCCTTGCCACGCGGGAATTTTTCCGCGTTTCCGCGCTTTCCGCAGCGTTCC
>JAPJRC010000107.1 GCA_030824805.1 Micavibrio sp.
GTCTTACATGGGGCGCGGCGCTTCTCCGCTACTAATTCTATTCTTGTCTTTTGGCCTGCAAACAGCGCCTTTCTGCGCTTCCGTTTCTCAGATACGCGTAAGTATTCTGCGATACGGTTCTCGAAAGCCGCTGTTTTCGACTCAAAATCCCGCGAATATTTCAGGTTTGCCGTAAATCGAAGATTGAGGTTTTAAAAGGGGTTTCGGCGCTTTTTCGCGTTAACCCTTTCCTTTCATTGGATAATTTCTACCTTATTTATTGACCGTTTGTTTTCAACGGGTTACAATGAATCATACCAATACAGAAAGGACGTGGGCCCATGAGCGAACGCACACTGACAAGAGCAGACCTTGCAGAATCCGTCTATGAACAGGTGGGCCTGTCCCGCAACGAATCTTCCGACCTCGTCGAGCAGGTTCTCGATGAAGTTATGAACGCACTCATTTCTGGGGAAAACGTGAAGCTGTCTTCATTCGGCAGCTTTTCGATCCGCGAAAAAGGTGAAAGGATCGGCCGTAACCCCAAAACGGGAGTTGAAGTTCCGATTACGCCGCGACGCGTTCTGGTGTTCAGAGCAAGCCACGTTCTGAAAGACAGGATCGCTAAAGGGGCGTAACCCTTTTAGATAACCTGTATATTTTCGAAAGTGGTAATATGAGCAACCTGGCCTATCAGAACTCTTTTGACCCGGAAAAGTCCGTTAACCAGAAAGCCACGCCGATCGCGCCGCAATCCGACGCGAAAGCGCCCAAAAAGGCGCAAGGTGCGTTCCGCACCATCAGCGAAGTGGCCGACGAGCTGGACGTTCCACAACATGTTCTTCGTTTCTGGGAAACGAAATTCAGTCAGATAAAGCCTTTGAAACGCGGTGGTGGCCGCCGTTACTACCGTCCGGAAGATGTTTCGCTGCTCAAGCACATCCATAATCTTCTCTACACGGAAGGTTACACCATCAAGGGTGTGCAAAAGCTTTTGAAAGGCCAGGGCCGCAACCAGATCGCCGCGCAAGTCGCCGCAGAGGAAACGATCGAAGTGCAGGCTGCTGTCAACAACCAGCCCAAGGCGCAGATCGAAGGCATGGTTACGTTCGACAAACCGCAAAAGGTATACAATCTTTCGGACCGCCAGCGCGGCGCACTGGAAGACATGCTCTCGGAATTAAAAGCGCTTCGCGCAATGTTCCCCGAAGAAGCCGCCTAGAATAAGATTGAAAAGCCCTCGAACAGAGGGCTTTTTTCATTCCCTGCAGAAAGGACGGCTGCCGTGTTCAAGTATCTACTGGTTCTTGCTCTCATTCTCCCGTCGCCGGCTTTTGCAGATGCTATCGATTTTACCTGTCCCGACAACACCGGAACCGAGCAGGCTGTGGCCAGAGTGCCGCATGGATGGCTTTCATCCACGCTGACCGAAGTGCCGGAGATGGACACGTTGACGGTTTTTGACGGGCCTCCCGGAGAGAGGGCCAGTCTGGTGCCGGATAACGCAGACTCGGCGGAGGCCCACTTCTGGACATTTTCGACGGAAGAACCGCGGAAGATATGGCTGGAATGCGGTTACAAGGGGCGGGAAGAGCGCCTTATCCGTCCTTTGCCGGAAGATATCGTAAAATGCACCCAGACAGAGGAAAGAAAGCTTTCCTGCGAATAAGCGGCGGCGAAATATGGGGAAAGCGTTTGACCGAGGGGGGGAAACACGCTATTTCCTGTTTTCTCAAATCGTCGGGGTGTGGCGCAGCCTGGTAGCGCACTTGCATGGGGTGCAAGGGGTCGCAAGTTCAAATCTTGTCACCCCGACCATTTTGAACGATACAAAAGATGCGGCCTTTGCGGGCCGCATTTTTCTTGCCCGTAAGTTTGGTTGGCTATCTGCCGCCGCCCCAGCCGACGGGTATGGCAACGCCGTAGCTGATTGCAACTTTGCGCAGATTCCGGCGAATGCCTTCTTCGTCCTTGGGGATCATCTCCATGATCGTGTCATATCCTGCGGCTGTCTGGAATTCAGTGCCGGTAAGGCTGCGCAGCACTTTGGTCATGCCATCCAAATACGCATGATGGATTTTGCCGCGTTGTTCGTCTGTTGTCTGGCCTATTTGCGGGCGGCGCAAATCTGCACCGAGACCCATCAAATGCTCTTTAAAAAATTCCTGCGCATCTAGGCTGGATTCACAATTCGGTTTGGAAGTTCGGGCCATTTCGCAGAACGCGCTGGCGAGGGCCATTATCGGTTGTTCGGACATACACACACCTTTTTTTCATAACCTGATATCCGCTTCCGGATATTTTGGCAAGGTTTTCTCCGGCAAGCGCCAAGCGTCGGCCGCAAATCCGCAAATTTAAGCTTATAATCTTATAATCTTATTCGATCCTCTGGTGGAAATGCCCGATACTCCTTATAGTTAGTCCGCCATGATCCTCACCGAAGTTTTAATTATTTTCGTTCTCCTCCTGATCAACGCCTGGTTCGCCATGTCAGAGATCGCCATCGTTTCCGCCAGCAAGCCGATGCTCAAGCATATGGTCAAGCAGGGCAATAAAAACGCGGAGATCGCACTGGCGCTCTCGGAAAACCCCGGGCGTTTCCTTTCGACGGTCCAGGTCGGTATTACGCTGGTCGGCATTCTTGCCGGTGCGTACGGCGGTGCGACCATCGCGGAAAAAATCACGCCCATGATGAACGAGATCGATTTCATCAATCCGCACGGCGAAAGCGTTTCCGTGGCGTTGATCGTAACCTGCATCACATATTTTTCCGTTATCGTAGGCGAGCTGGTGCCCAAGCGTTTTGCGCTGGTGCATTCGGAGCGTCTTGCGTTGCTTGTTGCGCGTCCGATGCGCGCCCTGTCCATCGCTGCGCATCCGATTGTCGTTATCCTTGAAGTTTCTGCGAACTTCCTGATGGCGGTGCTCGGCATTCGCGACAAGAGCGGCGATGTTTCCGATGAGGAATTCAAAGCTATCCTAAGCGAGGGCGCGGAGAGCGGCGTTATCGAGAAAACAGAACATGAAATGCTCCAGCGCGTGATCCGTCTGGATGACCGCGATGTTAAATCGATCATGACCCACCGCACCGAAGTGGTGTTCATCGATATCAACGACACGATCGAAATCATTCGCCAGAAGGTGCACGAGGCAGGGCATTCCCGTTATCCGGTTATCGACGGCAATCCCGATGAACTGAAGGGCATTGTTCAGGCAAAAGAACTGCTCGATGACGCGCTGAGTGACAATGGTACGTTAAGCGTGGCCGATCACATAAAGGATGTGATGATCCTTCCGGAAAGCGCATCCTGTCTGCAGGCGCTCGAAAGCTTCAAGCGCAACCATCTGAACCTTATCGTCATTGTCGACGAGTACGGAAGCACGCAGGGGATTGTGACCACGTCGGACATTCTCGAAGCCATCGTGGGCGTCCTGCCGTCGAACTACGACCATGGCGACCAGATGAAAATCGTCGAACGTGAAAATGGATCATGGCTGGTCGACGGTCGTACGCCTATTGAAGAGATCCATCTGTCTATCGGCCTGCACGAGATTAGCGCCGATGAAGATTTCGATACCATAGCGGGCTTTGTGCTGGAGCATTTGCGCAAGACGCCGAAAGAAGGGGCGTTGTTTGAAATATACGGCCATCAATTCGAGATCGTCGACATGGACGGTCACCGGATCGACAAGGTTCTTATAAAAAAGATAGAGCCTGAAGAAGACGAAGAATAATCATGACGGGCTCTCTGTTCGTATATGTGACATGCCCGTCGAAAGAAATTGCGCAGACGATCGGCCGCCTGGCCGTTGAAAAGCAATATGCCGCCTGCGCCAATATTATCTCTGGC
>JAPJRC010000027.1 GCA_030824805.1 Micavibrio sp.
CGACTTTGGCTTCGCCTTCATGTACGGCTTCTTCGATTTTCTCTTCGATCATCTCGAGACTTGGATTGACGATCGGCCCTTCATCGATTTCTTTTTCGAGCTTGGCCTTATCCTTGTCCTTGCTAAATAGATGGATAGGCACGCCCATGGATTTCATGATTACGCATTGCTGCACGATAGCTAGGATGTTGTTGATCGTCCAGTAAATGACCAGACCCGAAGCGAACTTTGCCATCACGAATGTCATGAAATAAGGCATGATCGCGATGATTTTGGCCTGGATGGGATCTTCCGGCGGCGGTGAGATGTTCTTTTGCACGATCATGGCAACCATCATCATGAGCGGCCATGCACCAATCATCAGGAACAAAGGCGGCGTCCACGGGATCAGGCCAAACAGGTTAAAGATGGTTGTCGGGTCCATAACGGACAGATCTTGAATCCATCCAAAGAACGGTGCGTGACGCATCTCGATGGTGTTGGACAACACTTTGTAAAGCGCGAAGAAGATTGGAATCTGCACGACAATCGGAAGACATCCTGCCATCGGGTTGACATTGTGCTTCTGATACAGCTTTACCAATTCCTCTTGCAGCTTTTGCTTGTCGTCCTTGTATTTGTGGCGGATGTCGTACATTTCCGGAGAAACCATGCGCATCTTGGCGAATGATTTGTACGACGTGTTGGCCAGCGGAAACACAAGGACACGCAGCACACAGGTAAATATGATAATGGCGATACCGAAATTGCCTGTCAGGCCATAAAGGAAATTCAGCGCGATAAAGAACGGTTTGGTCAGGAAATAAAACCAACCGAAATCAACAGCGAGATCGAAATGCGGAATATTCCAGCTCTTCTCGTAATCCTGCAGGGCGGAAAGTTTTTTTACACCCGAGAATACATTGACCTTCGAAACGATTTCCTTACCCGAAGCAGCCGTTAGTTGCGCGCCGGTAAGATCGACCTGATAGCGGTCTTTGGTCTTATCGTTAATAGCCGGGGAACTGATAAAACGGAATTTGGTTGTTTCCGCGCCCTGAGTGGCCGGAGCCAGCGCTGTCAGCCAGTATTTACCTGTCAGCCCAGCCCAGCCTTCTGTGGCAGTGAAGCTTTCCTCCAGCTTCTTTTTGAAGTCGCTATATTTGCGTTCTTCGAGCTTATCTCCGACATAGGCGATAGGGCCTTCATGAATGACGCCCTGATTGAGGAAATCTTCCGGCACGCCATGTTCGGTGGCAAGCGCATAAGGATACAGCGCAATATCCTTGCCACTGTTATTGATCACGCGGTTTTCAATGGAAAAACCGAATTCATCATCAACCGTGAATGTCTTTTCGAACGTCAGGCCGCCTGCGACATATTGCAACGTTACGGGCGTGGAAGGTGTTAGTTCAGCGTTGCCGCCCTTAACCGTCCAGTTGCTATCGCCGTTTGGCAAGCCTTCGATCGGCGTTGCGGAAATCCACCCGGTCTCTACGTAACGCGGGTGCGGCGTGCGGGCAGGCGACAGAACATTCACCCGCTCTTTGCGCTCAACAGTTTTATAGTAATCCTTGAGCTGCAAATCGTCGAGACGACCGCCTTTGAGATTAATGCTTCCGGAAACAGATTTCGCTTCGATTTTCACACGCTTTGTTTCAGCAATCATTTCTGCGCGCGGCTTGATGATTGCGGTGTCCAGAATTTCTGCGGGCGCGTTTGCTTCGGCGACGGCGCGCGCGCTGGCGGCTGCTTGCCGCATTGCTTCTGCGTGCGGACGCGCAACGAAATAATCATACGAGAGCCACATCAGGATCGAGAGGACGGCAAAGATGATCAGATTGCGCATGTCCTGCGGGTGCATCTGGTCGCGATTCTGCATAGTCGTTTATTCTTTCACTATAGGGTTGTTACAGGCGCAATTCTTATGATGTTGCGGCTTGGCGCGTTTATAGCCGATGAGGGCTTTCCAATCAATGTTCTCGGGCACCGGATCTATCATCGGGCCTTTGTACCACGGCTGACATCTTAAGATCCGTTTTGTCGCCAAAATCCCACCCTTAAGGGTGCCATGCTGCTCAATAGCCTCAGCCGCATAGTGCGAACATGTTGGGTAGAAACGGCAATTCTGGCCGATCAACGGCGAGACCAGATAGGAATAGCTGATAATAAAGGCTTTTAGCGTCTTTTTGGGGAGATCACGATACCGCATGACCCAGCTTGCCAAGACACCATTTGAGGTCTTGCTTAAGATCCGAATAATCCCGCGTTGCAGCCTCGGCGCGCGCGATCAATATATAATCTGTGCCTGGTTTTGCATGATCGGGCAGTATATCCGCGGTCACAGCACGCAGGCGCCGTTTCATGCGGTTGCGGCCAACGGCCGTTTTCTCGAGTTTTTTGGTGACTGTAATTCCAACGCGTGCGTTTCTCAGGTCATTGGGTTTGGCCAGCAGAATAAAGCCCTTGGACACCCATTTCACCGCGCCGTCGTTCAGACGCAAAAAATCGGACCGCTTTTCAAGGCGGTCCAATTTTTTAAGATCTTCTTGCGTGGCTTGCATAAGCGGCCCTCCTTAAAGGGCGCAGTCGCGCCGGATTAAGCGCTCAGGCGCTTACGGCCTTTTGCACGGCGGCGTGCCAGAACCTGACGGCCGTCAACGGTTGCCATGCGTGCACGGAAACCGTGGCGGCGCTTGCGGACGAGCTTCGAGGGTTGATACGTACGTTTCATGGGTAAACCTTGCTTTTCTTAGTATTTATATGAATTTCGGTGGCTGTTTTAACCCGTAAACCCAACCTTGTCAATTTTTCTTGCGATTTAATGGCCATGCCGCCATAGTATGGGCCATACAGCTTGTATTTCAGGCACTTACCTTGCTATGATAGGGGCCTGAATTGTCCAACCCAAGGTAATGACCGCCCATGTATAGAGATAATAACTGGATTCCTGTCGAAGGCGAGGAACTCGTCGGCTTTCTCGAACAAGTGAACCCCATAGGCGGAAAGCACAAGGTTAGTGCGGCCAGCACCAAGGTAGAGTACCGCATGCTGCCCTTTTACGACAACGTGGCCATGATCCGCGTCAAAGACCCGTCCTGGGCCCCCGACCTTTTTATCTATTACCTGACCGACCAGGGTAATCTGTATTGGCTGAACGGCACCTCACCCCCCATTCACGAGGTTAATGCCAAGGCACCTGTGAAAATTACAGACGACAACGTCCTCGAATATCTGCGCTTCTTCTGTTTCTTCGTGCGCGGTGAAGAGGGCCCGTTCCTTATCGCAGAATCGATGGAAGATCCTTATATTCCAAAGAATATCGATGACCGCACACGCTCCGTGATCGAAGGCACAATTCGCCCCGCATCCTATGAAGGCAAGAACGAGAAGGGTTTCTTCTTGTGTGACGCGGTGGTCTATTATTCCAACGCTCTGTTTATCGCAAACTTTGCAGTACAGCCGGGGGGCATGATCGAAATGCTGGACGACGAGCCTATTGCCGCCGATCTGTCTGTAAAAGTGGGCGCACCGATATCATAAGATATTGATTTTGAATAGATATTTTTATCTTTTAAGATCTTGCCGGACTTATGTGTATCTAAATTTTCTTTCCGCCTTCGGCCTATGCTATACTTTTCTATATAGCTAGGGGTTTATCGGTCTATGGTTCAAAACAGCAAAAATCTCCTTTCGTTTTTAGGGCTTATGGCCTTTGGGCTACTCGCGTCCGACGCGGCACATGCCGCTGCCGCCAACACTTTGGGCGCCGTTATTAGCCGCGTAACCAATGACACCAACATGACTATTCCGGGTGTTTTTACAGGCTTCTCTTATATGATGGGCCTCATTATGGGTTTTACAGGCATCATGAAGCTCAAGGAGCACGTCGAAAACCCGAACCAGGTCCAATTTCTGGAACCAATCAAACGTTTCCTTGCGGGCGGTATGTTCTTCTTGCTGCCGTTCGTCGCCGATGTTGTTCGCGAAATGATCGAAGACGATGGCAACCAGGTTGGCTATAGCGGCAACGGCTGGAGCGGCTCCACGTCCGGTGTCGGTCTCGACGCCATGATTGTGGCCCTGATGCGCGACGTCTTTCTACCGCTGCAGTGGGCCTTCGGCGCGTTCGGTTATATGGCCGGTTTGGCGCTGGTCATCATAGGCATTTCCCGTCTTCTGAAGACGGAACAGCAGGGTCCGCAAGGACCTACGGGTATCGGCACGGTCATGACATTTATTGTCGCCGGATGTCTGTTCTCCATCAATTCCATCATCGGTTATTTCAGCACGACGATGTTTACCGACGACGTCATCAATACCAGAGGCGTTTTACAATATCAGGCCGGTCTTGGCACCGGTGCGGCAAACCATGTGCATGCCGTTATCTCCGGTATTATTGCCTTCTCCATCGTGATCGGCTGGGTGAGTTTGATCCGCGGCTTCTTTATCCTGCGCGGTGTTTCCGAAGGAAGCCAGCAGGCATCAATGATGGCAGCAATAACGCATCTTATAGGCGGTGTTCTTGCCATCAACCTTGGCAGCGTGATTATGGCTGTACAAAACACGCTGAATATCACCCAATATGGTATCCGCTTCGATTAAGAGTTTTACCTCCCTGGTAAAAAAACTAAGGGGAGCCGTAAGGCTCCCCATTTTTCTAGATGAAGACAAATCCAAATTACAAAGCATCGTTGCCTTTTTCGCCCGTGCGGATTCGCACGGCGTTGGTAAGCTCGTAAACGAATATCTTGCCATCGCCGATACGGCCCGTGCCCGCGGCGTTCTGGATCGCCTCGACGACCTGCTTTTCCAGCTTGTCAGGGATGGCGACTTCGACTTTGACCTTTGGAAGAAAATTCACCGAATACTCCGCACCGCGGTAAATCTCGGTCTGGCCTTTCTGGCGGCCGAAGCCTTTTACTTCCGTAACCGTAAGCCCCTCGACACCGAGCGCAGTCAAAGCCTCACGCACATCGTCCAGTTTAAACGGCTTGATCACAGCCATAACCATTTTCATGAGGAGCCTCCTTCTTGTCTTAAGGCATAAGCAGGTCTATACCAGTATCAAGTTTCCACCAGCCCGTAAAGGGGAGCGCCCATGGCCAGAACTGCGCCCAAAGCTGATTTTGTCGCCGATGTTGTGATCGTTGGCGGCGGACATGCAGGTTGCACCATGGCTGCCCTGCTCGCAAAAAACGATATCACCGCCATATGCATCGATCAGGACAATCCGGCAACAACATTGAATCCCGCCTTCGATGGAAGAACCACCGCGATTTCATTCGGATCGCGGCGCGTTATCGAAGCCGCAGGTGCATGGGATGCATTGGCTGAAGATGCCTGCCCTATCCGCGATATCCAAATTCTGGAATCGGGATCGCCCACGCTGCTGGAATTTCTGGTGGAGGATGTCGGGGAAGATGCATTCGGCTGGATTGTTGAAAACCGCAATATACGCAAGAGCCTCTACGAAACGCTGGCAGGATTAAAAAACGCCCAACACATCGCACCTGCACGGGTGCTTGATTTCAGCCGCGATGAACGTGGGGTCATCGCGCATTTGGAGGACGGGCGCGCTGTGCGCGGTTCGCTGCTAATCGGCGCAGACGGGCGCAACTCTTTTACGCGCGAATGGATGGGCATTGATACGCGCGGTTGGTCTTATAATCAACGCGCGCTTGTCTGTGTTGCGAACCATAAGAATCCTCACAACAACATTGCAGTCGAGGATTTCCGCAGCGAAGGTCCATTTGCCATTCTTCCTATGAGCGATGACAAAAACGGAAAGCACCGCTCTGCCGTAGTATGGACAGAACACGGAAGTGATAAAGATTCCGCGCTTCACTGGGATGAAAATGCTTTTAATGCCGCGCTGAACGAACGATTCCCGGACTTTTACGGCCCTGTTAAACTTATAGGAAAGCGTTTTGCCTATCCGCTCGGTTTAAAGCATGCGCACAGTTATATTGCCGATCGTATGGCGCTCGTTGCCGATGCCGCACATGGCATACACCCGATCGCCGGTCAGGGACTAAACCTGGGTTTGCGTGATATTGCCGCCCTTGCGGAGCTGTTGATTACTGCGAAGAAGATGAACGAAGATTTGGGCAACACGACGCTTCTGCAAAATTATCAACGCATGCGCCGTGTAGACAACATGATGATGGCGGGAGCAACAGACACGCTCAACAAACTTTTTTCCAACGATCTTTCTTCGGTGCGGATATTGCGGAAATTTGGATTGAGGACCATCCAAAAAATCCCGGCCGCGCGGCGCTTTTTCATGAAGCAGGCCATGGGCGCAAGCGGGTTACTTCCTACCTTGGTCAGAACAGGCAAACTTTCCTGATTTTTTATTGGTCTACAAGCTGGTTTTTCCAGTCCGGCCCCGGTTTAACAAGATAAGGATCGCTTGCCATGATGGTCGGCAGAGCGAGGTTGAAATCACGCACCAGCTTCGCATCCATCAGGCGACGGTTGCGATAGGCCTCGGTCAATTTCATGCCGGTCTTTTCATCCGGGCCGAATTTACACTCGATCATCTCCTGTTTGAACTGCCCGAACGGATCGGTCGAGGTAAAATAGATACGTACGGCTGTGCGCGATCCATCAAGATCCGTGTAGTTTAATGTGTGCGGATACGGTGTATTCAACTCCAGAAACGTTGAGCAGATGCCATATGCCATCGAAGCCTTCTTGGGCTGGCACCCATAAATCGACATAAGGATGACCAGCAAGATGGCACCAAGTATACCGAAGCCTATTTGTTTAAGTTTTTTGATATCCTCGGGCGTGAGCGGATTTATCTCGTCGGACAACATTTCGTCGAGCGAAACATTATAGGGATTTGGCCGCTCCTCTTCCACTGGAGCATCGAAATCGTTGGTGATCTCGCTAAGATCTTTGCCGGGATCATGTTCGTTATCCGGTGTAGTGCTGCTCATGCGCCGCCTACAATTCTACATCGTCAGGATTCTTGTCGAGCTTGCTGATGCTGGCCTCGATAAGCTCATCCACGATATCCTGAACGACCTGGCTGATAGCGGCGGAGCGGACTTCGCCCTTCTCGGCCAGCATCATCACGCGGCGCTTGATCTCACCACGCGCGGAGCCGCCCGGAAAGTTGACGGCCAGCATCTGTCTTGCACGGGCTGCGCCAAGCTTTGAATAGAGGCGGTTACGAATGGCAACATCTTCGGCAGATGTCGACAGCGCCCACAATTCGATCGGGCCCAATGTGTTTAGCAAATGCTGCTCATACTTGCCTTCGACGGTGCCAAGAACAAGCAAAGCTGGCGCGCCGCCCGCGCGCGGCCCTGTAAGCTTGTAGCGGATGATGTTGCGGGCGGTTTGCGAAAGACCGAAACGCTCGCGGATGTTGTCAACGGCCTGATCGGAAATCGCCGCGCCAAGAACCCATACACCCGTCGCCAGGTCAACCATATCCGCGTCGAAGTCGTCCAGAAGCTGGGAAGAAAGCGCAATCTGCACACCGCGTTTACGCCCCTCACGCACGTCGCGCACGACCTGCGCGCGCACGGAGCGTGATTTCGAGGTTCTGTGGAATTCGTCGTAGCAAAGACGTTTCGGTGTCTCGATAATATTCTGCAGGCGCATTTCGTGGTAGAGCCTGTATTTTTCGGGCATATGCTCGATCATCTCCATACCAACCCACCATCCGCGCACAAGAACGTGACGCGCCAGCATGTACATGATCGAAGTTTGACGGTCTGCGGAATCATCCCCTTGCGGCGACACGTCCATAAGGTCGAGCGCGCAAACACGTGAGTCGGAAACATCAAAGCGTGTAATACCGGACAAAATCGGGAATTCACGAATTGCCGAAGTCACCATACGCTCAAACGCATTGATGACGGTTTCGGATGTAAGACCAATCCCCGTTTCTTCAAGAAGCGATCTGATCTGCGGGCGGCGCGATGCCGTAATTGCATCTGAAATCGTTGGCACTGCGTAACGCTGCGCCAGCATTGCCACGTGCGTTTCCCCAAGATCAAACATGCGGTCCACAACATCCCACCAGTAAGGGTCGGTCGGAAGATGCAGGTTGTGCTTGGCGATTGCCTCGTCAACCTCATGGTCGAGGCGCGGCAGGTAAGGACGCGGCTCGGCGTTTGCCTGGGTGTCGTCGCGCCAACGGAACATTTCATCCACGACAAGGCCTGCGAGCTGCTGGATGCCGTCATAAGGGCGCTCGGCGCCGGGCGGCGTGCAAAGAAGGGTAAGCAACTCGACAAGATAGCTGCGCTCATCAATCATGGGAAGACGGCAACCAAGCTGGGTGTCGAATGGGTTAACGGCATATTGCTGCGTCATCTGCAGACGGTACGCAACGGCTTCGTGCTGGCGATTCTCAGGCAGTGCTTCCTTGATCAACGAGATCATACCCGAAGAAGAAGGACCGATGTCGATGATCGCAACGTAGGGCAGTTGCGAAATACCCGGCGTCAGACATGTTGCAATGTTGGTCGAGTTAAGAAGAACGGATTTACCTGCGCCAGGTTGCGCGAAAATAAGGTCGAACCATGTCGTTGTGACGTTCGTTCCCGTCTGGTACGGCCACACTTTACCGTCCGGCGTGCGGAACAGCATGGAGCCTTTGTCAAACGGCGATGACGGTCGCTGCCACGGCATCAATTTCATCACTTCGAACATGGGTGCAATGGCGGCAGGTGCCGTACCAGCACAATGGATACCCATTGCAGAACTCATAACGCAATCAAGCGGATCGCCGGAGAATTCCGAAACTTGGCAATAGCCCCAAGATTCAGCCGCCTGGATTAGGTTCGATAAACGGTCCTGCAGTAGACGCAAATTATCCCGTGGCGCCCATGTCGCCAGCGAGACTCGAAGGCGTACAACCGGCTCTTTACGCGCCAGGCGTTGTAGACCCTCGAGCGAAAACTTGATCTGCTTGTTCAACGCGTTTGTCACGCCAAGAATGGTGGCGGCAAAGGTGCGGAACTGGGTTGCATACACACCGCCGCCTTCGATGAGGAAGGAAATACGGTAAGGCACCTTCGCTTCGAACAAACGGTTCAGCAACATCGGGAACGGCGATGGATCCATAGGCGCCAGAGTAATGTCTGCGCCGCCCCAGATAAGATCCCCGATCCGCACGATGGATTCATTGAGCACATAGCAATCCGCCAACGCCAATTGCTGCTTCAGCGTAGGCCATACGATGTCCGACAAATCGGTGCGTGAAAGCGGCGTGCGTGGCGGAATGACATCGCCAGGCAAGCACGCGCTCCAGTTTTCATGGGCTTTTGTCGGATAAAGATTGTTTTTGATAGCGCGTAGCGCATCGTGAACCTTCATCACGTCCGCTTTGATGCCTAGCTCGTCCAGTGATGATAGTACGGATGCTATATAGGATTTATGCCGCGTGCGCAGGGCGTCCAGAGATGCGAGAGGATTCTGCGCATAGCCCGCCTTTACCCATTTTTTCTGGCGCGCATCAACGCTGGCACGCTTCAATTCGTTTTTCGTTAGAATTGATGGGCGCGTCCACAAAACAAAATAGCATTCCTCGTAAGACAGATAGCGCGAAAGGTGGCGAACACGCTCGTCAAAAATATCTTTTACGTCCAGCCCCACCGACTCTGCCGACAATCGCGATGGACGCAGCATGTCTTCTAGGTAACGCGTGATACGGTTTGGATCGCGCACGAAATAAACCTGCAACGCATGTCCCTGCCTGTCGAAGCGCGAGCCAATCTTGATTGTAGAGCCTTCGACCAGATAATTATATTCTTCTTCTCCGATAATCTGGCGTGACCCGTCAATTTTTACATAGGTAATAAGCGACCCGTCAGTCGAGGCGAGCGTGATCTCATCGTCCGCTGTTTCCAGACGGATGAAAGTTTCCAGAGAACTTTTGAAGGCCGTCTGGAAGGGCACGAGCAGTTTGTGTAAAAGACGCATGAAACCGGCTTGTTATTGCAAGAATACGACTGAGTAAGGGTATTATACTATACCCCGAGAATATAGAGAAAATTTGGCATTTTCAGAGCAGCGTGGAAAAAATCAGGCGGCCTTCATTTTTGCATAAATCGTTTTCCACTGGCTCGGCTGATAATTGCCGAACGGGCCGTCTTTGGAGCGCCAGTACGCAAGGATTTGCGGGAACTGGTTGAACTTAAGATCACCTTCGCTGATGTTGCGGCGGTCCAGTGGGAACAGGCGAATACCGTCCAGTTTTTCGGCACGCTGCGCGTAGTGCTTCGGTCCGAGGAAATCCCGCAAGACAGTCGCCAGAAAAAACGGGTCGTGCGTCGCCAGACGTGACATTGCATCGTCACGGCGCGCCATGATCGCCTCCAGGGCAGAACGAGCCGAATCGGCCATGGACCCCTGCGATATCCGGGCGACATATATCGCACGTGCGAGATGGCTGAGCTCGGCCTGCCCGATTTCGGGCATCCAGACCAACACGCCCGAATTCATGGCGCTGGCCTTTTCAAGATCGAAACACTGGTGACAAAAGATGCAGGATGTTGCGAGATTATCGGGGCGCACGTCTTCGACGTTGCTGTTCAGGAAATGTATCTCCTGATATTTCATCGATTTAAACCCGCAGAAGCGGCAACTGTGATTGTCGCGCTCAAGAATCTTGGGCCGCATTTCCTGCAATTGCAGGGCAGCCTTTTCGGCAGATTGGGCATTGCCCGAGGTACGGACAATGCCCAGAGTTATTGGCAAGAGTTTCATTAACCCCTATGCGGTCAGGTTACTGAACCTGAAGCGAGATACCGCTAACCGTCGGAGTATCAACAATCGCGCCGTTGTCGCCGATGGTCGTACGCATTGCTTCGTATACGATCGGAAGGGCGAACAGACCGCCGCCAGCTGCCAGACGGATCGCGCCTTGTTGCAGCGGGGTTTGACCTGGGTTCTCAACGTGGTCCTTGATTTTCAGGATACCAAGAACGCCGAGCAGAATACCCATCATGTAGGATACGCCGGAGATCAGACCCGGAATACCAGAGATGGAGTCTTCCATGTTGTCGACGATGTCTTGGAAGCTGTTACCGCCGGCGCCTGCGAACGAGCTTTCAACGCCCGATACCATTCCGATGAAGGAGGCAGCGCTTGCTACCAGCATTTTTTGTTTGAATTTCTTAATCATAGTTCAGTCTCCTTGTTTGTTGTCAAAAGCCGTTATTGGTTAAAACTGTTTTTCCAAATCCCGTAAAAAGTCTTCCGGTTTGTATTGTGCCATCTATCAACAAGTATACAAAATCAAAATTCTTTTTGCGAATTTGGTCCCCGGGTGGCCGACCTGCGAAGCCTTCTCTGTCTATCACCAGTCATCACCCTATAATTCTATTAAAACACATTTTGACCAAATAAGGCAAATTTGTGTTCCACCCGGCGAAGATGCATATAACCAATTGATATTAAACAATAATAAGGCAACCGGCGTCGATTACGGCAGCATTTTTGGCATCTAGATTGTGTCAAAAATGTGTTTTTTTGAAAAAATATGGCCTCCTTTTTAAAAAACAAGGACACATTATGGAATCAATACGGGAGATTTATTGCTGAATTGTCCCTTGAGTTCCTGATACCGTCCAGCGTCCGTTTTGATAAGTGATTGCGCTGATACGACCAATACCTTGTAATGTATCGCCGACAGCCACAGCCTGCATGTCGCGGTCGCCCGGCTTGGATACCCAGGCGCGACCAGGTTGTGCCGCACGCAGTTCCCAACGCCCCGATACCTGTTTCGCAACGGGTGCCGGCTTTTCCGCAACAGGCTCTGGCACAGGCGGTGTCTTCGGCTGTGATGGCGTGTATGCTTCGTCTTCCGGCGCGCGCTTGCGGGCTGTCTTTTTTGCAGGCTTGGAAACGTGAGTCGTTTCCCCATCATCCGATGCGCTTTTCGCAGCAGGTGCCGGACGAGACTTAAGCTCCGCCAGTTCCTCTTTCAAATCCGCAACTGTTTTTTCCAAATCGCCTGCGTTGGATTGGTTGCTTTCGCGTATGCTGCCCAGATCGTCTTCAATCTGCTCCATACGCTTCAGCATAGTGTCCAGCTTTTGTTCAAGCGCTGAAACAGCCTCTTTGTTCTCCGTTACGGCCAATTGCGTTTCGACAGGCGCTTGCGCAGCTACCGGTTCGGCAACGGGAGATGGAATGTCCGTTACAGGTACAGGCTCCGTAACAACAGCGGGAGCAGCTGCCTGTTCAGTGGTATCAACAACAGGTGCTTTTGTGCTACCAGACTTATCATTGGCAGCAACCATCTTTTTCTTAAACGCTTCGCGCAAAGCCTCTTTGTCCGTCGGCGAAGGTTCTGCCTCCGCAGGTGTGGCTTCATCCGCCTGCTTTTGCTCGCGGTTGGCCATGGCCTGTTTAAGGATATCTTCGGCGCTGGAAGGTGCGGCGGGCGCAGGCTCCGTAGTGGATGGAACCTCTGCTTCCGCAACAGCAGAATCCGCAGGAGGCGTTACAGCGCTTGCCTCCGAGGGTGTTGCATCATCGCCCAACGTGTTTTCTGTGGGCGGGACATCTTCTGGCCCCCGCGGAGCCTGTTGCGCCGGATCAGGCATCGGCGTAAGCGGATCGTTGGCTGCAACTTCACCGGGCGCTATGGGCGCTGGCTGTGGAGGTGCCGCAGCATCCGGCTGGGCAACAGACCCGGGGTCGTTCATAAAGCCCTGATTTTGTTCCTGCTCGGCCGCGGGTGTTTCTTCGGCATCTTCTTTTCCGAACAGCGCACCGTCCATGATGCTGCCTATATTGAGAATCGATTGGAAGGTACTCGGCTGGGCCGCCTCCACCTTTTTGGTTTCTCTCATAATATTAAAAGCAAGCACGCCTCCGCCAAGAACCACGGCACCGATAATAACTATCGTGTTAAAGCCAAGGCCGCCACCGCCGCCGCTTTTTTGCTTCTTCTGTTTTTTATTGCCGGCGTCCGCCTCTTCTTCTGCGTCACCCCAGTCTTCATTTTCAAAGTCATCGCCTTCGTACTCCCCGCCTTCGGCAGACAGATCGTCGAACTCCGAGCCCTCGTCATAGGCTGTCTCATCAAAGTCAACATCCGAAAAATCGTCATCGAACGTATCGTCGAATTCGCCCGAACCTTTATTTTTTCCGTTGTCTATCATGTCATGATCGCTTTCTAAGGCGTTATTATAAGAAGTGGCCCAAACCTAGGAAATTTACCGGCGTGATTCAAGGGCTGAGTCCGTAACCGGAGCCACGAACAAAACGCCCATTGGCGTACCCGCAGCCACGCGCAGCATAGGCTCCGCACGATCGGCCTCTTCCTCCAGAATTTCGCTCAGCTTGTCGCCCGCCTCGCTGATACCCGAAGCAACTTCCTGCTCGCCGTCTTTATCCGCCGTGGACTGCGTCACAGAACTGTCTGAAATGAAAACACTCGTTGTGCCGGATTCCGAAACTGCATCGGCAAGCCCGGATACAAATTCAGCGGCCATAGGGAGAATAACACGCGTAAAGTATTTACGGTCTATCTCCGTTATCATACCCGGCAAAGTGGTGTCCGGATCAATCGCAACAGCTTCGATCTGATAGCTGATACCATCAAGCACCAACTGCGAGAAATTCAACGTCAGATACTCATCAGAAGATGTAAACGATCCGAGAACACGGGAACCACGCAATGGGCCGGACACGATCTGCGCAAGCACGGGACCTGGCGCATCGGTGTTCGCCTCGATAAGCAACTGGCCATACTCGATGGTACCGGCGGGCAGAATGATGTTTTCAACCTGTTCGCCCGTCATGGCGGCAGCCTGCGCCTGGGCCTGGGCCAGTTTGGCCTGTTGCGCATCCAGCTTCGCCTGCTTTTTCGTCTCCATGTCTTCAATGAAGCCTATGCCCGTAATTTTCTTGAACTGCGGTTCTGGTATTTTCTGGTTTTGCAAAATCGCCTGCATCTGCGTTGCCATGGATTGCGACATTGCGTTAACGGCAGGTGTTTTTGTATCCACGGGCGGCGGCGCGTCCGGAGCTGCCGGCTGCGCCTGCGCCAGCATTTCCTGCTGACGGACACGCTCTTCCTGCATGCGTTTCCAGCGATCAAGCGGATCTTCACCGCTCGCTTCTTCTACAGGTACAGGCATAACGTCTTTAATAGGTGAAACCGGAATAGGAACAGCAGAACCGCCTGTACGCAAAGCGTCTTCGGCAACTTCGACGTTTTTGTCATCGATTGCCTGCTTCATCGTCGCCGAGACTTCACTTGTGCCCGGCGCTTCACTGACTTCCGAGCCACTCATCACGGCGGATTGCGGCGTTTTTTCTTCGCTGCCGCCGAACAGAATGATACCGCCGACAATAATGGCAAAGGCCGCAAGGATAACGCCGATTTTGACCATCGGGTTGTTGCGCCACAGATCGCCGATTGTGCCCTTTTTGCTAAAATCGTCGAAACCGCCCGCATCGTCGAAATTATCGACGTCCAGATCGTTGTCGTCGTTGTTACTCATCGAGCAAATCCTCTTTTTCCTTCAGGGTGGCGCGCTGGAATTCACCGCCGTCCGACAAAAGCAGGACCGGCGCATCCGAGAGCGCATAAACATTCATACCGTCCGCCGATGACACGGAGCTGCTCCATGCCGGGGACAACAGGGTCAGGGGCGTGCGAACATACGTCGTGCCGTTCATAGTGTAGGCGGTTGTGCGCCCGTCAACGCCGCTAACTTCGAGCTTTTGCATGCCGCCCGGCATCACGCCGTCCAGCAGCGATGTAAGATCGGGCGATCCGGCCACCAGCGTCGATTTCGCGCCTTGCATCAAGGGCGCGCTGGCAAAAGGCCCGTATTCGGGGATACGCGCGTCGACGCGGTACTGCACGATGTCGCGGCTGGTTTCCAGCGTCATGGTCAAAGGCGTTTTAAGCGTAAGCAGACGAATCACAATGTTACCGCGTGCAAACTGCCCCATCGGTGTGATGCGCACGATGTGACCACCTTCTTCCGGCTCAACGATTTCAAAATCACCGGCCCACGTAACGTCTTGTACGGGCCATGGCGCGCCGGTTGCGTCCAGCATGTTGATCGTGGTGACATTACCGATAGCCGTTTTAATGGTTGGCGGCGCCACACCCGGGTCCAGTGAAATATTCTGCACGCTGATTTCGGGCTTGGGCTCGTCGTAAGGCGGCTTGTTCACCGTCTTTTGTGTCGTGTCATATTTTTTCAGCAGTGTTTCGATCTGCTCGGGCGTCAACGGGAACATGCCGGTGATTGCCGCATCGAAAGCCTCGGTGCGGATTTCTTCCTGCAATTGCGCATCCGATTTGGCAGGGCCGCCACCCACCGGCACTGCAACGCTGTTATTGGCGTTATCGAAATCACCCTTCAAACGGATCATGTTGACGTTGCTGACATTCGGCAACGCATCGCCGTCTGCAGACTGCTCTGCGCCTGTGAAATCGGTCGCTTGCGCGTCGTCTTCCGACTGACCCGACGTATATTGTTCCAATGCGTCGGGAAGACCGGATGATTGCTGGGATTCCTGGGCCTCGGCCCCCGCGGCGGCATCTTCCACAGGATTCGCTTGTCCGCCGCCCGCAACCGGGTTTCCGGAATCTGCGCCTTGCGCGGCGGCTCCCATGGGTGTTGCAGGCACCAGAGGTCGCTGCTCCGGCTGCGCCGGAATCTGGTCTGCCGAAGGCGTTTGCACAGGCTGCGATTCACCGGATGCTTCTGCTGCCGTTGTGGCACCATCGGAGGTCTGCTGGACAGTGGCGGACGGAGCCGAAGTTTGCGCGGACGGCGTGCGTCCAACGGGCGCTGTGGTTGGGACCTCGGGCGTTTGTCGTGTTTGCGGTGTGGTGTTTTCGGCAGGCGCGCCATCCGCTTGCGGGAAAGCCATAGGGATCTGCTGGTTGACCAGAGAATCCGGCAATTGCTGGCTGGTTGCCGTATCCTGGGCAACTGCGCCTGTAGCCGCGAAACAGACAAGCGCTGCAGAAAGAGCCAGTCGCGAGAAAATTGATGCGTATTGTGTCGTCATGACTTCTTTTACCAAACCTTACCAATATCCAAGGCAGCCACCATAGCGGGACAGATTCCAAAAGTCATCTTTACCAAAGCTCCTTCAGGCACTTCATTATCCCGGCACAGCGATCCACTGGGCAATCCCGACACCGTTCGGGCTTTCCAGACGCGGAACGCGCACCACAACAATTGTGATAATCCAGTTGTCCGAACGGCTCTTGGCACCGGATACATAGCTCAGGATCATCGGAATCTGGACAACCCATTGATATTGTCCGGCGACAATCCCTTCGGATTTCAAAATCGGGGCACCGCGCGGCACAGCAGTCAGCTCCTGCGTATTTTGCTCGATGGATTCAATAATGCGCGCCTGCTGGAGGGCGGCAGAGAAGCTTTCCCAGCCAAGGCGTGTAAAGTGACGGGAAGATTCCTGCAAGCTGCGGCGGTAATTGCTGAAGCTGAACGACATGGTTTCGGATGCGGCCTGCGCAACCCAGGACAAAAGCGCCGGCGTCGACAGGTTGGGCTGGTTGAGCGGCACCATCGGAATCAGACGGCCGTCTTCTGTGGTCGCAAAATAGCGGTTTTCCGGCTGATGCACATAAATAATAAAGAACATCGCGCCTATAAGGCCGAAAATTACAAAACACTGGATTACAGCCACACGTAGCGCCAGCCTGTATCCGTCGCGGTAGAATTCATTGCGCACGACCACGCGGCCCAGACCTGACGTGTCCATGGCCTCGCCGCGTGTCACGGCCGCTTTTTTCGGACGCGTGCTACCACCATCTACGCCTGGACGGTTTGGTGGCCGTATATTGCGAGGGTTCGGAGCCTTATCGGATTTGTCGTCTGCCATGGAATCCAAAGATCGTTGCTGTGAAACTGCTAGTGCGATAGGTAGCAGATCTGGTTCGCAAAAACCAAATCCTTCCCTATTGGAACATATTCATCAGCAAAGAACAATTTCCGATATTCAAGTTGTCCCCCCGTAAAATCAAAAAGCTTTCCGGCCGGGGGAGACAAACGTGCGTTTTGGTTTTAAACTGTGATAGAATTTTCGTAGGACTTGAAGAAACTTTGTTTTTTCAAGCAATTATAAGTTACCATCACGGCTCGGGGACTTCGCTGGAGAGGGCACAGGTGAGAAAAACGACATTACGGAAGCTGGGTCTTGGCACCTGCATGCTGCTGACGATCGCGTCGGGCATGCCGATTGCTCCCGCATCTGCCCTTGCACAGCCGGGAACTGGCACAGGCACGACAACGCCCACATCCATTTCGCCCCAGCAGTTTTTGCAGAACCCAAGCTCCCTTTTCCAAAACTCCGCCAATTTGGGTAACAATGTTACAAGTTTGCTGCAGCAAGGCGTTTCGCCCAGCCAGCTTTCTCAGGTTTTGTCTTCAGGCGGCGGTGCTGCAGGGGTAAACCCACAGCAGTGGACGTCAATTCTGGGCAATTTACAGTCCGGCCAAGTCAACCCGCAAACGGCGGCAAGCCTCGTAACGGGTTTGTTTACTGGCCAGGTTAACTCGCAAGTGGGGCAGGCGCTTTCCACTATCAACAATCTGGGCAACATTACGAGTGTGCAGGGCCTGACAAACCTGCTTAACAACAGCACCATCCAAAACGCCCTGCAGGGTTTGACCGGCCTCCAGCAAGGGAACGCCATCGACCAGATATTGCAATCCGCGCTTGGTAGCAATTTTAACATGCAGGCGCTGCAGAACCTGGCCACCCAGGCAAACATGCAGGCGCTGACCAACGCTATTTCACAGGTCGCTCCACAACTCTCGCAACTTCTGGGCGGCTCCGGCGCGATACAGCAAGCGCTGAGCGGCGCGCTGAACCAGATCGCCGGCACGGCCATCGGACAGGCCTTGGGCGGAGCCTTGGGTGGAGCCCTCGGCGGCGCTCTGACAGGCGGACTTGTCGGTGGACTTGGCGGCGCGGCAGCCTCAGCAGCCGGTGTAAGTGTTGCGGGAACCTGCGGCTGTACCACCTGTACGGTTCAGATCCCACAACACCACAACCGTATCCGCACGGAAGTCACAACACAGTTCGAAACATTGCGCCGCTGGATGATCACGCAGTTCTTCCGCGAACATCTGCTGCCGGCCATGATGCTTATGGCGGAACAGCTGACCGTTGCGGGTATCTATCAAGTGGAAATTATCGGTGCCTTCCTTGACGCGAAACACCAGCTTGAAACCCAGCGTCTGTTCCAGCAATTGACCGCCCGCGCCCACAAGGATTATCACCCCAGCGAGGGCATGTGTACTTTCGGCACGACCGTGCGCTCCCTCGCTATGTCCGATCGTAAATCAAATATGGCGCAAACGGCTGTCGCCACCCGGATGATGCAGCGCCAGACCCTGAATGGCCAGGCCATCTCCTGGCAGGGCACCGACTCCGATTTGCGCTCGCGGATCAACACATTCATTGCCACATATTGCGACCAGGCAGACAACCAGAACGGCCTTCTTACGCTCTGCCGCAACCCTGTTCCCCAACCTGAGAGACGCAACATCGATGTGGATTACACCCGTAACATCGAAACACGTCTGACTCTTGATATGGAGTTTGCGAACATAGCGGCACCGGGCGGCGGGGCGGCGGCAGACTCCGCCGGAACAATCACACCGGATGAGCAGGACGTTTTCGCATTGGCCGCAAACCTTTACTCACACAACGTTGTGCCGGCTATCGAAGCCGAAAAATTCGGCGAAGGCGCCAACAACCTTGTCCGTCAATCCGCCGCGCAAAAATACCTCGATCTGCGCTCTATATTTGCAAAACGCTCTGTCGCCCAAAACTCTTTTGCTGCGCTGGTCGGTATGAGAACGGCCGGCGATCCCCAATCCGCGCCTTACGTTAAAGCGGTTATGCGCGAACTTGGTGTTACGGATGTACAGGAAATCGACAGACTTCTGGGCAGAAACCCCAGCTACTTCGCGCAAATGGAAGTCCTGACGAAAAAACTTTATCAAAACCCTCTGTTCTATACTGAATTGTACGACAAGCCGGTAAACGTTGAACGCAAGGGTGCCGCGCTGCAGGCGATCGGCCTGATGCAGGACCGCGACCTTTTCAACAGCCTTTTGCGCAGTGAAGCCGTCCTTTCGGTTCTGCTTGAAATGCAGCTGCAGCCCGAGCAGGAAAAAATCACCAACCAGAAAGGCCGCATAAACCCATCAGGAGGCGGACAATGACGCGTCATAACAAGAACGCCATTTTTCACGCTGCGCTCGCACTTGTTGTTGTCTTGGGTATAGCGGTATTCGCTGTTCGCCCAGCGCTCGCCGTTTGCTGTGCGCCGGTTGCGGCCTGTGATGGTAACTGCACATCCATCTCCGCCAACCAGACGGAACAAACAATCGAGCACATCAACACGGAATTCACAAACCACCGTGAGTGGATTATCAGAACCTTCTTTGAACAACACGTACTGCCTGCCATGATGCTTTTTGCAGAGCAAATCACGGCGATGGCAATGCATCAGGTTATGATTGTCGGCACGTTTCTCGACGCCAAACACCAGCTTGAAACACAGCGCCTGTTCCAGCAATTGATGGCCGAGGCGCACAAGGATTACCATCCAAGCGAAGGCATGTGTACTTTCGGCACGGCAATGCGCTCACTGGCCGCTTCCGATAGAAACACCGATTTAACCGCTATTGCTTTTTCGGCCCGCGGACAACAACGCGAACTCCTGTCAGGAAACTCTATCGCTGCAAACGGCCAGACTTCCGACTATCTCAGCCGTATCGCGCAGTTCCGTGAAATCTATTGTAACCAAAGCGACAACGCCGGAAACCTCAATGAACTTTGCCCGAACCCTTCGGATGACCTTGGCCGTACGGACAACGACATCAACTTTACAAATCTCGTTGACGGGCCGCTGACCCTCCAGCTCGACTTCACCCCCGAAGGCGATCCCGATCACGCAGAAAACCTTCATGCGAACAACGTGTCGGCGGACGAGGAAGATCTTCTTGCACTCACTGCAAACCTTTATGCGCATAAAGTTGCTCCAACAGTATCGCAAAGCTTTGTTGCCGACATGAACGGAGCGGTTATTCCGCAGGGTACGATCAACTATATGAACGTGCGCTCTATCGCCGCAAAACGTTCTGTCGCCAGAAACTCCCTTGTGTCTATCGCAGCGATGAAAGCACAGGGCGAAGCGCAAGTTCAGCCCTATCTCTACGCCATCATGCGGGAAATGGGCATCTCGGACGATGAAGAAATCGAAGAGTATCTGGGCGAGCGCCCCAGCTACTACGCGCAGATGGAAGTTCTGACGAAAAAGCTGTACCAGAACCCTGTCTTCTACACCGAATTATACGACAAGCCCGCCAACGTTGACCGCAAAACGGTCGCCATGCAGGCCATCGAGCTGATGCAGCGCCGCGACATGTATCGCAGCGTTCTGCGCAGCGAGGCGACATTGTCGGTCATGCTGGAAACGGCTCTGCTGGATGAGCAGGAGAAAGTCACAAACGAGATCGATCGTCTCGCTGAAGATGGCGAATTCGCCACGATGCCTTAACCTGATGAAGGGATAGGCAATCGCCATGACAGACACAACAACCCGGAAAAATCCTCTGAAAAGCTTGAAACTGCTCGCACCGATCGTGGTTGGCGCTGGCGTTTTGCTGGCAGGAGCATGGGCTGTGTCTTACGTGAAACAGGAAAAACCGTACACATTTGTTTCCTTCTTCGGACTGCCGGAGGGATCACAAAGCAATGTC
This sequence comes from Micavibrio sp., assembly GCA_030824805.1. GTDB lineage: Bacteria > Pseudomonadota > Alphaproteobacteria > Micavibrionales > Micavibrionaceae > Micavibrio_A. Next base: position 20,736 of record JAPJRC010000027.1, read on the forward strand.
ACGGTTACATCGTCTGCAGGCTACAAGGTTTATGATGGCGCGGCCTTCACACCGCCTGCAGCACCGTACAGAATCAACGCTGCTATTAAATTGCCGGGCGACCATTATCGCGATTTCGCCTTTACGGTGAGCAAGGACCGCGGATTGAGCGCCGTGGCCGACGGATTCCATGCGGGCGATATTATCAGCCTGACAATAAATCAGGGTGCGCCTGTTGCGCGGTTGCCTGCAGACTGGAGCGGGAAACTGCAATTGGACATAGCCTTGCCGGCTGAAGAAACGGTTGAAGCCTGCATGCAGGTCAGCGGAAAAACGGAAAGTGTCGGCTTCTGTCACACGCTGCCGGAAAGGCGCCCGTCATGATCCGTATTGTGCAGCTAACCGCCATTCTCGGCCTTATCTTTATCGGCTCGATTGCCACGGCCTCTACCGGCTGCGCCACAGGCGGGACTGGTGGGACTGGTGGCACAGGCGGAACGGGAGGCACAGGCACTATCGGCTCTTCGGCATGTGACTTCACCGCAATTAAAAATTCTCTCTACAGCACAGAATCCTCTTCCGCAGGCGCCTACACGGCCGTAAACAGCCGTACGGGTGCCGCCGGTAAATACCAGTTTATGCCTGGCACACGCGCAACCTATCTGCGCAATCACCCGGAATGCGGCGGACAGAACTGTACCACCACACAGCAATGGATCAGCCCCGCCTGCCATCAGGTGCAGGAATGTATCATGGATGCGTTTACCAACGACAACCTGACGCAGATCCGCAGGGACCCTGCGTGTCAGCAGCTTTTGGCCAACGGCGGGCAAACCGTTACAGGCACGGGCCAAGGACGCACGTTGACATGTCAGGTAACGGAATCCGGCCTTATCGCGGCTTTCCACCTTGGCGGATGGGATGAATGCCGCAAAATTCTTGCCAACGGCCGTGGAGACAATGACGGTGCCGGCGGGCGTGGCGGTACGGACGTTTCCTATTACGTCTGCAGACACGGCAACCTTGCCGTTCCCGGCAACTGTACACCCAGCACAACGCCTATCACACCCGGCACAACAGGCAGCACAGGTACGCAGGCACAGGTCGATTTCAACAACGGCCTAAATCTGGACGGCCCCCAGGATCCTTTGCGTGAATGGTGGGTGGGCGGTCTCATGCTCATGGCAGAACAATTCACCGTGAACATGGAAGCACAGGTTGAGGCGATAGGCATGTTCTTCGATGCCAAGCACCAGCTTGAAACACAGCGCCTGTTCCAGGAAAAAGCAGCAGAAGCACACAAGGATTATCAACCCAGCGAACAGATGTGCACATTCGGTACTTTCGCGCGTGACTTGATGGCGACCGAGCGCTCGGCGAATATAACGCGTGACATGGTCGCCGAACGATTGCTCGAAAAAGACGTGCGTCAGGGCGAGAATTTCTCTATGTCGGAAACATCGCTCGCATTGTCGCGCATTGATCATTTCCGCAAAAGATTTTGCGACCAGAACGACAACGCAACCGGCCTTGACGAGTTGTGCCCGCAACCCGCGCCAGAACGTATGCGCAACCGCGACATCAACTTTACCCAGACGCTGGACACGCCATTATCTCTCGATATAGACCTGAACGATCCTGCGGTATCGGAAGACGAAGAAACTGTTTTCGCACTGGTGGATAATCTGTTTGCTACAGAGACGCTGCCGCGCTCTCCTGAAAACGCCATGGATCTTCGGAAGTTCAACTACAACTATCTGAACATGCGCTCGATCACCGCGATACGCGGCATTGCCCGCAACAGCATTGCAAACATCATTGCCTTGAAAACGGCAACCCCCAACAGAGACGATCAAACAAATGCGCCGTATCTGCGCGCGCTGCTGCGCGAATTCGGCCTGCAGAACGACGAAATCGAAAGACAGCTCGGCCCCAACCCCAGCTATTACGCGCAAATGGAATTCCTGACGCGCAAGATTTATCAAAGCCCGAATTTTTACACGAGTCTTTACGACAAGCCCGCCAACGTACAGCGCATCCGCGCGGCTATGAAGGCCATCAAGCTTATGCAGGATCGCGACATCAACGCCGCTTTGCAACGCCGCGAGATGCTCCTGTCCCTGATGCTCGAACTGCGCCTCCGCACACAGGCAGACGACGTGTATGACACGCTGGAGAAAGGCCTGTTCACCGTTGGCATTCCTAGCAATGACACGGGCCAGCCAGCACCGGCACAGCCCTAAGGCCGTACTGGCACCAGTTTTGCAATATCTTTTTACGTAGTTAACCCGATTGGCGCCGCCCATCCGCCGCCAGTCATTTGGGAGCATAAAAAGGTATGTCATTTCAGTCACTTAATGCCGCCCTTTCGGGCCTGCGCGTCGCGCAGCAGCAATTGACCGTCATATCCAACAACGTCTCTAACGCGACGACTCCCGGCTATACGCGGAAAATCCTGCCGCAGACCACCCAGGTAATCAATTCAACCGGCCAGATCATCGGCGTCCAGAGCGAGACCATGATCCGCCGCGTCGATATGAATCTACAAAAGGAATTGTGGACGCAAGTTAGCGGCACGGCGGAACTGGATGTAAAAGCTTCCTATCTGGACCGCATCGAAAAATTTCATGGCGCTACGCAAGAAGAACGCTCGATTGCGGCAGAAATTTCCCAGCTGAAAGACACGTTCGCTGCCCTTTCGGACTCCCCTTCCGACGGATTTCTACAGCAATCCACCCTTGCACAAGCGCAAACAGTCGCCAAAAAATTCAACGAATTCGGCAATTTGATCACCGAAATGCGCAACGACGCGCAGGATGAAATGGCGCAGGTCGTTGACCGAATCAACGATCTTTTGACGTCTATATCCGAACTGAACGCCCAGATTAAGGGCACCGGCACGTTGAACCGCTCTACTGCGGGCATAGAGGATCAGCGTGACGAAGCGATCAAGGAACTTTCCAGCCTTATTGGCATTTCATCCTTCACCCGCGGCGACGGCGTCATGGTTATCCAGACGACAAACGGTGTACAGCTGGCGGACGAACGCCCGACAGAATTGTTTTTCGATCCTAGCCTCATCGGCGCAACAACCACATATCCGGGCAGCGTTGCCGGCATTTATGTTGGCGGCGATCCCATGATCAAGCCGGCGGCATTCGATATTGCAGGGTCTGACGTAGGCGGGAAACTAGGCGGCCTGATCGAGTTGCGCGACGAAACGCTCGTGCAATATCAGGCGCAGGTGGATGAACTCGCACACAAGCTGGCGCTTCGCATGGAGGCACAGGGTTTGCGCCTGTTTACAGACCAGACAGGCCGCGTACCACTCGATACACCTCCGGACCCTTCAACCAACCCGCCGACATCCGTTGCCTATGTGGGATTCGCGTCCATCATCCAGGTCAACGCCGATATCGTGAACGATGTAACCCTTATCCAGCAAGGCACATATGAATCCGATCTGGACATACCCAGCGCTTCGAACGAAGTCCTGCGCCGCGTTATCGAGTTCGGATTTGGCAATGTAAATTATCAACAGGTGGACGGAACCACAGACCTTAACATTGCGTTGCCGGCAACCGATCTGCAGCAATGGCTTGGCCTTTACTCCCAAAACAAGGTTGTAGGCGGGATCGACTTCCGCTCCTTTGCCGAGATAGACGATGGTGCCGCCGGTGGTAACGATATCGCAGACCAGTTGCAGGAATTCTTCCCGGGCTGGCCCAACAACGACCAGTTCCAGATAACCTTTGAAGATGCGCGTCTCGGTCTGGGCCCTACCAACGTCACAGTCGACCTTAGCTCGATTGGCAGCAACCCTGCCTACGCTATTGGCAGCCCCGGTATCAACAACGCGCTGGACCAGCTGGTTGCCGGCATCAACGGCGCGATCACGGCTGCGGGTGTGCCTGCTGGCCTTGCCGCATCCGTCACCAGCAACACGAACGGACAGCTTGTTTTCCAGTCACGCGGCAACGTCACGTTAAGCGCCAGCGGTTTTGCAGGCGCCATGGGAACACAGGCGTTCGGCGCGCTCGGTCTTCAGGAAAGAACCTATGTCACTGAAGATCCTTACTTCGATGTGCAGGTTGGATCGGGCGAACTTATACGCATCACGATCGAACCCGGCGAAGATGTCAACGACCTGATAGACAAGCTGGAGTTCGATCCCGCAACAGGTGAGGGCGTCCCGGGTCTCCTCGTTACATACGACGCGCTGACAGGAAGGCTTAACCTGCGCCCAGGTGTGGACGATTCCAATGGCGGCCCGCATTTTGGCGGCGGCCTGAAAATCATTTCGGGCCCCGGCGTCACGACCGGTGCCGTCAACCCCGCACTGGCGGGCTTGCCGACCGGTGTCAGTGTTTCAAGCGCCTTGTTCGGCACTTACAGCGTTAGCGGCGGCGTGGTCACCCAGAACTCGCCGGTTACCGATGTTGCGTACCGATCGGAAACCTATGTGGGTTCCGGCGTATATGTAAGCTTCCGCAAAGATTATCTCGGACCGGGGGCGGATCGTTCGACCCAGATTCTGACTGGCAATACCGTTACGGATTTCGGTCAGAAGATGGTCAATGCACAGGCGCAGGATGTCATCCTGAACCAGACAAAACAATCGGACACAACCAGCCTTCGGGATTTGCTGCAGGAACGGCATCTAAATGAAACAGGTGTGAACATAGACGAAGAGCTTTCTATGCTGATCGTTGTCCAGACGGCGTATGCGGCTGCCGCACGTGCGGTAAGCGCTGCCGATGAAATGTTTACCGAACTTTTGAATGCGATATAGAGCATAGAGGAAAAACACAATGGCAAGCGGCGTATCGACACTCGGACAATATCTTGACCAGATCTCCCGGTTGAAGGGGCAGCAGAACCTTCTCGGCGATCTTACAGTGCAGATTTCTTCGGGAAAGAAAACGCAGAGCCTTTCCGGCCTCGGCAATGATATTATCAAGGCAACGCGCGCACGTGCGGGTATCGACAGCCTTGAAGTTTATTCCAGCAACATTATAAACGCCGAAAGACGCATTGAACTGATGCTTAATTCTACAGGCGAGATCAAAGCGCAAGTTGAAAAGATCACGACAGGTCTTATGCAGTCGGTTCAGGAAGGTGACTACCCTGATCTGGAAAGCATCAAACAGCTGACAGAGAATGTTTACAACTTCATTCTCGACAACATGAACCAGATGGATGGCGAACGTTACCTGTTCGGCGGCGGCGATACAAGCCAGAAACCTATATCGGACAACGGATTGTATGCATCATCGCTTGGGAATTTTATTCCGGATTCATCCGACCTTACCAATCCGCCGCTTGTATCGTCCGGCCTTATTGGCGACTGGGGTGATGGCACGATCACGACAGAGCAATTCATAGCTTCTTATAACAGCACATCCGATACTGTTCTTGGATATTCTAACGCGCTGACCAGCGGTACGGCCGGAAAATCCACGGTGCGCGTTTCGGATGAATCGGAATTCAATTACACCGAACTGGCAAACCAGCCCGCAATGCGGGACATCATAAAATTGATGGGCGTTCTTAAATCCCTTCCGCCCGTCGAATACGCGCCGGGCGCGTTGAACGATCCTGCCGCCACCACCATCGCGGAAGATGTTGCGCCTTGGCCGCCCAAGGAAAAACAGGAAAACTTTTTCAAGGTGATCAACGATATCACGGCAGGCCTCAATAAGGCGCTAGACCAGATGGATCAGGTGGAGTTTCGTCTGTCGCAGGTGCAGGCGCAGATTACGACGGTAAAGACATCGCACACAGCGCAGATCAATGCTTACAAGGATATTGTCGGCGAAACCGAAGACATTGACATCACCGAAGCCTCTGCAAAAGTGCTTCAACTGCAAACACAGTTGCAGGCGTCTTTCCAGGTCACGGCGCTCACCGCACAATTGACGCTTGCAAACTTTATCAATTAGCCGGATTGATTAAGCAGGCTGGCTGGCGCTGACAATCGTAATCTGGTTGCCGGAGATAACGGCGCGCAGACCTTGCGTGGCCAGCATGTCATCCAAAACCAGATTCCAAGCCTTGCCGCCTTGCCAGGAAACGGTCGATCCCACATTCACATCCGAACCAAACGCATAAGTGTATTCCGGCGGAACGACCTGACTCAATGCCAGCGCAAGCGGAAGATCACGCCCGAATCCTAC
>JAPJRC010000028.1 GCA_030824805.1 Micavibrio sp.
CATCATGGCCAGAAGATTCACTTAAAACACGGACTCTAAAATGGGGGTTGACCAACGATCTTGGCTTTGATTGCTTCTGGGTTGACCGTTACCTTCCATTCTATTTTAACGGGCAGAGCGGGAGCTTTCAGGGAAGAACGCACAAGCTCAACCCGCCGTTCGACCATTTCCACAAAGGATCTATAATTTTGGTACTGGGTTTTCCTGCTTTGCAAGATTTCCATGTTCTCGCGCATCTCGGCCATGCGCGTGTGAACAGAGGCGCGGTAGGTTTTGCCGTATCGCGCCCTTTGTCGTTCAGCCTTGGTTTCACGCTCGGCGACAGAGAGGGTTCTCTGGGCCTCCTCCTTCGTTCGAGCGACAAGCAAGGATTTGGCTATCTGAATTACAGAGGTAACAAGCTTCAAAATTTGCTTTGGTAGGCTGGTTTTCTCGGAGAGGAGTTTGAGCCTTTGGACCCGTCCATCGAGGCGGTCCATAAGGCGGTCAAGTTCCTTGATCTGGTCTTTGAGCGGGACTGGGGAGAATGCCGCACGCTCGGCATTCAATCGCTTGATGGCTTCGTTAAGGCCAAGGCGAGTTTCGGCCTTGGCCTTAACGAGAGCGGATTTTTCCTTCTTGGATGCAGAGGAGGTCTCTTTCTTGGCGGCGGAGGGCGTGTGCGCCTTGTCTCCCGATCCGGCCTTGCCAGTGTCGGTTTCGCCGTCATCCTCCTCTTCATCCTGTTTGCGGGGTTCTTCGTCATCGTCGGCATGCGTTCCAGCCTTGCCGACATGCTCCTGCGGGATACGGTCGATGCCTTGGGCCTCTAACGTCCGGCGGTCGATCTTGACCCCCTCGAACCCCGCCTGCTGCAAGGCCGCATTCGCCAATACTTCCCAGACAGAACGGATCAGTTCGATCTGTTGCGGCCCTTGCTCCTTGTCGTCGAGAATACGGGTCTTCTTACCCAGCCCATCCTGTTGGACCTCACGAGTCGTAAACAAGAGATGGGCGTGGTGATTGCGGGGATCGTCGCCCTTGGCCTCTTGGGGGCTATGAACAGCCGCATCCACGGCAACCCCGTATTTCTCGACAAGGAAGAGCGCCATGTCCCGTGTGAGGGATATACGCGCATCTTCGGAAAGCTCATGCGGCAATGCAAGAATGACCTCGCGAGCGATGCGAGAGTTCTTTCGCGCCTCCGCGCTTTCCGCAGCGTTCCAGAGGGTGAGGCGGTCAGCGTAAGCCTCTGGCGCGGTACTGGGCAAAAAAATAGAGGCATTCACGATGCCTCTGCGGTTCCGGTAATTGTGGGATTGTCCGGTACGCTCGTCCTTTAGGACCTGCCCAGACCGATACGCTGCTGCGGCAACCGCCGAATGGTTGCCCGACCGTGAGATTGTTCGCAACGAACAATGATAGATCGCCAAGGATTCCCCAATCCGTACCGTGGTTCGATCAACGATCAGTATCCACTTGGCGGGCTCTCACGGCCCTTTGAGTGCGCTGCAAACGCAGTTTGCGTAAGTGCGCTCTTAAGCTTCTATCTTACTTTACTCAACCTTAAGTTTTGGTTACGGTAGCCTAGACCTACCAATATTCGCGTTCGCTAATTTTTAGATCAATTTAAATCCACAGCTCATTACAGGAGCAATTTTTATGAAGTTAGTAAAGCTCAAGCTGAAAAATTTCCGCTGCTATCAAGAAACAACCGAAATCTCTTTTGATGATTTGACTGCCATCATTGGGCGGAACGACATCGGCAAGTCCTCTATTATGGATGCGTTGGCAATCTTTTTTGAAGAGGCCAAAATAGAGAAGGCGGATGGGTGCGTTTATGGGACCCTTAATGAGGTACAAATAACGTGCGAATTTGCCAACCTTCCGTCAACAATCATCATTGACGAAACAGCCTCAACAACTCTTACCCAAGAGCACTTAGTTAATGGTGATGGAAACCTAGAAATTAGAAAAACTTATGACTGCTCCATTGCTGGTGCGAAATTAGCATCGACCGAGGCGGTTTGCTTACATCCATCGGCTGAAGGTTACGCCGACTTGTTAAAACTCAAGCGCACCGAGTTAGTTGCCAGAGCACGAGAATTAGCAATTGATCTCACTGGAACAGACCAAAGGGTTAACGCTCAAGTAAGAGCGGCAATTTGGGCGGCATGTCCAAATTTGGCTCCTCAGCTAGGACTGGTATCTCTGGAAAAGGAAGAGGGAGCTAAACAAATTTGGAACGCTATGTCAAAACACGTTCCGGCGTTTGCCTTGTTTAAGTCAGATCGGGCAAGTTCAGATCAAGATTCAGAGGCGCAAGACCCTTTGAAAGCAGCCATAAAAGACGCACTGAAGAATGTCGAGACGCAGCTAAGAGAAATACAAGAACAAGTAGAAGCAGAAGTAAAAAAAATTGCAGATGCTACAGTTGAAAAAATTCAAGAAATGGATCCAAGTTTAGCCTCCACCCTTGATCCTATCATAACTACAAAAAAGTGGGATACGCTTTTCCAAACTAGCATCACTGGCGATCACGGTATACCTCTCAACAAGCGAGGTAGCGGGGTAAGAAGATTAGTTCTATTAAACTTTTTCAGAGCCAAGGCAGAAAAAGCGGCAATGGAAAAATCAGATGCGGCAATAATTTATGCTATTGAGGAGCCGGAAACCAGCCAGCATCCCCACAATCAAAGAATGTTAATGTCTGCACTAGTCGAGCTAACTGCATCATCTGAAAAGCAAGTTATCGTAACAACGCATACACCAATGCTTGCTAGAGGAATTCAGCAAGAGAATTTACGTTTTATAGAAAAAACAGCCACAGGCGGAAGGGTTATCGTTAGCGGCGGGAACGATACCACAAATCGTAAAATCGCAGAATCTCTCGGAGTACTTCCAGATCATTCAGTGAAACTATTTATTGGGGTTGAAGGAAAACACGATATTAGTTTTCTTAAGGGTATCTCCAAAATGCTGGCTACAGCGGGAGAAAATGTTCCTGACTTAGAAGCTTTAGAAATCCAAGGTGAAGTTGTCTTTTTTCCATTTGGAGGAAGCAACTTGGCACTTTGGGCCTCGCGGCTGTCGCCTCTAAATAGGCCAGAATTTCATCTTTGCGACAGAGATATCGCACCTCCGGCCCCTGCGAAGTATGCAGCACATGTTACATCAGTGAATGCGCGTGAAGGATGCAAAGCACTGTCCACCGCAAAAAGAGAAACGGAAAACTATTTACATCATGATGCAGTAAGTGAAGCCTATGCTGATTTCGGAATAAACTTGGTGTTTGCAGGAGCATTTGGAAATTTTGAAGATGTTCCAGAAAGTATTGCGAAGGCAGTGCATTCGGCAAATGGTGGTCAGCCTTGGGGTGAACTCTCTCAAGAAAAAAAGGATAAAAAAGTGGGGAGGGCAAAAATCGCACTAAACAGTACTGCTATTTCGAAGATGACCCCAGAAAGATTAACAGCTTCTGATCCAGATAATGAAGTCAGGGGTTGGCTAGAAGATATAAAGAACATGCTTGAAGGAAACGCGGCTCTCATGAGAGCCGCTTGAGTTAATTCAGAAGTGGCGTTCGCCTTGGACGCGTTTTATCGGCAAGCAATAACGCGCCTAAAAGTCGGGTACGACTTTTGAAAAGATGCTTTCATTCTTCGGGAATGAAAAATTATGATTAGAACAATGGCGGGCAGGGTGGGATTCGAACCCACGGTAGACTTTCACCTACGGCAGTTTTCAAGACTGCTGCCTTAAACCACTCGGCCACCTGCCCAATTCACAAAATGTGATTGTGTTTTATAATCAGGAAATTCTGGAATTACAAGACGCTAGCCTAATCTTTAGCTTTTTTCGGCTCCTTTTTCGGCTTTCTGACATTAATCGCCGAAGCATCAAGGGTATTTTTCAAATGGGCGGCATAAAACTGCTCGATCATTTCCACGCTTGTCCGGCAATTTTTGGCGATCTGATAGATATCCGCGCCTTCCATCAGGCGTAAACAGATATAGGTATGTCGCAGGCTGTAAGCCGTTCTAACATTCCCATCACGGTCATTCTTTAGGTTTAGTTCTTCAAGAATTTTGTTAAGCGGATCGCGGGGCGTGCCGCCGAAAATTTTATCTGTCGGCTTTCCCTTATGGCGTTTTTGCATGCGCTGGAAGGGAAGAATAGCTCCCTTCATACTTTTACAGTATCCAACGCCGCGCTTACCGCGCACTTCAATTTCCAGCAGACGCTCGTCTGTATCTTGGTCTGTCACGATTGTGACATCCCTATATTCAAGGCGACCGGCCTCGTCAGGCCGTAACCCAGTGTTCGCCATGAATAGCACGTAGTCGTGCAAATCCTCCCAGACTGATCGGTACCGCTCTCTGCTCGGATTATCGGCCTTCTTGCGTGTGGCCTCGTAAAGCATTTTGTATTCGTCCGGTGAGAACCAAGCGCGATGCTTAACCTTGCCAGATGTTTTGTAGGGTGCAGAAATATCTGGAACCTGTGGTATCCATCCATAGCGGTGTGCTGTTTTCAGCACGAGCCTTAGAGTTACTGTTTCGTGGTGCAAAGTGCTACGAGAAGGCTTACGGCCTTTATGCCCGTCGGTACTTCGCTTAATCCTATATTCCTGAACTAGTCCTGCGGATATTTCACTAAGCTTCTTATCTCCAAAGAAGGGAAGCAAGTGAACATTGATCCTGCGCTCGTGATCTTTTGCCCATGTCGCGTTGCGTTGACCTTCGGTGCTAATACCATATTCGCCGATAAATTTTTCTGCGGCTTCTTTGAAAGTAGGGCCTGTTGATTTCTTAGCCTTGGGCAGAGGCACATGCATGTCGCTTGTTACAACCTCATGCCCATATTTTTTAACAAGAGTATCAATACGATCTTTATGGCTGCTGCGTTTATGATCGACATAAACAGCCATATACCAATCACGCGCAAAATCTGCGGCGAGTGCTAGGCTTTCTTCTTTTGTGGAGACGCGATGATTGCGTCCGTTGAGATAAGTTGAGCATTGCCAATAGCGGCTGCTGCCACGTTTATAAACGTGAAGCTTTCCATCCATGAAGCTGTGCGTTTGCGTTTGCATCTCCATCACTTACCTCCATGCACAGTAAAAACTGTGTAAGACATGTGTAAGTGTATCGAGGAAAGATTAAAAATCTTAACTCGCTGATTTGTAATCAGTTTTTGATGATAAAAATTGATCAAACATGATTTCAAGACCGGTGCATTCAACCGCTCTGCCACTCATCCGCGCGGTTATGAAATCCTGTGCACCATAGACGATCGCCCCTTGGGTGGGCAAGCCCTGTCTGGTAAATATTTCAACATGTTCTTTGTTCTTTCAAAGGTTTTTTGGAGCCTGATCCAGCCGCTGAACGCCCTGTGTCTTTTGGGGCTTTTGGGCTGGGTCATAAGATTCCGCTGGGATTTGTTGGGCCAGCGTATGATGAATGCGGCCCTTATCCTTATCCTGATCCTCGGCTTGCTGCCAATCGGGCCCGCAATGGTTGTCTGGCTGGAACGGCAATATCCAACGCCGGCAAAGCTCCCGGAAAAAATCGACGGCATTATCGTGCTAGGCGGCGCGTTCGAAGCGCACTTGACTAAAAGCACAGGCCATATTGTCGCAAATGACCAGATAGACCGCGCATTATGCTTTGTCGAACTGGCGCGCAAATATCCGAATGCGGAACTCGTTTTCAGCGGCGGAGCAGGGGATATGACAAGCCCCGATGCCATGGAGGGCGAAGATGCGCGCAAATTCTTTGAACTCAGCAGTATCGAAGGTCGTAAGGTCGTCTACGAAGAAAAATCCCGCAACACATATGAAAACGTCCTCTACACAATGGAAATGGTTGATCCCAAGAACGCAGAAAATTGGATTGTAACCACATCGGCCTATCATATGCCGCGTACGGTCGGCATTTTTGAAAAATTCGGCTGGCATGTTGTGCCATACCAATGCGATCCGAAAACAGACGGCACCTACGAAAACGTCATTCGCCGTCTGCCCAGCGTAACGGGTAATTTTCACATGCTGAATCTGGCTGTTAAGGAAATTATCGGCGGGATCGTTTATTACCTGACAAACAAAAGCGCTTTCATTATTCCGCCCGCATCGGGTAAGGTTGAATCATGAAAATATTGATCGCTTTTTTCGCGTTTGTTTTTCTTATCACTCCTGCACACGCCGCGGATTTCAACACATGGCTCTCCGCTTTTAAAATCGAGGCACGCAACAGCGGCATTTCCCAAGCGACCATCGACGCAGCATTAATGAATATCGCACCGCTTCCCAAAGTCATAGAACTTGATCGCAAGCAGCCTGAAAAGAAAATGACATTCGCCCAATATAAAAAGAACGTCGTCAACCAGCAGCGCATCCACCGCGGTCGCCAGCTTATGGCGGAACACGCGGAAGAACTGAAATGGGTGGAGCGACAATACGGTGTGCCGCCGCAATATGTGGTGGCGCTTTGGGGCGTTGAAACCAGCTTTGGCGCCAACACCGGTGGCTTTAAAGTGATAGATTCCCTCGCCACGCTGGCATGGGAAGGGCGCCGCGCCGAATTTTTCAAATCCGAATTGCTCAAAGCACTGCGGATTATCGATCAGGGCCACATTTCCGCCGCCGCGATGAAAGGTTCGTGGGCGGGTGCCATGGGACAGAACCAGTTCATGCCATCGAGCTTTTTCAATTTCGCCGTCGATGCCGATGGCGATGGGCATATAGATATCTGGAACACGCGGCTTGATGTGTTTGCCTCTACGGCAAATTACCTCGCCAAGAGCGGATGGAAACACAGTGAGCGCTGGGGCAGACGGGTACGCGTACCACAAGGTTTTCCCGAATCTCTTGTCGGTCCCAAGACAATCAAACCCCTTTCGTACTGGAGCCAATTGGGCGTTACGAACATGAACGGAAGCCCGTTACCCGTTGAAAACATGAACGCTTCCATTGTTGCGCCCGATGGGCTTTCTTCGGAAACCTACATCGTCTATGGTAATTACCAGACGATCATGTCGTGGAATCGTTCCACCTATTTTGCAACCTCCGTCGGGTTGATCGCTGACGCGCTCGCCCGCTAACAAGCGTCATCATGAAAATTTCCCTTCGTATATCCTCCCTAATAGCACTGCTGCTCCTTACCGCCTGCGCGGAAACAGAATTCGGTGCGAATGTTGCCAAAAGCATTTCCCGCGATACGCAATCGCAAGGCGCCTACAAGGTTGGGAACCCGTATCTGATCGAAGGTCAGGAATATTACCCGCAGGAAAACTTCAACTACACCGAAACCGGTATCGCATCGTGGTATGGCCCCGGATTCCACGCCAAGCAAACCGCGAACGGCGAACATTTTGACCAGAATGAGCTGACGGCGGCGCACAGAACCCTGCAAATGCCTTCGCTCGTGCGGGTGACGAACCTTGAGAACGGGCGTTCCGTCGTATTGCGCGTCAACGATCGTGGCCCGTTCGCGCGCGGACGTATTATCGATGTGTCATCGAAAGCAGCGGATCTTCTGGCCTTCAAAGGGAAGGGAACCGCGAAGGTGCGTGTGGAAACCCTGCCGCTTGAATCCCGCCGCATCGCCGAAGATGCAAAAGCCGGAAAAGACACACGCGGTTATGAAGTGGCGCTGAACAACAACCCACGCCCCGCAAACCCGAACGCGCCGGTGACGATCTATCCTGATCAGGTCGGCCTATCCGTCCAAACAGCTTCTGCGGAAGACACTATGGGCGCAACACGCGTGGCATCGGTCGAAGCGGTCGCTTTGCCGCCGGCGCGAATCCAACCTGTGCAAGGTCATATCGCACCGGACGGCCGTTTCATGCCGAACCCTGTGGTTACGCAACAACCCGTGCCGGCTGGCGGCGCCAATGTGTATGTTCAGGCAGGCGCTTTCGGAGACCAGGCAAACGCCCAACGTCTGGCGGCACGCATGGCGGCTTATGGCCCGGCAAAAGTCTACCCAACAACGGTTGGCGGAAAGAGCTTCTACCGCGTGCGACTGGGGCCTTATAATGCCATTCCTGCGGCTGACGCAGCGCTCAACCAGGTGCTTTTGTCCGGTACGAACAACGCCATGATTGTGGTCGATTAAAACGCGGGAAAATCCATATCGAAAGGGTTGCGCGGGGACCTTTTCCCGTGTTTGATAACAGGCATATCAATCCTTTACGAATCTACGGGTTTCCAACGTCCATGCGCCTTTTTTCCGCTCTTTTCCTGTCCTGCCTTTTGATGCCGGTTCTGGCAAACGCCCAGATCGATACGGTCGCCAAGCAGGCGTACATCATCGATTACGAAACCGGACAGGTTCTTCTGGAAAAGAACGCGCATGAACGCATGCCAACCTCGTCGATGTCCAAGACACTGACGGGCTATGTTGTGTTTGACGCTTTGGATGCCGGAAAAATCACGCTGGACCAGGAATTCCCTGTATCTGAAAAAGCATGGCGCATGCAAGGCTCCAAAATGTTCGTGCCGCTTGGCGGCATGGTGAAGGTTGAAGACCTTATTCGCGGTGTACTCGTACAGTCCGGAAATGATGCCACCATCGTTCTGGCCGAAGGCGTTGCGGGTACCGAAGAACAATTTGTCGATGCCATGAACCGCAAGGCGCAGGAACTCGGCATGAAAGACTCCCACTTCATGAACGCGTCCGGCTGGCCGGACCCGAACCATTATTCCACGGCGCACGACCTTGCCCTTCTTGGCCGCGCCCTGATCCACGATCACCCGAAGCATTATCATTACGATAGCGAGAAAGACTTCACTTACAACAACATCAAGCAGGGCAACCGCAACCCGTTGCTGTACAAAAATATCGGCGCTGACGGTATTAAGACAGGCCACACGGAAGAGGCAGGCTACGGCCTTATGGGCTCTGCCGTGCGTGGCGACCGCCGTGTTATCATGGTGCTGAATGGCATGGCCTCTATGGATGAACGCGCACAGGAATCCACCCGCCTGATGGAATGGGCGCTCGCATCTTTCGTAAACGCCAACATCTTCCAGAAGGGCACGAAAGTTGCCGACGCGCCCGTTGCCATGGGTGTCGAGCGCTGGGTGCCGCTTATCGTTGATCAGGATCTGAAAGTCACACTGCCGCGCGGTGCGGCGATGGGCACAGGCATCCGCGCAACGGCCTCGTTCAAAGGACCGCTCGAAGCGCCTGTAAAACAGGGCCAGCAAGTCGGCGTTGTACGCGTCGAAATCCCGAATATGCAGCCCCAGGAGCTGCCGATCTACGCCGCAAAAGAAATCCCGCGCCTTGGCTTCTTCCCGGGTCTGGTCGAGAAGTTGGAACGCCTCGTGTTCGGCGAAAGCATTCCGGCACAGCCCGTTAGTGCACCGGTTGCACCAGCCGCCGCAACGGCCACAACAGTGCCCGCACCATTGGCACGCCCACAACCGACAACGCCTGTAGAAACAGCGCCTGCAGGTGTAGCACCGGAAGATGCTATCACGGCACCAGCGCCTATCATGCCGGTAACGCCCGAAGCCGCGCCCACTACAACACCGGCGCAATAGCATGAATCCGCGCGGCCTGTTTATCACGTTCGAAGGCGGAGAAGGGGCCGGAAAAACCACGCAGATCAAACGGCTCGCTGCCGCACTCGAAGGCAATGTTATTCTGACGCGCGAACCCGGCGGCACGCCGGAAGCCGAGGCCATCCGCAACACCTTCTTCCAGAACAACGGGCAAAACTGGCCACCAGAGGCGCTTGTACTGCTCATGTTTTCCGCGCGCGTACTGCACACCGAAAATCTGATCCGTCCAGCGCTGGAAAAGGGGCAAACCGTACTTTGTGACCGTTACACGGATTCCACGCGCGTTTATCAGGGCTATGCGGGAAACCTGTCGCTGGAAAAGATCGAACAGGTCAAAACACTTTCCATCGGTGAATTCGAACCCGATTTGACCTTCATAATGGATATTGATCCCGAACAGGGGCTGAAACGTGCGGACATACGGGCCGGCGAAACCACCTTCGAAGCCAAGGACTTGGCCTTCCACCAGAAAATCCGTGAGGGGTTTCTGACAATTGGCCGCGCAAATCCGGAACGCTGTGTTATCATCGACGCTTCCCAGGACGCAGACACCATCGCAGCGCAGATATTGCAGGCCGTAAACAATGTTCGATGATTTTTTGGAAGACGATGAACTGCTCGATGACGCCGATGACGGCGGCTCGTCGTACGCGCCTGCATCGTCTCTGAAACCGCCCGCGGAAAATCCCGATCTTTTCGGCCACGAAGCACACGAACCAATGCTGCTTAACCTGTTCAACGAAGGCAAGCTGCCGCACGCGCTTATCTTCGCAGGGCCTATGGGCGTCGGCAAAACCACGGCGGCCTTCCGCCTTGCACGCTTCCTTCTCAAACACGGGCAGGGCGACGACAATCAGGACAGCCTTTTTGGCGATGCGCCGGCGAAAGCTACCACACTTTCAATCCCCTCCGATGACCCCGTCTTCTCGAAAGTCGCGGCAGGGGGGCATCCCGACCTTCGCTTTTACGAACGTCCCCTTAACGACAAGGGCGTAAAAAAAAGCGTTGTGGATGTGGAAACCGTTCGCAAAATCGCGCCTTTCCTGCGCATGAGTTCGGCGGAAGGGGGGTGGCGCGTCGTCATCGTCGACGAAGCCGACATGATGAACAAGAACGCCCAGAACGCGATCCTGAAAATTCTGGAAGAACCGCCACCAAAGGCGCTGCTCATCCTTATCTGCAACCGCCTCGGCGCTATGCTGCCGACCATCCGTTCGCGTTGCCGTACATTCCATTTTTCACCGCTGGCGCCAGACACGATGCAAACGCTACTCAAACGCGCGGCGCCCGATGCAACGGCTGGCGAACTGAAGCTCCTCGCAGAATTGTCCGATGGCTCCATGGGCCGCGCTTTGTCGCTGCATGAGGAGAAGGGGGCCAACACCCTCAACAGCATCATAGGTTTTCTCGAAAGCTGGCCGAACTGGGACTGGGCCCGCATACACCCATGGGCGGACAATATCTCCCGGGAAGACAAGGCATATCAAGGCTACGTATACATTATGGAATGGGTAGTTCAGTCCTTTACGCGGGCCAAGGCCACTGGCCGTAGCAATCTGCCGGAAATCCTGAAAACGGACGGCCTCCAACCCCTTGAAAATCATTATTCCCTTGGACAATGGATCGAAATTTGTGAGAAGCTGGGCGCGCATTTCACCGCCATAGAGCAGGGCAACCTGGATAAGCGTCAGGGCGTCATCGGCGCGTTCGGCATTATCGGCGGCCAGATCTAATTTCGACTAGAGGGACTATGAGTAGTAAAGACAAGAAGACGTTCTACATCACCACCGCTATTGCCTATGCAAACGGTTCGCCGCACCTGGGCCACGCCTATGAACAGGTTCTGACCGATGTCATGGCGCGCCACAAACGCCTCGATGGCTTTGATGTAAAATTCCTCACCGGAATGGACGAACACGGACAAAAGGTCGCCAAGACGTCTGAAAAGATGGGCCTCAAGCCGATTGAACTCTGCGACAAGATCGCGGCAGAATTCCGTGCGCTGGACGATCAATTGAACAGCTCGCTGGATGATTTCATCCGTACGACCGAGCCGCGTCATTACGAGGCCAGCAAAGCCATCTGGAACGCGATCAAGCAAAACAACCCGAGCGATATCTTCCTCGACAATTACGGTGGCTGGTATTCGGTGCGCGACGAAGCTTTCTTTGCCGAAGGCGAACTCACAGATGGCTCGAACGGAACAAAGCTCGCACCATCCGGCGCACCCGTCGAATGGGCCGAAGAATCCAGCTACTTCTTCCGTCTTTCGGCCTACACTGAAAAGCTTCTGAAATATTACGAAGACCATCCGGAATTCATCCAGCCGGAATCCCGCCGCAACGAAATCATCGCATTCGTCAAAGGTGGCCTGCAGGATCTTTCCATCTCGCGCACCACGTTCAACTGGGGCGTGCCTGTGCCGGATGATGAAAGACACGTTATGTATGTCTGGCTCGACGCGCTAACGAACTATATCACCGGCGTTGGTTATCCGAAAACCGACGGCGAATTTGAAAAATACTGGCCGGCTGATTTCCACGTTATCGGTAAAGATATTATCCGCTTCCATTGCGTGTACTGGCCGGCGTTCCTGATGTCCGCCAACATTGAAATTCCAAAAGCTGTGTTTGCACACGGCTTCATCAATGTGAACGGCGAAAAAATGTCTAAGTCTGTCGGCAACGTTATTTCGCCGCAGGATCTGCTCAGCAATTACGGCCTCGATCAAACGCGCTATATCCTGATGCGCGAAGTGCCGCACGGTCAGGATGGAAATTTCAGCCACGAACACGCGGTGAACCGTATCAACTCAGACCTTGCCAACGGGCTCGGCAACCTTGCGCAACGCACACTCTCGCAAATCGCCAAAAACTGCGAAGGCAAAGTGCCTGAGCATGGAGATTTTACCGCCGAAGACAAAGCGCTTCTGGCAGAGGCACATGGCCTTGCCGCTGCCGTACGCAAAGACTTCGACAAATTCCTGTTCCACCGCGGCATCGAAACAATCTGGCGCACTGTTTACAACGCGAACGCCTATATTGATGTGCAGGCGCCATGGACGCTCAAGAAAACTGACATTGCACGTATGGGAACGGTTTTGTATGTGCTGGCCGAAACCATCCGCTGTCTTGCGCTTTCCTTGCAGGCCATAGTTCCGGATTCTACGGCAAAAATGCTGGATCAGGTGGCTACGCCTCTGGACCAGCGTAGCTACGCGCATATATCACCTGAATACGCACTGAAATCCGGAACCGCGCTGCCTGCGCCCGAAGGTGTTTTCCCGCGTATCCAGACAGAAGAAAAAGCCGCGTAACAAAACATGTGGATCGACTCGCACTGCCATCTCAACCACGAAAGGACAGCGGAGGGTGATAACCCCGCCGCGATTGCCGCACGTGCGAAAGAAGCGGGTGTGGACGGCATGCTTTCCATCTGTTGCGAGATCGACAAGGAACTGCCATCGTTGCTGGAAACGGTGAAAGCCATTCCGAATGTATGGTGTTCGGTTGGCACGCATCCGCACGATGCGGGTGTTGAGGCGGAGAAAGCAGTCACGTTGCAACGCCTGATAGATACGGCGAATTCCGATGACAAAATCATCGGCATTGGTGAAAGCGGCCTTGATTATTACTACGACAATTCACCACGCGAAGATCAGGAAGAATCTTTCCGCAAACACATACGCGCATGCCTTGCGACCGGATTGCCGTTGATTGTCCATGCACGCGACGCCGACGAAGACATCATACGCGTCATTCGTGAAGAAAACCCTGATAAGAAACTCACCGGCGTCATGCATTGCTTTTCCTCCGGCGCAAAGCTTGCCGAAGAAGCTTTGAAAGAGGGGTTTTACATCTCCTTTTCTGGCATCGTGACATTCAAGAAATCAACCGATCTGCAAGCCATCGCAAAAACCATTCCGCTGGATAGAATTCTCGTTGAAACCGACGCGCCCTTTCTGGCGCCCGAACCCCACCGCGGCAAAACGAATGAACCCGCCTATGTCAATTTCACGGGCCGCTACGTCGCAAATCTTTTGAATACGGATGAAAAACTATTCGCGCAAAAAACCAAGGACAATTTCTTTGCGCTCTTCACCAAGGCAAAAAAGACATGGGCGGCAAACTGATTTTTAGAGCTTCTCACACCATTGGCGGTTGACGCGGCAGCGCTCCTGCGCATTCCCGGCAACAATTTTTTCCAACTCAGGATCAAGGGCTGTATGACATGCTTCCCAATCTTTGATCCAATTTTTATCAATCGTTTCCGGCTTTATCTTAACAGCTGATATTTCGCCATCCACATACCCTTCCAACATAGCCTGTGTAAGCAATACACCGTAGGCAGGGGTAAAATGATTTGAGTCAAAAAAGTATTTCATGGTTTTCTCTGGCGAAATAGGAACTGGCTCGAGCAGAGCTCCTTTGCATGCATTCATATCCCATAGATCCAATGCACTTGGAAAATCCTGATTAATCCGAAGGGTCATTTGTGCCAACTGATACACAAAATTTTCGTACTGCGCCGAAAGCCCCGCCATTTTGTTTAAATATAATCTCGAGGCATGCTCAGGTGTAACGAACCAAATAATATGGGCACCGCTCTTTGCTAAGGATCTCACGCCATTATCAAGTGACGCCAGGATGTCGTTTTCAACTTCTATTTTATGCGGATCAAATGGCCCCAGATAGGTAATATAATGAGATGTTATTCCTTCGATAAACCGCGCATGGCTATCTCCGCCTTTATAGCTGCCAAAAAAAACAGGCTCTTGCTCTGAAGGGTTTTGATTAAAAATATTCCTAACAGAATCTAACAAACTATCCTTATCAAGAAGGGTTTTAATCTTTGATACAATAGCTGGTTCTCCCGCTAACGGTCCGTCAATAGAGGCCCCAAGCAATTTGGCAGACGGCGCAGTCCCGAAAAAATCCAATCCTACTATTACAGTTCCGGCGTATCCTGTATTTCCCATGATCTGCATTAGCTTTCCCAGTTCATAAACTGTGGCACCGCTAAAACCTGCGTTATACGCCTTATATTTTTCTTGCATATTTCGCGTGTCAAAACCTTCTCTAACACGCGAAGAGCCTAAAAATACAAGATCATATTTTGTACCGGCCAACTTAAGCGGTTGCAAAATTCTTGGATCCAGCCTTTTGCTTTGAGTAGCTTGGAAATAGCGCTGCCCCCATAGGCCATAGGGATCAGAAACATAAACGAACGCAGTTGCGCTCGCCAACAGAAACAAAGATATCAATGTAAAAATTAGGGTCTGGCGCATCGCAATTCCTCCCTAAAAATCAAAATATATGAATTTGGCTGTTTCATTTGCAAATAGACATGCAAAGACAAAAGCGACAGCGACAATAAAAATTGCAAAAATGTTTTTGCCTATCAACGGGGCTTTTATAACGTCCTCATCACTTACCATCGAGCGCTCGCAACTCTTTAGATCAAGGCCTATTATTTGTGACGAGCTTGGCATGCGTAAACATAAAAACAGCAAAACAGGGAAAACCAAGAAAGAATAGCGATAAGAACCCATATCTAATATAAGCCCTTGTGACGTTATACAGCCGTCACAGATAATTTTCGCCAACATATCCGGAAGAGCAATACCCCCCAAGCCAGCCATTCCTTTATAAACCAACACCGCAGACTCTAGGCTTTGCGCACGAAACAGCACCCAAGTGATGACGACGAACAATAATGTAATAACTATTCCTAACGCGGGAGCCAATGTGCGGGATTGATTTAACCAAAACTTATGCATGGCAAGGGCTACACCATGCAAGCACCCCCACAGAACAAAGGTCCAGCCCGCACCATGCCAAAGTCCGCCGAGAAGCATGGTAATAAATACGTTGCGCGCGCTGAACAATGTAGAACCCGCATTGCCCCCGAGCGGGATATAAATGTTCTCTTTTAGAAATCTGGATAGGGTAATGTGCCAACGGCGCCAGAAATCGGTAATATTCAGAGATTTGTAAGGCGAATTAAAGTTAATCGGCAGAACGATTCCGAATAGAAGAGCCAATCCAATGGCCATATCGGAATAACCGGAAAAATCGAAATATATCTGAAAAGTAAAACCAATGGCCGCTATCCATGAATCCAGAACTGTTATTATTTGGCCTTTATCCGCAGCGCTAAAAACTGGAGCGACAAGATTTGAAAGCTGGTCCGCAAAAACCAGCTTTTTAAACAAGCCTATGACAAAAATAACAGTTCCTGCCCAGATGTAATCATCATTGATTTTCGATCCTACGCGCCGAATTTGAGGGAAGAATTCATTATGGTGCACGATAGGACCCGCAACCAAATGCGGGAAGAATAAAACAAAGGCGAGATACTCATCAAATTTAACTTTGTATTGCGGGCGCCTATAGCAATCCAAAAGGAATGTGATTTGCTGGAACGTGTAAAAGCTTATACCCGGCGGCAAAAGCAAGCTCAAGGGATGAAAATCAAAGCCTAAAACAGCGCTTACATTATCAAGAAAAAAATTCGCGTATTTAAAATAAGCCAATAATGAAATATTTAAAGCAACGCCCAGTCCTGCATATAATCGGCGCAGACGTATGCGCTTATTCATTAAAGTGTATACCCCGAAATTAAGCAGGATAGATCCCAACAACAGCGCGGCAAGATAGACATTCCAAAAGCTGTAAAAAACAAATGAAGACAGCACCAAGAAATAGATAAGTTTTTTGCCAACGCCGTGCCGAAGGCATAATTGAAAAAGGCCAAATGTTATTGGCAGAAAAAGAAACAGAAATAGTGGATCGCTAAAAATCATCTGGGATACATGGCTAGCTAATTTGCAAGTCTCCAGGCAATCATATCTAGAAGGTACATCCACCAGGAAAACAAAGCCTCTGTTGGCTGCTCCAATCGGCCTTCTCGATAGTATGCTTCTAAACGGTCGAGCGTCTTTGGCTTTAAAAAAACCTTGCGATCATCGAATTTATTAAAAGCAATATCATATTTTTTTTCCTTACCGTAAAGATCATACGCCTGTTCTCTAAAATTAATGTCGAGTGCGGGTAGCTCAAGATATGTGGCGACTTCTTGTGCAAGTTTCTCTATCGGCTTGGAAAACATTTCATCGAACTGGAGATGGATTCCGGGAATGCGGGCGATCTGTCTTTCATACAGTTCCAGCTCACGGGCTTTCAAGTGCGGAAAGAATTTTATCCGGCTTTTAAAATTTGGATGCGTGAATGCTTGTGATGCCAGAGAATTGATCCACCCGCGAAAAGGACGGTGCAGGTGAATGGCTTTTACATGCTCGAAATGCCTTTCATAAGCGTCCTGTATTTTTAAAGGATCGTATTTGTGAATGTCGGTGGTCAGTTCGATGCGCCATAAAGGGTTGGTATTCATATTCTTATACACAACCGATTTACAATAAAT
This sequence comes from Micavibrio sp., assembly GCA_030824805.1. Classification (GTDB taxonomy): domain Bacteria; phylum Pseudomonadota; class Alphaproteobacteria; order Micavibrionales; family Micavibrionaceae; genus Micavibrio_A. The sequence continues at coordinate 16,976 of JAPJRC010000028.1, forward strand.
TTCCGTGGCGCGGAAATACAGGTCATCAATTCGTGCAAAATGTTCCGCTTTGAACGCCTTGATATCGTCACGCACACGCTCGATGTCCGTCAGGGGCTTTGCAATTGCACTATTCCGGTCAATGACGCTGACGCCACCGTAAAGGCCGGGCTTGCTGTGCTCTCCCATGCTTTCTTCCAGCCGCTCCTGCATCAGGCCACAATTTATATCCACTTCACCCATTAAATAACGGTGCAGCCCAAGCTTGCGCAATGGGATGTTCGTGTAACCGAATTTTTCCACCAGTCCGGCAAGAAGCGTACTGGCCATTGGGCCGCAAGAGTTTACAAGCAGAAGTCTTTTCATCGTTCGCCGCTTTTCAAAAAGCTGAAAATACCTGAATTTTTAATGACATTTTCCCATGTCAGGTCCTGAACCTCGGGCGTGCCGAAAGCAAAATTTTCAAGATGCGCGTGTGTTAAATTTTTAAAGCCGGGCGAAAGCCATAGGAAATTGGCAGAACGTTCCTTTTCGAATTGCCTTGCCCAATGATAATCGGAACTAACAATTCCCAAACCAGCCGCGCAATATTCCAGCAGCTTGGTTGAAGTCTGCACGTTGAACGGATACCGGTCGGGCATCAGGTTCAGGCCATACCGCGCTTTTGCGAGATAGCCGGGGACATCAGCATAGGGTACGCGCCCCGTAAAAACAATATTTCCGCTCTTGCCATATCTTTTGATAAGATTTTCATCCGCATGCCCGACGAGCAAGAGTGTATAGCCAAGCATCTGCGCGGAAAAATAATCCAGAAATCTTATAATGGTCCGGCCGCGATCGAGGCTGCCCACATATATGAAATCATACGCAGGCAGTGCGTCCCGCTCTACAAAGAAAGCAGGATCGATCCCCATATCGCGGATAGAGTAGGGAACGTCATCCTTGAAAGGAAAACCCGCCTTGACGGGTTCGCTCAAAAACACGCGGCGTTGCGGCTTAACGTTAAAAAACCGCTTGATAAAATTTTTCTGTCTCGCAAGTACGCCTGTTGATAGGGAATTGTAGTCATGTACGATATATTTGCCGTTCTTCGGCTTTTCCCTGTCCATCCCCATAAAGCGCCAGACAACATCCGGATTGAAGCCTTCCGGTATGTTCCTGCGGCTATCACACGCAACGACCTCCGGATGATGCGCGGCAAGATAACTCAAATACGCATCAATCTCCGGAAGATAGGCATGGCGGGTGGCCTGAAACATAATGGAGGTCATGAATTTGCCTCCACGAGATCTTTCTCAATAACCTGCAAACAGGTTTCGGCGACCCTGCCATCATCTCGGCCGCCATGCACGTTTTCTCTTACCCATGTTCGTGCGGCTTTGTCACGGTCGGCATTCGTGGGATGCGCATTGTCCAGCATGCCCGTCACCGCATTCAGCAACTCGTCCAGATTCCGAAACGCATGGCAGAATACGCCTTGGTCGAAAACAGTATCGAGCGGCTGGCAGTATTTAAGAATACCGCTTTGTTTACCAGTAACCATGGCATGGAACACCACGCTTGATCCCGTAACGACGACAAGGTCCGCCCATTCTGTGAGCAAGGCCGAAGGTATGGATGACGCATCGATCGCATTCCCGATCTCACCCTTGTTCATGAAATCGAACTTCATACCACGTGTGTGTGGCTTGATGGCAACGGCGACGCCTTTGCAATGCCCGACGGCCCTTATGGTCGCTTTGAGATTCTCGACCTCAACGCCGTAATTCAGCTTGGAAAGCATAAAGGCTATTTTCACTTTGCCGTCTGGAAGTTTGTTTAAATCCTTCGCGAGGTCATAATAGGGTGGCACCAGAATTTTTTGATGTAATGTTTGTATCCAGTCTTTGTCCATGCGGAGATTGCCAAGCGCAACAGGGCTTTCCGCAGGAAACAGCTTGCTGATGATATCGACATCGAGACTGGATGGTACCATAAACCTTGTAACTTTCAGTCCATTCAATACCGAACGGCCCGTACCGGTGGGATAGGGGTCATAATATATATGCTGTCCCGTCTGAACCGCATAAATTCTGACACCGCGTCGGACGTATTCTGGCAGGACGCGGTCGATAATCTGGGAACGACCTTTCTGGAATACGACCTCGTCGATGATCACCGCCGCCGGAGACCATGCGGACGTTACCTTTTCCAGCCAGGAATGCGAATTTTTAAAATACGCAGACAGAATTTTCAGCAGGAGAACATGCAGGATCTTGTATATCTTTTGTAGCGCATTGCCTTTTTCCTGCGCGGATATTTTGAGTTTCTTGCAATATCGCTCAGCTTTGTACAACATTCTGATCCATACGGGCGTTTCCGGCATGTTTAGAACATTCTCAAAGGATACGCGGCAATTGTTACGAAGCCACGGGGCAGCCTCGTGATCTTCCGGTGCGCCCGTGTACCCGTCACAGGGGAACCCTATTACACGAACCGCATACTTTCCTGTTGCCGCAAACGCATGGATCAGCGAAGCCTGTATATCCATGTCATTATATGCGCGGTTTAGAAAGATGATTTCCTTCATTGGCAACGCTCTTGTATTTTATCAATGATGCGGTCAACGCCAAGACCATCGACAAGACGGCCACACTTTTCGGACATAGCTTCCAGCTTTGATCCGTTCATTTCTTTCAGAACGCTGTTAATCGAAGCATAATCGAACGTTTCATGCGGGCCAAGATTCAGGCAGATATCGGCATTTGCGAGGTTATCGGCAATCACCTGCTGGTTTTCCGCCAGAATGAACAAAGCCGATGGAAGATACAGGCAGCAGCGTTCCCACGTGGTGCTTCCCGCTGCTCCGATGCAAAAGTCGGCACGCGACATCTCGCTGGATATATCGTCGCTGCGCTCAAGATAGCGAAAGGATTTTTCTGCGCAGAGTTCGCGCAACGCATCGCCGCCGCCGATAAATGTGGTGTTAATATCAGGGTTCAATGCGGCGGCAATCCGAAGGCCTATACCGTTTACATCACGGCCGCCCATGATAACCAGGAGACTGTTCAACGCCGCACGTCGCTTTGTTTTTGCCCGCATAACGGCGAATTCCGGTCGAAGCATGGCGTAGGGAGGGCCAACGAGTTTCAGGCAATGTTCGGGCACATCCTGTTCCGGCATACCGTTATCGCTAAAATAATTCTGGTTGATCAGCATATCACAATCGAGCGCGCGCTTTCCTTCATCATCCACACACACGACGAGTTTTGCATGCGCTCTGGCGCCGGTACACCACGAACGGTCGATGCCGTATTGGTCCGCGACAAGTATGTCGCAACCGCCGAAACGGAATGTGTCATCCAGATCCTGAACAATGTCCGCGCCCAGCCATGTTCGCGAGTCCGATTGTTTGATGTCATAGCCACTGACTTTGGGCAAATCTGTAACAACGAAACCCTGCGCGCGTAAAAACGCATTCATGTTTCCATCCAAAAGTCTGCAGGCAAAGACAATATCCGCGCCAAACTTTTTCATGCCACCGGCAAGCGCGGCCATGCGCATTACATGACCCGTCCCTATATCATAGGATGCGTCGGCTTTTATGAGGATACGCTTGCCGCGAAGACTAGCCATTGTTCTGAAGGCCCATCAATGCCCGTGCAAAATGCAAATCCTCGGGCTCGTCTATATCAACGGCGCGCAAGGTGGGTACGGCGAACGTTTTTAACTTCGGAGCATAATAGCTTTTATATTTGAAGTATGACTCCGTATCGAACCAGTAGAACGTGCCGTTGCTTGCAACATACTCAGGATATGTCTGCGATCTTTGCAGGCACTCTTTCGGATGCACCATTTCGGCATATCCTTCCGCATTCGTGCGCAACGCCTTGAATGGATGTATCGGATAGCGCGATGCGCCCATAACGACATCGGCGCCGGAAAGCTGGTCAAACGCGCCTTTGATGTCGTCTTCGTTGATGAAGATAGCGGTGGGATATATCGCGCAAAAATTCTGCGGACGGGTGGGCAATGTGTCTAAAACCTGTCCATACACATCTATTTCAAATGCCTCGTCCGTAGCCAGCTCGACCGGTCTGTCGGACACTTCGGCGCCGCAGGAAAGCGAGATTTGTTTTATTTCGGGATCGTCCGTAGATACAATCACACGGTCGAAAATTCCCGATTCCAGCGCGGTGCGAATGGGATAGGAAATCATCGGTTGGCCGTTAATATCGGCGATGTTTTTGCGCGGAATACGCTTTGAGCCACCCCGTGCGGGTATGATGGCCACGCTTCTCATGAAAGAATCCTTTCAAGCGATGCGCACACATATTCAACCTCGTCATCGCGTAACGCAGGATAGAGCGGCAACGTTATTGCCTCTCTGTAATATTGTTCGGCCTCGGGGAAATCGCCGGTCTTGAAACCGAATTGCTGGTAATAAGGCTGCATGTGTACGGGAATATAATGCAGATTCACGCCGATTCCGGCCGTACGCATTTCATCGAAAACCTGTTGATGTGTCTTCTCGATTTCCTGCAGGCGCAGTCGTATGACAAAAAGATGGTAGCTATTGATGCAACTGCCTTCCACATGGGGCAACTGCAAGGGCAGGTGTTGAAGACGCTGCTTGTATTTGGCTGCAATATCGTTGCGTTTCTGGACATACTCGTCGAGGCGTCCCAGCTGGCTTTTGCCGAGCGCGGCATGGATATCGGTCATACGGTAATGATAGCCCAGCTCCAGTTGCTGGAAATACCACGGCCCGTCACTTTTATGTGTCATCTGTGCATCTTCACGCGTGATGCCATGGGTGCGAAGGCGCAGCAGGCTTTCATAAAGTTCTTTGGAATTGGTCGTAACAATTCCGCCTTCACCGGATGTGATGATTTTCACGGGGTGCAGGCTGAAAACGCACAAATCGGAATAGGCGCAATCCCCAATTTTCCGTCCCATATAGGATGCGCCCGCACAATGAGCGGCGTCTTCCACAATTTTGAAACCATATTGTTCCGAAAGCGCCCGTATAGACACCATGTCACACGATTGACCGGAGAAATGCACGGGAACAACAACGTCCGGCAAACGGCCTTTTTCTTTTGCCTGTTCCAGCTTTTTTTTCAGCGCAGAAACGGACATATTCCATGTCTTCGGATCGATATCAACGAAATTAACATCGGCGCCGCAATATCGTCCGCAATTGGCCGATGCAACAAACGTGTTGGGCACCGTCCACAACAGCCCGCCTTCTTTCAAACCAAGCGCCAGGCAGGCGATATGCAGGCCGGCCGTGGCGCTGCTCACAGCCACCGCATATTTTACGCCGCAATAATGCGCGAACGCCTGCTCAAAGGCGGGTATGCCGGGGCCTTGTGTCAGGAAATCGGATTTCAGCACGCTCACAACGGCTTCGATATCCTCTTCGCTTATGTCCTGACGTCCATAGGGGATCATGCGGCGTCTCCACGCGACAAGGCAAAAAGATTGTCGCCAAGCTGTTTAACCTCAATGTTTTCTGTACCGCGCAACTTCGCAAGCCTTTGTACATCGGCACGCAGGGATTCGGCATCGATATTACGGGTTTTGTGGCGGCCATAGGCGCGGGATTCCACACCAAGCTTGATGCGTTCCGGCAAAAGCGACGCGGCGAAAGGAATTTTGGCGAGCCATCCCAGCACATCCCATATATAATCTTTGATAGGACGCTGCTGTTGCGGAACCGTATCGGCTTTCGCGGCACGCTCGATGCCGAGCCGATCCAGTTGTTCGATCACCTGGATGGCGGCAGGAACCTCATCGGAATAAAGAATCCATTCACGCAGAAGCTTTTCCCCCTCCGCCACAGCCGGATAATCGCGCATAATATTGTCGGGATTTTCGATGACTTGACGCAAAACATTAAAAGTTTCTTCGGGCGTACGTGCCACTATCGAAATAGCGTGGGGAATCTTGTGGTCGTATTTTGCCTCATCTTCGGGCGAAGAGGGATTATATGCCACTACGGGACGACCCATGAGATACCCCTCAACGCCTGTCGTGCAACCCCAGTGCAGAATCGCGTCCGCTGCTAAAAGCCACGGCGATACGGCACCCTCGAATATCACGATGACATTGTCCAAACCCTTGGCGGCCTCCTTCCAGCGCGCATGTGATTCCGAAGGGTGTGGGCGTATTATGATTTTGTGCTCCGGAAATGCCTTGCTAAGCGCCGGAATCATTTCGATGAATTTTTCGAAATTACCTTTGACATATCTTTCGTAATCGCGCCAAAATCTAAAAAATTCATCCTGCTTGTCTTCGGCAATAAGTTCATCGCGTTCAATAATCCCGGCGTTCGCATCTTCGCCCATAAAATGGTTGACCGATGCAAAGCTGGAAGGAATGAGTATGAATTTCCCGTAGCGTTTTTTGAGCTCTGCTACTTTCTCGGAATAAAACGGATGCAGGGCAGGGCGCCACAAATCGACAATCGGCGTGCCCGTGGTAAAGAATTTTTGCGCATGCGCAGGATAGGCTTGTGCCACCGCATCTCTTTGCACACGCCCCCAGAACAAACCCAGATCGATCTCGTCGAGTGTTTCCGGTGAAAACCGAACTGTAACGAACTCTTCTGGACTGGTATAGACGAGCCCCTCAACGTCGAGGCAGGCGAGCCTGTGGCCCGCACTTTTCAGATTGCGCATATTCTGGAGTTCGCACGCCATAATACTCTTTAAAAACACGAGGCCTTTTGGCAAATGCTTGGAAGCGTCGAACACAGAGCGCTTGGTGCCGATTACCACCTGCCACCCGCGACGAATGGCCTCGATCCCCAGCAAAAGGTTGCCGAACAATTCCCTTTCCACAATTTCCATCGGGAAGATAAGCGTCCGGCCTTTTACCTCAGGGAATCCATGCATCAGCTACCCACGCTTTGGTTTAACGCCTTGATCTCTTCGACATTCAGGAAATGCGGATTGTTCAGGGAATTATATTCAAAACCATCTGGAACAGGTTTTCCCTTTTCGCCGAGATTATTCACGGCATAGTCAATTTCTTCCGTGAAATTGATAGTCGGCTTGATAACGAAATGGTCTTCGAATTCGAGCGTCCGAAAACAATCATCAAGCGGGCACATCACTTCGTGAAGCTTCTCGCCCGGACGAATGCCGATGATATTTTGCTTCAACTCCGGGGCGAGGGATAGCGCAAGATCGGTCATCTTGATCGATGGAATTTTCGGTACGAATATCTCGCCGCCATGCATGCGGTTAAAGGAATCCATGACGAATTGTACTCCGCGATCCAGCGTGATCCAAAAGCGGGTCATGCGCGCGTCGGTGATAGGAATTTCCGTCGCGCCGTTTGCGAGCAACTGGCGGAAGAACGGAAGGACGGATCCGCGCGAGCCGATAACATTGCCGTAGCGCACGACTGAGAACATGCACTCACGCGCGCCCTTGATGTTGTTGGCGGCGACGAACAACTTGTCGGAGGCTAGCTTGGTCGCGCCGTACAGGTTGATCGGGTTGGCCGCCTTGTCCGTAGAAAGGGCGATAGTTTTTTTAACACCGGCGGAAATCGCCGCACGAATAACATTTTCCGCGCCGTGAATGTTTGTCTTAATGCATTCCATCGGGTTGTACTCGGCCGAAGGAACAATCTTCATCGCAGCCGCATGAATGACGTAATCGATACCCTGCATAGCCTCCAGCAGGCGGTCCGCATCCCTGACATCGCCTAGGAAATAGCGCATACACGGCGCGTTGACGGTCTGCGACATCTGGAACTGCTTTTGCTCGTCGCGGGAATAGACAACCACCTTGGCGGGCTGGGCGGTTTTCAGGAGCGCAGCGATGAATTTCTGACCGAAGGAACCTGTCCCGCCAGTGATCAGGATTTTCTTGTTATTGAACATTCTAACAATCTAGATTTAGAGGTTTTTATGAGGATAGACTTAAAAGCTGAAATGGGGGAGTGTCAATATGATAACCCTTGTTTAGACGTATTCCCCACGGATCGGTTACATTATTATGAAAATAGAAATTCTAACATCCGACGCGCGTCACCCTGTCTATGCCGGATTATTAATATGGAAAGAGAAAACCGACCAACAAGGCCACTCCGTTAAAGTGCTCGCGGGAGAACCTGATTTACTCACGGGCGGCGATTTCCTGTTTCTCATAAGCTGTTCCGCTATCGTGAAAAAGCATGTTCGTGACAAATTCCGTCATGTCATCGTCATCCATGCCAGCAACCTACCCGAAGGGCGCGGCTGGTCACCTCTTGTCTGGCAGATACTGGAAGGTCGCAAGGAGATTATGGTCACGGCCCTATCGGCCGAAGACAAAGTCGATACGGGTGATATCTGGCTGCAAAAGCCATTGAGGCTAGAGGGACACGAGCTTTCAAACGAAATCCATGAAAGGCTCAACCGGATCACCTACGACCTCATGACCGATATTATAGAAAAAGAAGGGGCAATCGTGCCGAAAAAGCAGGATGAGCAGGGCGCCAGTTACTATCCGAAAAGAACGCCCGAAAACAGCCGGATAGATCCGGAGCAATCCATCGCCAGCCAATTTGATCTGCTCCGCGTCGCCGATCCGGACCGCTATCCCGCCTTCTTTGATTATATGGGACACCGTTACCAAATCACGCTGATGAAAGCATGAATTCCAGTAGCATATTGGCGTAGGAATGTTTAAAAAGTTGATATGAATAAAGAATTCTCCATATCGGACCGCAAAATCGGCCCCCAGCATCCCTGCTATATCATCGCCGAAGTCTCCTGCAACCATGACGGCGATATCAACGAAGCGCGCAAAATTATCGAGGCCGCCGCCGAAGCGGGGGCGGATGCAGTCAAGCTGCAAACCTATACCGCCGACACGATCAGCCGGAATTTCGGCATGAAGCCGAAAGGCACCATCTGGGAAAATATCGATCTCTACAAACTCTACGACAAGGCGCACACGCCCTGGTCGTGGACAAACGAATTGATGAAAATAGCGAACGACAACGGCCTCGCGCTGTTTTCCTCACCGTTTGACGAAACCGCCGTCGATTTTCTCGTCGATGCCGGCGTGCCCGCCATGAAGATCGCCAGCTTCGAAGTGGTGGATACCAAACTTATCGAAAAAATCGTCAAGACAGGCCTGCCTGTCATCATGTCGAACGGTATGACGGATTTTCTGGAACTGGATGAAGCGGTCAAGGTCCTTAATGAATACGGTTGCAAGGATTATGCGCTCTTGCATTGTAACAGTGGCTATCCCGCCGCTTTTTCCGAAGCCAACCTGAAAACCATGCAGGCGATGGCGGAACTTTACCAATGCACAGTGGGTGTTTCCGACCACACATTATTTGCCAACCATGACAATTATGCCGATCCGCTGGCACACATCACGCCGGTGGAAGCCGTAAAGATGGGCGCAAAGATTATCGAACTTCACCTGATGCTGGACCGTGCCAAAGCGCGAGAGCTTTTCAACCGCAACGAAGGCGGCTTCGACTGGCCTTTTTCGCGCGAACCGGCGGAGCTGAAAAAAATGATCTCCATGATCCGCGAATATGAACGCACAGGTTCCGTGGACTATGAAACCAATTTTGAAAAAGAAGTGGCGCTAAGAACGCACGGCAGCGTCTGTTTCGAGCCGACCGAAAAGGAATTGAAAAGCCGCCAGCTTCGACCCTCGCTGTGGGCCGTAAAGGATTTCAAAAAAGGCGAAGCGTTTATCTTCGGCGCCGAAGACAAAGATTCAGGGAACTTCGATTCCGTACGCCCGGCGGGCGGTCTGCATATCCGCTTTACCGATTTAATCGAAGGGCGCAAGGCTGCACGCGATATCAAGGCGGGCGAACCGCTGGCATGGGATATGGTCGAGATTTAACGCGTATGTCCGTTGCCATCATCAATTACGATTTGGGAAATCTCCGCTCCGTGCAAAAC
>JAPJRC010000029.1 GCA_030824805.1 Micavibrio sp.
TTCCTGCATCAGGCGGACCTTTTCCGGCCAGCGGTCGAGCGTTTTGATTCCATCCCGGAAGGTCGTAATTGATATCGCGTGGCAATTCGACTGGCAGTTGGTCTTCCGGCACCGGAATGATCGCGCCGTCGGAAACGCGTGTGACAAGCGGGATCGGGCAACCCCAGTAACGCTGGCGCACGGCGCCCCAGTCGCGCAGGCGGTATTTGGTAACGCCTGTGCCCCTGCCCTGCTTTTCCAGTTCGGCAATGGCGGCGGCTTTCGCTTCATCGACAGTCTTGCCGGAAAGGAATTCGGAATTGATGATTTTGCCGGGACCTGTGTAGGGAAGTTTTTCTTCCGAAGGCATATCGACAACCTGCAGGATCGGCAGATTGTATTTCGTTGCGAATTCGAAGTCGCGCTCATCATGCGCGGGGCATCCGAAGATCGCGCCGGTTCCGTAATCCATCAGGATGAAGTTCGCAAGATAGACAGGCAGCTCTTTGCCCGCGATGAAAGGATGCGCGACCTTGTGGCCCGTGTCGAAACCAATTTTCTCGGCCTGTTCGATGGCGGCTTCGGATGTGCCGGTGGATTGGCATTGTTTGACGAAGTCTTCATAGCCCGCTTTGCCGCCCGCGAGTTCTTTTGCCAGCGGGTGGTCGAAGGCAAGGCCGACAAAGCTTGCGCCGAACAGCGTGTCGGGGCGCGTTGTGTAAACTTCGATGTCGCCCTTGGTTGTTGTCAGGTCGAATTTCAATTGTGCGCCCTGTGACTTGCCGATCCAGTTTTCCTGCATCAGGCGGACCTTTTCCGGCCAGCGGTCGAGCGTTTTGATTCCATCCAGCAGCTTGTCTGCGTATTTCGTGATGCGGAAGAACCACTGGTTCAGCTTGCGACGCTCGACGAGCGCGCCCGTTCTCCACCCTCTTCCATCAACCACCTGTTCGTTTGCCAGAACCGTGTTGTCGATAGGGTCCCAGTTGACCATCGACTCTTTGCGGTAAGCGAGATCGTTCTTGTACAGGTCCAGAAACATCTTTTGCTGGTGCTTGTAGTATTTCGGATGACAGGTCGCGACTTCGCGGGACCAGTCGATGGCAAGACCCATCGAAAGCATCTGCGCTTTCATCTGTGCGATGTTGGAATAGGTCCAGTCGGACGGGTGGACGTTGCGTTCCATGGCGGCGTTTTCCGCCGGCAGGCCCATGGCGTCCCAGCCCATCGGGTTCAGCACGTTGAAGCCTTGTGCCTTTTTGTAACGGGCGACGACGTCCGAGAGCGTGTAGTTGCGCACATGGCCGATATGGATACGCCCCGACGGGTACGGCAGCATTGCCAGAACATAGTATTTCGGTCTGGAAGGATCTTCCGTTACCTCAAAGGCTTTGTCATCCGCCCAGCGGTTCCGCCATTTGGTTTCGGTTTCCTTGATGTTGTACCGACTCATATCTCACGCCCTTTATTAATTTCGAACACCTATTAAGGCGCGCGTGCTGCGGAAATCAAGGAGAATAAGAAAATCCCGGCTTTCGCCGGGATCCTTGAAACATTCTTATATAAAGCGTGTCTTATTCCTCGCCCATGTCGGCCACGCGAAGCTGGCGGGCGCGGGTCAGGATGGCGTCTTCCATCTGCGGGCCGGTGTTGTCGGCGACAGTGGTGTCTCTCCATGCGCCGCCCTTCTGCACCTGGCGGAAGACTTTAACCTTTACGCCGTCGGAACGAAGCTGCTTGTCGAGGATGAAGATATTCACCTTGAAACGCTCGTCCGGTTTTTCCGGCGCGGTGTACCAGTCGGTGATGATGACGCCGCCAAACGGGTCTGCCGATGCCAGAGGCATGAAAGTTACCGTGTCGAGCGCAGCGCGCCACAGATAGGAGTTCACGCCGATGCCGTTCGAGCCATCGTTCTTTTCTTTGTCCTTGCCGCCGAGAATGCTGAGGCCGCCCTCGCCGAAAATGCTTTGGCGTTCGCCGTAAATATCGCCGTCCGTTGTCGTGCGGTCATAACCCGTCGGGTATTTCGCCTCGCCGCGATACTTGTCGCATGACGTTATGAAAACAACGCTGGCCAGCAATAGTATGACGACCAGAAGGGATTGAATACGCGATACCATGATAACGGACTCCTCGGCCGACTGGCCTTGCTGTTAATCTTTGGATTGCTTAGCATGCCCTCAGGCGGCGCTCAAGGCCCCTGCCCGAGCCGTCCCAAGTTGTGCGCAGATATCAGGAAATCCGCCATTTTTCAGTCGCGCGGAAACCGAAAAATATAATTACATAACGCACTTAACGGCTGTACGCCTTATTGTGGCAGAATTGCAACAGGCCCCCACCAAAATCATTTATCCACGTTTGCTCGCGTTGACCAGACTCAGCGGATGGGACTAAATTGACGCATCACTCGGAGGGTTCCGGGTGGTTTTCTTACAGCGACCTGTTCTGGTCTTTCTAAGAAATCGTTCAAAAATTTGGAGGAATGAAAATGAAAAAAATTCTGCTTTGCAGTGCTGCCCTCGTCGGCGTTGCTTTTGCCGCTGCACCTGCGATGGCTCAAGTTGACGTTACGGTTGGCGGTCACACGAAAAACTACATCGGCTGGGCCGATAACGAAGATGACGCTCGTGACTTCGACATGCTGCGCGAATCCGAACTGCACTTCAACGCTGAAGGCACGGCTGACAATGGTCTGACGTACGGTTTTCACGCTGAACTCGAAGCCGATGGTGGCGATGACGCCAACACGGTTGAAGAATCCTACCTGTACCTGGCTTCTTCCCTCGGCCGCGTGAACCTCGGTTCCGAAGATGGCGCCGCATACCTCCTGCAGGTTGCTGCTCCTTCGGCTGATGCCAACATCGACGGTCTCCGTCAGTACATCAACCCGTTCAACGCGGACAGCGTAGCCGCTGACGCGTTCCTCGCTGGCGATGGCCTCGACTACGACAACGACACAACGGGCACGTCCGAAAAAGTAACGTACCTCTCCCCGAACTGGTCTGGTTTCCAATTCGGTGCGTCGTTCACGCCTGAAATCAACGATGGCCCTGGCGATATTGACTCCGCTTCCGGCACGGCTGGTTTCGCAGATGACGCCGATGGCGCATTCTACGAAGGCGCTCTCCGTTACGAAGGCACGTTCAACAATGTTGGCTTTGCAGTCGGCGGCGGTTACGGCCAAGGCGAAGACGAAGACGACAATGAGTGGAACGTTGGTGCAGACTTCGACATCGGTGCATTCGGTGTTGGCGCTGCCTACACGGAAGCTGAAGGCGATGTTGGTGGTGTAGATGTTGAGCAAGACACGATCGTTGTCGGCGCTGACTACACGACCGGTCCTTTCCAGTTCGGCGTTTCCTACCTGAACAAAGATGCTGAAGATGTTATCGAAGCAGACCGTTATGCTGGCGGCGTGGTTTACACGCTGACGCAAGGCCTGACGCTGCGCGGTTCCGTTCAGTATGTTGATGCCGACGTAACAGGCGGCGACGACATCGACGGTACGTCCGTTCTCGGTGGCGTTCAGTTCAACTTCTAATCGAAGCTGAATATAAATTCGGGAGAGGCACCTTCGGGTGCCTCTTTCTTTTTGCGCACATGAAATCTAGAGTAGGGCCATGCAAGAGATCGCAGACAATTTCGAAGACATCTATAAGCAGATCCGCAAGGCAGAGCGCTGCGCAAACCGCGTGGAGCACAGCGTCGCCCTGACGGCGGTTTCGAAAACACAGCCGCGCGAAGCATTGGAAGCGGCGCTCGCCACCGGGCAGCGTCTCTTCGGCGAGAACAAGGTACAGGAAGCGCAATCACACTGGACGGAGCTCAAGGAAAAATTTCCCGATGTAAAATTGCATCTAATCGGCCCGTTGCAGACGAACAAAGCCAAAGATGCTGTTGCGCTCTTCGACTGCATAGAAACGCTAGACCGCGAAAAGCTCGCCGATATTTTATCGGATGAAATCAAAAAGCAGGGCAGGGATGTGCCGTGCCTTATACAGGTCAACACAGGCGAAGAAGAGCAGAAGGCGGGCATTGCGCCGCGCGATGTCGCTGCATTTTTAAAATATTGCCGTGCGCGCGGAATAAATGTCATCGGCCTTATGTGCATACCACCGGCGGATGAACCCGCAGGGCTTCACTTCGCGCTGCTAAAAAACATCGCGGACAGATCAGGGCTCTCACAGCTGAGCATGGGCATGTCTTCCGATTTCGAGAAGGCTATCGCTGCGGGCGCCACCCATGTGCGTATCGGCACAGCACTTTTCGGCGCGCGAAAATAATTCTTGTTTAGATATTCCAGCTTGTCTGGCTGTTGCTGCGCGCGGAAAAATTACGGTGGCCATCAGCCGTGGTGTAGGCTTTTATCGCGTCCGCGTTGCTGTGATTTGAGTTGGCATTGGCCAATTTGTCGTCTTGTATGTCGTATGCAATTTTTGGTTTTGCGGTATCGCCCGTTGTTTCAAAGCCCGCTATGGCCAACGCATTCTCTGCAATGTCTTTGCCTGTCGTGCTTTTCACCAATGTGTTGATGGTGCTACCTATCGCTCCGATCGGGCCGCCGAATACGCCGCCACCGATGATGTTGCTCATCGGCTTGATCGTGTCGCCGGTAAGCTTGCGATAGATATTGCCAATCACCGGGACATGGTGAAGCGGGTTGATCATATCCACGAGGTCTTCAAACGTGTATTCATCGTTGTTGGGCGCTGTTTCATACGCAAGACCCGTCGCCTGCGCAGGGTCCGCATGGCTTGGGGCATAGGATTGTGCGACAACCGTGTTTGCATTCACCATCCGTCCGAAAGAGGGGATGGGGCCTGCGGTGCGCGGCTCGCCCTGCATGCGGCTGACCGTTTTCTCCATGGAAGCGCGCCATGCCGGATAGCCGGATTCGGCTTTGGCGGGGGCAGGGCTGGCGCTGAAGGCGGTGGCGTGTTGAAACATTCCTTGGTATTTGCAATAGACATGCCAAACGCGATGCACATATCAGCACGGCTGGACAATGTAAAATCAATGGGTTAGACAAGGATATAGCTGTTTATACGCTTCGAAAGGGATCATGGCCGCGCCTTCCGTACCATCGATAGCCATTTTTGCCGGGGATAAGGCCGTTCGGGCCTATCTGGGCCGGATTGTTACGCTGGCCGGGGCGCAGCCATTGCCTGAGGATGGGGATTCACAAGACGCTGCGCTTTGGATTGTCGACAAAAACGCTGTCTTGCCGGTTTCGACAGGCAAGCGGATCATCCGGCTGGGTGAAGGCGCATCCGGTGAGGCAGGCGTACGGATTCTGAAAATCCCAACGAAGGCCGCGGTGCTGGCGGAGGCTATTGAACGCGCACTGGCGGAATTGCGCCAGATGCCTGACCGTCTGGAGATTGCGGAATATGTGCTTGATACGGGCGAAAGTCTCTGGATTGCACCTGACAAATCTCCGGTGCGGCTCACGGAAAAAGAGGTTGCCATTCTGCTGGCCATCAAGGAATCCGCGCCTTCCAGCCTGTCGCGTCCAACCTTGCTCACAAAAGTCTGGGGCTACGCAGAAGGGGTGGAAACCCATACGCTGGAAACACACATATACCGTTTGCGGCAAAAAATTGAAGACGACCCGTCTAGGCCGGCGATATTGCTGACAGACGACGATGGCTACAGGCTGAAAGATTAGGCGCCGGCCATTTCAAGCTGCTTCGCACGTACAGCCAGAACCAACGCCGACAAGAATGTTTCCGCTTTTTCTATCACAAGCGTTTGCACGCCTTGGCGACTGAGCCCTTCCAGCTCTGTTATCAAAACATGCATCGTACGTATTTCATCGGCCGCAAGAAGGCTTACAAGATCGGCAGGTGGTTCGGTATTGGCGGAATTCTGCGGGGTTTCAGGCAGAACAGGCGGCTGCGCTGCATGTGCAGCGGTAGAGCTGTACGCCGCTACGGCGCGCGCCGTACGTGTGTTGACGGGGGTAAGTTCCGGCGCGGTCTGGACACTAGCGGCCTCTGCCAATGGGGGGGCTTCGGGCACTTCATCGCCGCGGTTGCGCAGGAATTCAATCAAAAAAGCCTTCAGGGCTTCCACGCTCACGGCCGTGCTGTCTTCCCACAGGCTGTTGCCAGAGTCTTCCGACTGTTCTTGTTCCTGCTTTTGGCCATGCTCCTGACGTTCATCCCGGCGGATTTCAAGGCGTGCGTCGCTTTTCTCCGCCTGGCGGAGATGGCTTTTAAACAAAGGGCCGAGTTGCGAAAACACGAAACAGTATCCTTCCGAGCGTAAATAACCTTAAGAATATTATAGCACATTGAAATATTATTGCGATATGAGACCTGAATCATCAGGAAAATCACATAGATACAAACCCGTACACGGAATTATTGGGCCGGCGTCCCGGCGCTTCCTGTGGGCTGCTGGTACAGGTCCCGCAATTCCTGTGTTACAGGCGATACATACCAGTCCGCGCCGTAATTCCACATCGTTTTGCCCGCTCTCGCGGAGATAAGCGACATGGTGGCGATATCGCAGAGCAGAGCCCATTGCTCTTTATTGTCGATAATATAAGGCTGCTGCATGTAAGCACGGGCGGGTTTCAATTGCAGATGGAGTACGGCGTTGCCGGCAGGCGAGCCGGAAAACGATGATAAAATCATATCGTATTGTTCTTTTTGAAGCTGCTGGATCATCAGCGTTTCAATCTGTTGCGGGATTACAGCGAAATGATATTCGAGAAATTTGTACGGGAAGTAAGTGACATCGCCTTCCGGGAAGATCATGTACATCCAGAATTGCTCCTCACCGCTTTTCAGCGTTACGGCTTTCAATTCCACACGGACATTGCCGGAAACATTCAAAACATCCGCATCCGGATCATAAGCCCGCCATTTCGTGAATAGCCGCTGTTTTTCATTGAACAAAGCTTCATCCGCGCGTGCGGGGGGTGCGACTTTATATTCCTTTGAACTCTTCGCCCAAAGGTCGAAATCCGGATTGCTGTCGCCGGTCTTGAAGAAGGCGATAGCAACATCCTCGCCCGTGGTGGTTTCCTGCGCAGACGCGTTTACAGGGAGGCAGGTTACAGCGCACATAACGGCTACGCATAGGAAGGCAAGGCGCGACAAAGCAGGGGAAATCATGTGGCAGGAGTCCATTTCTTTGTTCTATTATACCCAACGCACCGGAAAAGAAAAAGTTTTTGGGAGAAGACACCTTATGGGCAAGGGATCTGGGAAGCCTTCGGACGGTAGAGGCGCAGGCGGGCGCGGCGGCGGTCTGGACCATGCGGATTTCCTTCTCTGGAAGGAATTCACGCGGGATATAGATCCGCTGGAAGAGCCGGACTGGGAAGCGCTTGAGCGCGATGTACACGCCGCACCGCAACAAAAAAAGACAGAAAATGTCGCGCCTTCTGACGTAAGCCTTGCGCCCACTGTGCCATTGCCACAATCGCAAACCACGCCCCTTAAAGATTATATCCCGCAGCTAGATGCACGGACCGATGCCCGGCTGCGCCGCGGGCAGATGCCGATCGAAGGCAAGCTGGATCTGCATGGCTGCACACAAGACGAGGCGCATCGCCGGTTAAATGAATTTGTTATCGGTGCCCAATCGCGCGGCAAGAGATGCGTGCTCGTAATAACGGGCAAAGGACTCTCACGCGGCGGCGGCCTTAACGATGCCGAAAGGACCACCGGAATATTGCGACAAAAACTTCCGCTCTGGCTTTCGATTGCGCCGCTGCGCGGGCTCGTGCTGAAAGCCTATCCGGCCGTACAGCGAGATGGCGGCACAGGTGCGTGCTATCTTTATCTCAAGCGCAACCGCGACTATTGAGTTTTTTCAATCGTGATAGTTTTTATGTTCGAAAAAGTTTCAGCATCTTTTCCAGCGTGCTTGCGCACAACATCCACGCTCGCTGTATAAAGTCCTTCGGGCAGCGGAGACGATTCGGGAATTTTGCGTCCGACAAACAGCATCTGTCGTGCACGGTTTTTATCCATCGTATGTTTCGTTTCCGCGAAAACTTTTTGATCAGGCCCCATGATTTTCAGTGTGATGTTATCGCCATCCCGCACACCGAGAAGCACGGCATAAAACACAAGCGCATCGGCATTAGACGATAATGTGTCCGGTGCCTTTATGCCTTGATCAATTTGATCTAGTGTCACTGGTGCACTGTAAAAGCCCGTGTGCATGAATGATAGCGGCTGATAGGAAAGGCCGGAGGATTTTGTGAACAGCGATGTGGAGGAGGGGCCGCAAGGTTCTGAAAGATCGCGTCCTGTGAAAGGGTCCATGATTTTTCCGTCTTTCGTTAGCCCCAGATGTATATGCGGAAATTCCGTCATGCCGGATGCGCCGACCTGTCCGATTTTCTCGCCCGCCTTGATTTTCTGTTGCGGTTGAACGGCAATCGATCCGCGCTTCATGTGGCAGTACATGCCTTGCCAGCCGTCGCCATGGTCTATCAGAACCGCGTTGCCGCATTCCTTCTGATTGGCCTTGATCGTATCCAGTTGTTCAGCGCTTATCGGGAAATGATCGTCCTCGCCATCCCGCACCCGCAAAACAGTGCCATCCCGCGCCGCCAGAACATTCACGCCGCGTTTCATGGCCGCAGCATCGGCAATCGCAATATCGGTGCCTTTATGCCCTTCATAGGTGCGTGCGCCGCAGGCAGGATCTATCGCTTTGCCATCATCCGCGGGTCCGGCGTCCGGATAATTGAGCATCCAGCAATCCTTGCCGACCACACAATCCACCGGCAGGCGGAATGCCACGGGACGGACGATTTTGAGAAGGCTCGGCGGGGCAGCCTTGTCTGTGCTGGCCGCAACCGCGGATGGCCCCAAAAAGGCCAGAACCCCCGAAAGCAGGACAAATATCTTTAAAAAACAGGCCATTGGGATCAACTATCGGATCAGCGCCTATAAAAAACAAGACCGTCATTTTGCATATTGTTTGATTTTTTCCCAATATTAGCGTATCAGGGTGGACCATGAAGCGCGTGAAAGGTCTTGATAAAGAGAGCGGCACGCTGGTCGGCATGGTTCATGCCGCATCGGTGACCGAAGGCTCGCGCTATGCTTACAAATACGGATGCGTTTACGACGATTGCGGCTGTACGTTTCATTGGCGCCGCGCCGTGCAAGCCAAAGGCAACACCGACCCCATCCCCGCGACTTTTGTAAAGAACCGCAGCTCCAGCCACAAGGACGGATGCCCCGCTGACTTTGAAGCCATCCACCGCGAGAACAGCGAATACACAACCCTCAAAGACGGCGCTATCCATGTGCGTGTCAATTTTCCGCTGGGGTCCGCCCCTGTCGACCGCTTCCCGAAACGCGGCTATCTTTCCGAAGAATTGTTGAAGGCCGCGCTAAACCAGAAAGACATCCAGCCGTTCGGTTCGTTGAAAGAACTTGTGAAATTCATCGACAAGAACTTCGGAGGCATCGAGAGCGACGCTGCCGCCGAAATCATGGTCAATTATCAGGGCCGCGCCGTGGAATGGGGCAAACTCTATAAAGGAAGCGACCGTTACGAAAAGCTTTATGCCCGTTCACGCGATTTCAAATATCAGGATGAAGGCAAAGACACGCCGCCCATCATCACCGTAGTTCGTCCGGTTACCGATCTGGGCATCTCTGAGAAAGGGCACCGCAAATTCGGATGCGAGGAGCAACGCGTGAAGATCGAAGGCCGCTGGCAGCGCGTTATCCCGGTTATTGTCTGCGACAAATTCAATACCGATCTGGCGCATGCTATCGAGAAAAACATCGAAGACAATGAGACGATGCTGATCGCCGCGCGTCCGTTTCACCCGGGTATGCGGTCAAAGCCCGCGCAATTCGGCGAGCTTCGCGTGTCCATGTTCATTCACAACGCATCGCAGCTAACCGTTGCCGATCCATCCTTGTGGCGGGTGCCGAGTTATGGCCTTGCAAAACAGATGGATCTGTTTCCATCCGCTCCGCAACAGGCAATGCGATAACCTAAAGTATGAATTTGCTGAGATCTGCGTTCTTGGCGAGTTCGGAAACATTCTTCAGAACATACGCCGCATCGATAACGACTTTCTCACCGCTGCGATCAGACGCCGTGTAGGAAATATCGTCGAGCAATTTTTCCATCACGGTAAGCAAGCGGCGCGCGCCAATATTTTCAACGCTTTCGTTTACCTCAAACGCCAGGCGGGCGATTTCATCGATCGCGTCTTCGGTAAATTCCAGATCGACGCCTTCGGTGCCGATCAATGCTTTGTATTGCTTGATAAGGCAGGCATCGGTTTCGGTAAGGATGCGTTTGAAATCTTCCTGCGTCAGTGCGCGGAGCTCCACGCGGATGGGAAGACGGCCCTGCAATTCCGCCAGAAGATCGGAAGGCTTTGCGTAGTGAAACGCGCCGGATGCGATGAAGAGAATATGGTCTGTCTTTACCGGGCCGTATTTTGTGGAAACGGTCGTGCCTTCGATCAGGGGCAGAAGGTCGCGCTGTACGCCTTCTCTGGAGACATCGCCGCCGCGCATGTCCTGACGCGCCGCGATCTTGTCGATTTCATCGACAAAGACGATGCCGTTCTGCTGGACAAGGCTGAGCGCCTGTTGCGTAAGTTTATCGTCATCCAGCATCTTGTCGGATTCTTCGGCGATCAGAAGATCGTAGGATTGTTCCACGGTCATGCGCTTGCGTTTTGTCTTGCCGCCCATGCCCTTGAACATATCGCCAAGGTTGACCATGCTCATGCTGGCACCGGGCATGCCCGGAATGTCCATGAAGCCACCGAGCGGGTTACTGCTGTCAGCGACGTCCAACTCGACTTCCTTGTCATTCAGTTCGCCCTTGCGCAGGCGTTCGCGGAAAGAATGGCGCGTCGCTTCGCCGGCGGTTTCACCGACCAGCGCATCGAGCACGCGGTTTTCCGCATAGATCTCGGCTTGCGCCTGCACGCTCTTGCGCATTTTTTCGCGCGTCATGTGAAGTCCTACCTCGACGAGATCGCGGATGATGGATTCCACATCCTTGCCGACATAGCCGACTTCGGTGAATTTGGTGGCTTCGACTTTCACGAACGGCGCGTGCGCGAGCTTTGCGAGACGGCGCGCTATTTCGGTTTTGCCGACGCCCGTCGGGCCGATCATCAGAATGTTTTTCGGATAGACTTCTTCCTGCATCACGCCGTCGAGCTGCATGCGACGCCAGCGGTTGCGCAGCGCAATGGCCACAGCACGTTTGGCGTCTTTTTGTCCGATAATATTGCGGTCGAGTTCGGATACAATCTCGCGCGGCGAGAATGATGGAGTGTCGAGAATCTTTGCGTCTTTCATACGGCGTAATCTAGAGCCGTTTGTGTGAGATTCAAGCTGTTAATCAGGTCGGTTCGACAATGTGCGCGTTGATGGACGGTGCGGGCGCCTGAGTGATTTTCGGCGTGTTCGTCTTTGCGTCCGGATTGGCCGCCGTCAAATATTTCTCGGCAAGATCGTTAACTTCCACAGTGCCGAAAGACATCTGGATTTCGCGGCTCTCGCGCATCTGTGCCGTTTTCCAGCTTACGCTCAGCGAGCCGTCATTGCCGCGGCTAACGCCGCACACGGAATTTTTCGGGATGCTGTTTGCAAACAGCATCAGGTTAACTTGTTCTCTTATTTCCATGACACACCCTTAGTCTTCTACGTCTAAACTTCGAGGGTCTGTCATAAAGAAAGTGAGAATGGCTCGCAAGTAAAAAGGCGGAATTTCCCTAAAGTTTTTCCAGCACAACGTTGTGATTGGTGTACACGCAGATATCGCCGGCGATTTTCATGGCTTTGCGCGCAATCGCTTCGGCGTCCAGATCAGGGCGGTCCGCCAGCGCGCGTGCGGCAGCGAGAGCGTAGTTGCCCCCCGAACCGATACCTATAATACCGTCTTCCGGTTCCACAACGTCGCCTGTACCTGTCAGGATCAGGGATGTGTCCTTGTCACATACGGCCATGAGGGCCTCCAAACGACGCAGGTACTTGTCCGTACGCCAGTCTTTCGCCAGCTCCACGCAGGCGCGGGTCAACTGGCCGGGATGGGCTTCGAGCTTGGCCTCCAGACGTTCGAACAGGGTGAACGCGTCAGCGGTGGCTCCGGCAAAGCCGACAATAATCTTACCCTCCTTGCCGAGGCGGCGGATTTTGCGCGCGTTCGACTTCAGCACGGTCTGGCCCATGGAAACCTGCCCATCGCCCGCGATCACAACCTGATCGCCCTTGCGTACGGCCAAAATCGTTGTGGCGTGCCAGTTGGCAGAATTAAAAGGGGAATTATTTTGTGTCATGGCCAGATATCTAAAGGAAATGTAATATACGTCAAGGGCAGGGGTTGTTTTGCCGCCTATCGCCCTGTACGATGGCCAAAATCACGCAATAAACCAACAGGGCCTGCAACTTATGGATCTTACGACACTTACCCAATTCCTGACCCAGGACTTCTTTGGCCATCAGGTCTGGATATGGTTTGCCTTCTTCGGCTTTGTTTTCACCCTGTTGTTTGTCGACCTGTTCGTTCTGAACAAAAAAGACCATGTTATTGAATTGAATGAATCGCTGCGTCTGGCGTCGATCTATGCCTCGCTTGGCCTGATGTTCGGTTTGTGGGTTTGGTATAACGACGGCGGCGCACAGGCGGCGGACTATTACACAGTCTGGCTGCTCGAGCTCAGCCTTTCTATGGACAATTTGTTTGTTATGTCCGTTATCTTCTCATCCTTCGCCATTCCGCGCCAATACCAGCACCGCGTTCTGGTCTGGGGCATCATCGGGGTGGTTGTCCTGCGCGGTATCATGATTGCTGCGGGTTCCGTACTGGTGCAGCAATACGCCTGGGTTCTGGTTGTTTTTGCGGTTATCCTGATCATAACCGGCATCAAGCTTTTGAAGACCGATACGGAAGAAAAGGAAGATTACACGCAAAAACCTTTCGTGCGTTTTCTGAAGAAACACCTGCGTGTGGATGATCAAGTCCACGGTAACAACTTCTTTGTACACATGCGCGAGTCTGTCGGCTCAGACAAAATGGTCTGGTACGCAACGCCGCTGTTCCTCGCGCTTTGCACGATCGAATTGACCGACGTCATGTTCGCCTTTGATTCCGTTCCGGCCGCGCTGGCTGTTACAACGGATCCTTACATCGTATACACGGCCAACATCTTCGCTATCCTCGGCCTCCGTGCGATGTTCTTTGCCATCGAGCATATCATCCACCGTTTCGAGTATCTGAAATACTCGCTGTCCATCGTTTTGATCCTTATCGGCTTGAAGGTGATCTATGTGTATTTCACCAAAGACCACGTGCCCGCGTTCCTTTCGCTCGGCATGACGGTCGGCGTGTTGGCCGGTGGCATTATTCTTTCGATTGTCAAAACGCGCGGACAGCCGCAAACGAACCACATGACCGATAAAATCGATCCTGCCACCAACACGGTCCAGAAAGACGAAGTGTAATCTATAAAGAAGGACGACAGCCGGTTGCGATCTGCTGCGTCAGGCCCTGCATCGTGCTGTCCGAAACGTGCCAGAGCCAATTCATGGTTTTGCCTTCGGTGGATTCGAAAAGCTTTCCATGTTCCGGTGCTGTCTCATGCATCAGCGCGACATGGCCCTGATAAATTTCAATCGCTGCGATCACGTTGCCCGGATCTTTTGCCAGAAAAGCGCGGCCCTCTTCGGTGCCGGCTTTATACTTGCTGAAAGAGGGGCCGATAAGATAGCGGTCTTCAAACCAGCGGCCGACTTTGGCGAGCGCCGCATCGATATCATTTATATTTTCATCGCTGAAGAAGGATACAATCCGCATGGCGCAGCGGGACCGGTTGCCTTCTAGCTCCGGCGCAGGTAAAGGCGCCGGAAGCTCTTTAGGGATAACCATTGTTCCCACGGCCGGACCAATGTTAGCCTGTACGGGCGTTGCTGTCAGAAAAGGGGCGCTCAGTGCGGCGGCCTGCAGAAGTTTGGCGATCGACATTAATATTCTCTCTCGAATAGTTTTTTATAATTTGTTATGTAATGGGCGCAGACCATAGGGTCGGTCCGCATTAAAAGCAAGGATTTTGAAATTATGAGCAACCGCACCGCAGACGTGAGCCGCAAGACCAAGGAGACGGATATTAATCTTTCCATCGGTTTGGACGGCACGGGCAAATCCGACATAAACACGGGCGTGGCGTTCTTTGACCATATGCTGGAGCAGCTGGCCAAGCACGGCCTGTTTGACCTGACCGTTTCCTGCAGGGGCGATCTCGAGATCGACGCCCACCACACGGTGGAAGACACGGGCATTGCGTTGGGCCAAGCGATCAAGCAGGCGCTGGGCGACAAAATGGGCATCCGCCGTTACGGCCATTCCTATGTGCCGATGGACGAGGCGCTTTCGCGCGTGGCGCTCGACCTTTCCAACCGCCCCTTCCTTGTCTGGAAGGTTTGCTTCACCATCGACCGGCTGGGCGAGCAGATGGAAACGGAACTGTTCCAGGAATTTTTCCATGCAGTGGCACAAGCGGGCGGCATCACGCTGCATGTCGAAAACCTGTATGCGGATAACAACCATCACCGCATAGAAAGCGTGTTCAAGGCGTTCGCCAAGGCGCTGCGCATGGCCACCGAGCATGATCCGCGTGCCGAAGGACAGTTGCCCTCGACCAAGGGCGCCCTGTAAGACATTCTTTTCCTTTCGGAACTTTAGACAATCTTGTCCGTTAACAGACTCGGTTGATTAAAAGATTTCTAAAGGAGAAAGTCATGAATTCTATTATTTATCTCGTCGGACTGGTCGTCGTTGTGATGGCTATCCTCTCGTTCCTCGGCCTGCATTAAGAGAGGCCGCCATGGAAAATCGTTCCTATATTGAATGGGGTGCAATTGTTGCAGGCACTGTCGTGGCTCTGGCAATCACCACCGTTCTTCTGCAATTCGGCGCCGCTGTGGGTCTTACGCAAACCTCGCCGCAACTGAGTGCGGACGCGAACATCACGCCGGGATTCGTGCTCGGCACCGGTATCTGGCTGCTTTGGGTGCAGATCATTTCGTCTTTGACAGGCGGATATCTGGCTGGCCGCATGCGCACGCCTATCGCCGATGTAAATGCAACGGCGCATGAAAGCGATATGCGTGACGGCGTGCACGGTCTTGTCGTCTGGGCGCTTGCAACAGTGCTTGTTGTTATTGCGGTCGGCGCGGTGACATCGATAGCGGCTTTGACGGATAACCCCGTTGAAGATGCGAGACGCATTGCCGATATCCCTGCTGCGGAAAAGAACGCCACAGTGATCTTCGCCTTCTTTGCGGCGGCAAGCTCGCTGGTGTCGGCTGTTATTTCGTGGGCTGCGGCCACGGCCGGCGGCAATCACCGCGATACGCGAGCCGATCATACGAAGTATTTCACGTTCCGCGTAATACGCTAAAATGAAAAACCCCCGCCAAAGATCATTTTGCGGGGGTTTTTTTATTGGTTGTAGATTTTGCGTTTCCGAATGACATTTCCGTGTGCGGGGAAACCTTCGTAATCGGCCATCGCCGTGATCGCGGGTGTCAGCGCGTTCAAACCCTGTGCGTCGACTTTTGCAATTGTGATGCGCTTCAGAAAATCCCACACCGAGGTGCAGGAATAAGAATGCGCCATACCGCCAGTCGGCAGGACATGGTTTGTGCCTATCCCGTAATTGCCGAGTGAAGACGGCGAATTCTCACCGATCAAAATTTCGCCGGCATTGATAATTTTCGGCAGTATTGCATCCGCATCGCGCACTTTCAGCAGAACATGTTCTGCGGCGTAGAGATTTGTAAGTTCGATCGATTGCTCGAGGCTGTCTGTCAATATTACGCCGGAATAGGATTCCATGTTGGTGGAAAGATATCCGCGTTGCGGCTCGGGCAATTCTGCAATCGCCTTTCCAAGACCGCCATGCACATATTCTGCAAGCTTCGCATCATGTGTGATGAGAAGGCCTGCGGAATCAGGGCCATGTTCGGCTTCATTGAGAACATCCAGAATTGTGTTGTCCGGGTCGGCACTTTCGTCGCACAGGATAATGGCTTCGGAAGGACCCGCCGGCATACCGGGATTGATGAGCCCGCCGACCATTTGCTTGGCAGCGGCGCCAAAAGGCGAGCAGGGGCCGAGCACCTTGTGCATTTTTGGCACTGTTTGCGTGCCGTATGCCATCGCCGCGATGGCTTGCGCGCCGCCGACTTTGTAGACGTCTTTGACACCGGACAATTCGGCCGCCACCAGAATGACATCGCTAACGCTGCCATCGGCGCGCGGCGGCGTACAGATGATGATGTTCGGCACTTTTGCAACGACGGCCGGAACGGCCAGCATGTAGACCGAAGAGGGGTAAAGGTTTTTACCGCCTGGCGCGTAAAGGCCAACGGATGTGATCGGTGTTACTTTTTCGCCGCCGAAGACGCCGGGTTCTATTTCCACCATCCACGGTTCTTCCACGCGGTTCATCTGTTCTTGGTGAAATTTGCGGACATTGGCGATGCAGCGTTCCAGCGTTTCCTTCATCTTCGGATCGATGCTTTGACGCGCTGCGGTGAATTCTTCTTCGGTAACTTTGAGGGATTTCAACTCCGCCTTGTCGAAATTCCAGGCAAATTCAATGAGCGCTTTGTCACCCCGTTCTTTCACCGCATCGAGGATCGGGCGGACCTTTGCCGAAATATCCGCGATATCGGCCTGTGCGCGGGAGAGCAGGCGATCTTTTGTCGCCGCGTCCGTTTCCGACCATTTATAAAAACCTATATTCATGGGTGACAATCCTTGCAAATTCAGGGTACAAGAGCACAATTTCTTTTTGAAAGTAAAGATTTATGAGCCAGCAACGCATCGCGATTATCGATTACGGGTCCGGCAACCTGCGTTCGGCCGCCAAGGCGTTTTCGCATGTCCTGGCGGAAGAGGGGCTGGCCGCCGATGTCGTTATCACGGACAAGGCGGAAGACGTTGCAAAGGCCGACCGGATTGTTCTACCCGGACAAGGCGCGTTCGGCGATTGTATCAGCGGCCTGAAGAAGGTTAACGGTATGGTCGAGGCGCTGGAAGAAGCGGTCTTGCGCAAAAGCGTTCCCTTTTTCGGAATTTGTGTCGGCATGCAGTTGATGGCCAGCCGCGGTCTGGAATTCGGCGAACACCAAGGGCTTGGCTGGATTCCGGGCGATGTGCGCAAGATGGAGCCTGCGAACAAAGATTTGAAAATCCCGCATATGGGCTGGAACGGTTTGCAGATTAACGACAATGCGCCGCACGACGTGCTGCGCGGCATCACAAAAAAACCTGATGGCAGCCTGCCTGATTTTTATTTTGTTCACTCTTTTGTGTTTGACTGTAAGAACGCTGCGCATGTTGCCGCATGGTGCAGCTATGGCGAGAAATTTACCGCCATCGTCGCGCGCGACAATATGATCGGGTGTCAGTTCCACCCGGAGAAAAGCCAAAGCGCAGGATTGGATTTGATCCGTGGCTTTGTTCACTGGAAACCGTAACATCAAGGGGCACACGATGAACGACCAGACAAATCTGAAAACCAAAACACCCAGCGTGACCGTCGATCACATCATCGATCCTTTGAGCAAGGCCGATCTCAACGATCTGTGCGACGCGACGGATGCCGCAATCGAAGGCGGCGGCGGTTTCGGATGGTTGCACATTCCCGAACGTTCGATGCTGGAGCGCTACTGGCAAGGTGTTATCGCCGCACCCACGCGCTGGTTGTTCGTTGCGCGTCTGGACGGTGTGATCTGCGGCACAACGCAATTGATCCTCCCGCCCGCCAACAACGAGGCGCAGGGCCATATGGTACAGATGACCACGAATTTTGTAGCGCCCTGGGCGCGTGGTCACGGGCTGGCGCGCATGCTGTTGGAAACGGTTGAAGAAAAAGCCCGTACAGCAGGCTACGCCGTCATCAATCTTGATGTCCGCGACACTATGGCGGGCGCTATTGCTCTGTATGAAAACATGGGATACGTGAAGTTCGGTGAGCATCCGTATTCGGTGCGCTCGAAAGGCGATACTGTTACGTCCTTGTATTATTACAAGAACATCAATCCGGAATTCTTCGCCAAGAAATAGGCCGGTTTCCTTTTGCGGCGGGCCTGCTATATTGCTTGGCAGCAATAGGAGCAAGACATGGCCGAATTCCGCGGAAAAATCTATGATTCCATCCTTGATACAATCGGCGCCACACCGCTGATCCGTTTGCCGCGCTTTTGCAAGGACCATGGAGTTAAGGCAGACATCGTCGCCAAGCTGGAATTCTTCAACCCGCTGGGCAGCGTGAAAGACCGTATCGGCGCCGCCATGATCGATGACGCGGAACGTGCAGGCAAAATCACGCCGGGCAAGACAGTTCTCATCGAGCCGACATCAGGCAACACCGGAATTGCGCTGGCCTTTGTCGCGGCCTCGAAAGGTTACCGCCTTATTCTGACGATGCCGGAGTCGATGTCAATCGAACGTAGAAAAATGCTTAAGTTCCTGGGTGCGGAGCTTGTGCTTACGCCGCCGGAAAAAGGCATGAAGGGCGCAATTGCGAAAGCCGAAGAATTGCTTGCCGAAACACCGGACAGTTTTTCGCCCGCGCAATTTGACAATCCTGCGAACCCAGAAATCCATCGCAATACGACCGCGCTTGAAATCTGGAATGATACGGCGGGCAAAGCCGACATTCTAATTTCCGGTGTCGGGACGGGCGGTACGCTTACCGGCGTTTCACAAGTCTTAAAAGAAAAGAAGCCTTCGTTCAAAACCATTGCCGTTGAACCCGCTGCTAGCCCTGTGCTTTCCGGCGGTGCGCCAAGCCCGCACAAAATTCAAGGTATCGGCGCTGGTTTTGTGCCGAGCATTCTCGATACAAAACTGATCGATGAGATTGTAAAGGTCGAGAATGACGACGCCTTCAAGACCGCGCGCGAAGTGGCGCGCAGCGAAGGCCTGCCTGTTGGTATTTCTTCCGGCGCTGCGTTGTGGGTCGCCGCACAAATTGGCCAGCGTCCGGAGAATGAAGGCAAGATGATCGTCGTCGTTCTGGCATCGTTCGCCGAACGTTATCTTTCCACCGCATTGTTTGAAGGTCTTGAGTAATATGTCGCTTATTGAATCTATCCAGCGCCGCGATCCCGCGCGCCCGACATTCTTCGAAGTCGTTCTGGCCTATCCCGGATTTCACATCATGTTCCTGTTCCATCCGCTGGCACAGTTTCTCTGGTCGATGGAACTACGCGCGCTTGCGCGTTTCTGGGCGAATATCGGCCGCATTCTGACAGGAATTGAAATCCATCCGCAGGCCAGAATTGGAAAAAATCTTTTCATCGATCACGGTATGGGCGTGGTGATCGGACAAACCGCGGTCATCGGCGATGATTGCACCATATTCCACGGCGTGACGCTGGGCGGTAAAGGTGAAGGCGAAAAACGCCATGCAACGGTCGGCGACCGCGTTATGATCGGCGCGACCGCGCAATTGATCGGACCCGTTGTGATTGGCAATGATGTAAAGATCGGTGCCGGTGCGGTGGTGTTGAAAGATGTGCCGTCTGGCAAGACTGTCGTTGGTAATCCGGCGCGCGAAGTCTAATACCTTATTTACCGCGCGCGGCCTTTTCGTCGTGGCCGGATGTACCCTGACGCTTTTGCAGCACTTTTGCGATGTCGTCCGGTGTCAGACCCTGATCCGCCCAAAGGACTATAAGGTGGTACAGCAGGTCGGCCGATTCCTGCGCAAGTTTTTCCTTGTCTCCCTGCAGCGCCTCGATACAGGTTTCGACCGCTTCCTCACCGACCTTCTGTGCGATTTTGGCTGTGCCTTTTGCAAGCAGCGATGCGGTGTAGGAGCTTTCGGGGTCTGCGCCTTTGCGCGATTCAATGGTTTCGAACAGAGCGTTGATGATGTCGTTCATCGTTAAATCCTTACAGCAATGCCGGCATCGTTCATGGCGTTCTTTACCTCGCCGATCTTGAATGTGCCGAAGTGGAAAATGGAAGCCGCGAGCACGGCGCTGGCATGGCCTTTTTGTACGCCGTCGATCAAATGTTGCAGCGTGCCGACCCCGCCCGATGCGATGACGGGGATGGAAATGGAATCCGCGACGGAGCGCGTGAGGTCGAGATCGAATCCGGTCTTCTGCCCGTCCTGATCCATAGAGGTCAGCAATATCTCGCCCGCGCCATAATCCGCCATGCGTTTCGCCCATTCAATGGCGTCCAGTCCCGTGGCGTTGCGTCCGCCATGGGTGAAAACTTCCCAGCCGGAACCGTCAGATTTTTTCCGCGCGTCGATGGCGACGACGATGCACTGGCTGCCGCATTTGTTCGAAGCGTCTTTTACAAATTGCGGGTTGTTGATCGCCGTGGTGTTGACGGAGATTTTGTCCGCACCGCAATCGAGCAGCTTGCGCACATCGTCTAGCGTGCGCACGCCGCCGCCGACGGTGAGCGGCATAAAGCAGCAATCGGCCGTACGGCGCACAACATCATGGATCGTGTCGCGGCCCTCATGGCTGGCGGTGATATCGAGGAAAGTAAGTTCGTCTGCGCCCTGGTCGTTGTAAAGCTTGGCTTGTTCGACCGGATCGCCCGCGTCTATCAGGTCGACAAAGCTTACGCCCTTCACCACACGGCCTTTGTTGACATCAAGGCAGGGGATGACGCGGACCTTGAGCATTACAAAGCTTCCTGAAGCGCGCGCTGCGGGTCTATCGCGCCGTTGTAAAGCGCGGTGCCTATAATAACGCCCGTAACGCCGTATGGTTCTGCTGCGCGTACTGCGCGCACATCGGCAACGGAAGCAACACCGCCCGATGCGATAACAGGAATGGATGTCGATTGCGCGAGTGCGATGGTGTTCGCCATGTTCAGACCTTCGCCGGTGCCGTCACGGTTGATGTCGGTGTAGATGATGGCGGATACGCCCGCGTCTTCGAACATTGCGGCAAGCGCGTTGACTTCCATATCGGATTCTTCAATCCAGCCTTCGACAGCGACGCGCGTGCCGCGTGCGTCAATGCCAACAACGACCTGATCGGGGAAGAGGCGGCACGCTTCGCGCACGAGTTCCGGATTTTTCACCGCTACCGTGCCTAGGATAACCCGTGAGACACCTTCGGAAAGCCAGTCTTCCACCTGCTTCAGGGAACGTATGCCGCCACCAAGTTGCACAGGGAGGTCAGCCGCGCCGATAATTGCGCGCACCGCTTCGACATTCACTGGCTTGCCGTCCACCGCGCCGTTGAGGTCCACCACGTGCAGCCAGCTGAAGCCGTTCTTGGCCCATTCGACCGCTTGCGCCGCAGGATCGTCGTTGAACACGGTGACCGCGTCCATATCGCCCTTGTGAAGGCGTACGCACTGGCCGTTTTTGAGGTCGATTGCAGGGTAGATGATCATGCGCTTTTCTAGTATAAATACCGCTCCGCTGTAAAGAAGAAGGAGAAACCTTATGGCCTATGACGATAACAACGTGTTTGCCAAAATCCTGCGCGGTGAAATTCCGGCCAAAAAGGTGCATGAAGACGATTTCGCGCTGGCTTTTCATGATATCGGCGCCAAGGCGCCCGTCCATGTTCTGGTCATTCCCAAGGGCAAATACACATCTATCGTCGATTTCGGTGCCAATGCCTCTGCCGAAGAGATTGCGGGCTTTTACCGTGCTGTATCCAAGGTCGCCAACGATCTGGGCATTGCCA
This sequence comes from Micavibrio sp., assembly GCA_030824805.1. GTDB lineage: Bacteria > Pseudomonadota > Alphaproteobacteria > Micavibrionales > Micavibrionaceae > Micavibrio_A. Next base: position 21,684 of record JAPJRC010000029.1, read on the forward strand.
GCGAGGGTTTCCGCAGCATTGCCAACACCGGTCTGAACGGCGGACAGGAAGTGCCGCATTTCCACATCCATCTTCTGGGCGGGAAAAAGATCGGACCTATGGTATCGGAATAACGGGCCTAGCGGCGGCGGTGCATGGGGAAGAGTATGATGTTGCTTCCCGGTGCGCTTTCCGTGATCGCCTGTGGCGCCACTTTGCACACACCGTCATAGGATTCATCATCCACCAGGTTCGCGACGTCCTCGTTTTCGATTTCGGTGAGGACATAATCGGCAATCTCCATATGGGCGCGCGCCTGAATGGCGAGAACCCCGCACAGGGCATGCGCCGGATTTTCCTCGTCACGGATAGACGCCTGAAGCGATTCCAGAAGGTCCGCCATGGATTCCAGATCTTCGGGCACGTGCGAAAGAAGATCGTACAGGTCGTTGCCCTGAACAGGGTGAGAATGGTAGTGGGCGAGCCAGTCCGGCGCGTAATCGTTGATGATCTGGTTGGCTTCCATCTTCAAGGCGGCCGCCACAGGAATATCCGGCGCGTAATCGATGGCTATGCGGTGTGCAGACAATGCGATGGCCAGAAGCGCGGAGTCGGGATCGATTTCCGAAAGGGCCACATGCAGGCCGTATTGCGTTTCGCCTTCGAGCGGCATCGCGGCTTGCAGCGCGTCTGAAACGGCTACGGGCACGACCAGATAGGCGTGAAGTCTTGCGACATCTTCTTTGGTAACGGCAGACATGGGTGAATCCCTTGTGTTGATAGAACCAAGTATCTCTTCCCGTTGTACGCCTATAAGGTGAATGGAGGTTTAAAGAAACATGAACAAAGGGTTAAGCCTGAAACGGCATGTTTGGCGCGGGGCCGTAGCTGTTCTGGTTGGCCGGATGCACAGTCTTTTTGTTGCCGAAGCTCTGGGGCTGCATGCTTTCAAAGATGGCCAGCTGGTCATCCTTTTCATGCACGATCCAGCGGGCATAGGCATGCGCGGCCGTTGAACCCGCCACAATGCCGGAATGGCCCCAGCGGCCCGCAACATCGTATTCCTGCATCCGCCCCACGGCGGGCAGGCCATTCTCGGAAACCAGAACCGGGCCAAAGCAGACGCGCGGCGGATATTTCTCCGACAGGCCGGGATACATCTGGTCCAGCATGCCCTTGATATCGTGAAACAGCTCTTCCCTGTTGCTGGCGGATTCCAGATCGCCATAACCGAAGGTGAAATAATTTTGTGCGTCCAGCCCGCCCCAGAGAACATCGCCGTCCATTTCATCGTCACAGAACGCCATAGGGCCGGCCGAAACGATGGCAGCGTCCGCGGGATGCAGCGGACCCATGACCAGACCCATCGTATAGACCATTTTTGCTGCAGCATTGAAGTGCGGCAGAAGATTCTGGTGCTGCGCGCCCGTGGCAAGAAAAGGTTTGTGCGGTGTGATCAGCGTGCCTTCGCTGGTGTAGATCATATGGTCGCCGGAAGATAGCTGCGCCTGTCCCATATATTGCGTGCCGAGCCGGATCTGCCCGCCCATGCGGGTGATACGGTCTGCAAGGCCGGTCAAAAGCTCGGGCACGTTTATCTGGCCGATCGAATCCACCCGCATGCTGTGGTTATAGCCGGGCAGGTGGAAGCTCTGGGCGTGGGAATTCACCGTGATCTCGGGCTCGTCATAGATTTTCTTCGAGATCAGCGTGTCGATAAGCTTCGTCAGCGTTTCGTTCGATTGTGCCTTAATCTCGTAGCCTCTGTTATAACGGCTCTGTATCTGTTCGCGCTCGATAAGCGCCTCCAGATTTTGCAAGCCGTCGCGCAGCAAATTGTGGATCGCCGCACGGTTTGTGACCTTGTCGTTGAACATTCCTTCAAGTTCCAGAACGACATGGCTGCCGGCAATGCTGGGTGCGTTGAATTTTTCGGCCAGAACGATAACACCGATTTTTCGGCGCGCGTCTTTGGCCTGCTTCAGAATTTCATAGGCGGTAAAAAGGGCGGCCATGCCGCCACCGGCGACAACGATTTTATTGTCCGCGCGCTCGGGACGCTTGGTGATAAGAGGAAGATGCGAACTTATACTCATTGGACGCCCGAATTTTAGAAACCAGTAATTTATATAGGCGCAATTGCGCGCTGCTTGTCCATATACAAAAAACGGCCCTATCCAGAAAAGCCACTGATTTTGGGCTCTTGCACCGCTTGTGTTCCTGTGATTGAGTAAACGCATGGTTGCAAGGATATGTGTATGAAAGATTTTCTTAGATTGCTGGCGATTACAGTGGCGGTCATAACGGCCACGGGCTTTATCGTGTACTTGTTCTTGTCCCCGCCCAAAAATCCCAATGCGGCACAGCTGGAAACACAGAAAGAGCTTCCGGCAAAACAAAGCGCCAAGGATCCGGATGGTCGCCCGCATTAACACGATTCTTGGGTATATTAAATGAAATCAAAAAAGCTGTATTTATTATGTGCACTTGGCGCCTGGGTTTTGGCAGTGAGCATAGTTATAAAAACCCACAATCTCTCTCAAACTCAAACCAGTAATCAAACACCCGGTATGGGTTGCGTGGCTTGTACCTATAAATGGGGATGCATTAAATACTGGGAGATGTCGGAAGGTCTTATCAGCAATGATGGCGTATGCGATGAAAGGCCTATAGATCATGCAAAAAAAGAAGATTTTGAAAAATTTGTAATTGCGTTGTTTGATCCCAAAATTCCAGATGAAAAAAAAGAAAAATATTTTAATAAACAAAGTTGGCAGGAATTTACGCTCGCAAGAGCTGAATATGAATTAATTGATGTTTTCAAAAGCCAGCTTAATAGCATTTCAATGTTTCGTGATAACGAACAAAGATATGCACATACTGATGCAATAATAGATTTTAGAATTTATATAGATATCAACAAAACAGAACGGATTAATATAGATATTATTCATCGGTATGAACAGAAGGGCATCTCTATTCTAGAATGGCGCACACAAATACAATCAAAATTGGAAGGCGTGAATGGTCGCCCGCATTAACACAATCGCGTTTCAAAGTGTGGATGTTCAATCCATTGACGTGCAGGTGCAGATTTCAAATGGTTTGGCTGCTTTCACGATTGTTGGGTACATTAAATGACATTTAAAATACTGATTTTTAGCCTGATATTTACTTTAATTGCTCCGAGTTTAGCTAATGCAGATACGGGCATTAAAATGCTGGCCTACAAATGTGATGGGACAAAAGGCGAGTTCTCTTTCCAGCCATTCATAATTTGGAACAAGAGCAATGCGTATCAAGGGTCAAAATTAGAAGATCCAATGAAAAATCCCCAGCAAGCTGTTGCAGGATATATTTTCTTTTCACCTAAAGCTTTTCACGATAACAAAATATTCAAATTTGAGTGCCAATTCGGAAACAGATATTTAAAAACATTTTTAGACTATAATTTGCTTACGATTATAGACATTGAAAATGGAAAATCATGGGCCAAAGAAATAGACCTTTTTACAGGCATTGGGTCCGCATGGGATGTGTATGGCCCCCTCTATGAGCTAAAAAGTGAAGCTTTTGGTCAATGGAAAGAATGCAAGGGCCGAGAAGATTCTAAGCAAAAAGAATTATCTTGTTTGGAGTTAAAATAATGGTTGCACGCATTAACACAATCGCGTTTCAAGGCGTAGACGTTCAATCCATTGACGTGCAGGTGCAAATTTCAAACGGTTTGCCTGCCTTCACGATTGTCGGTTTGCCGGACAAGGCTGTGGCCGAAAGCAAGGAGCGTGTGCGCGCGGCATTGCATGCGCTGGGCATCGCGCTTCCCGCGAAACGTTTGACCGTCAATCTTGCGCCCGCCGATGTGATGAAAGAAGGATCGCATTACGATCTGCCCATCGCGCTGGGCCTTCTGGCCGCGATGGAAATTCTGCCCAAGGAAGAGATGGAAAAATACGTGGTGCTGGGCGAGCTTTCGCTCGACGCAGGTATCCGTTCTGTTGCGGGTGTACTGCCTGCAGCCATCCACGCAAGCGCGAACGACAATTCCCTGATCTGTCCCGAAGCGTGCGGCGGCGAGGCGGCGTGGGCGGGTGAACTGGAAATTCTGGCGGCGGCAAATTTGCTGCAACTCATCAACCACATCAAAGGCACACAGATGCTGTCGCAGCCATTGGCGAAAGCGATAGAAAGCGCACCGGATGCTGCGCGCCGCGTGCCTGATCTTTTACAGGTTAAAGGACAGGAAAGCGCGAAACGCGCGCTCGAAGTTGCAGCGGCAGGCGGGCACAATCTTTTGTTCATCGGCCCGCCCGGTGCGGGCAAGTCGATGCTCGCCGCATGTCTTCCCGGTATATTGCCGCCGCTCTCGGCGCGTGAAGCGCTGGAAGTTTCCATGATTCATAGTCTGGCGGGCGCGCTTTCGGAAGGCGGGCTTATCAAGACGCGCCCGTTCCGTGATCCGCACCATTCGGCGTCGCTGCCCGCGCTGGTGGGCGGCGGCCACCGTGTGAAGCCGGGAGAGATCAGCCTCGCGCATCGCGGTGTCCTCTTCCTCGACGAGATGCCGGAATTCGCCCGCGGCACGCTGGAATCCTTGCGCCAGCCCTTGGAAACCGGAGAGGCAGTCGTCGCCCGGGCCAACGCACATGTCACATTCCCGGCAAAATTCCAACTGGTGGCGGCTATGAATCCGTGCCGGTGCGGATATCTGGGCGATGCGGAGATGGAATGCACCAAAGCGCCGCGCTGCGGCGGCGATTATCAGGCGAAATTGTCGGGACCCTTGCTCGACCGTATCGACATCCAGATAGAAGTGGGCGCTGTAAGCCTGATCGACCTCGCCGAAAAGGGCGAGGGTGAAAAATCATCCGCAGTCGCGGCACGGGTTGCCGAGGCGCGACTGCGGCAGGAAGAACGCTTTCGCGCGCTGGGCAGTTCTGTGCTCGTCAACGCGCACGCGGATGCCGATTTAATAGAACGTGCAGCCCCGATGGGCGAAGCCGCAAGGACAATGTTTTTGAACGCCGCAGAGCGATTGAAGCTTTCGGCGCGCGCGTATCACCGCATGATGAAGGTTGCTCTGACCATCGCCGATCTGGCGGGCGCGAGCGAGATAACCCAGTCCCATGTGGCCGAAGCCCTGTCCTACCGCCGTTTGCGGGTTTGTTAAAAATTCCTTAACGGATTGTAATGGTTAAACAATC
>JAPJRC010000030.1 GCA_030824805.1 Micavibrio sp.
GTGCAAGGCGCTGGATCGCGCTTTCAACATCCTTGCCGGCAACGAGCATCAGGTCCGCGAATTCGTCGACGATAACGACGATGTAGGGCAGATCTGTCAGATCGAGCGGCTGTTCTTCGTATACCGGCTTGCCAGTTTCAGGGTCGAAGCCTGTCTGTACCTTGCGCATCAGGACTTCACCCTTCTTGCGGGCTTCGGCGAGGCGCTGGTTGTAACCATCGATATTGCGGACGCCAAGTTTGGACATGGCGCGGTAACGGTCTTCCATCTCGTTTACCGTCCATTTCAGCGCGACCACGGCCTTGCCGGGTTCGGTAACGACCGGAGAGAGAAGGTGCGGGATGTCGTCGTACACCGAAAGCTCGAGCATCTTCGGGTCGATCATGATGAAACGGCATTTCTCAGGCGGCAGGCGGTAGAGCAGCGAGAGAATCATCGTGTTGACGGCAACGGATTTACCCGAGCCTGTCGTACCGGCGACCAGCAGGTGCGGCATGCGGGCCAAGTCCGCGATGATCGGCGCGCCGCCAATATCTTTTCCGAGAATGAGCGGCAGCTTTGCCGTCGTTTTTTCGTAGTCGCGCGCGGAAATCATTTCGCGCAAATAAACCGTCTGACGGATTTTGTTCGGCAGTTCGATACCGATAACATTGCGGCCCGGAACAACGGCAGCGCGTACCGATACGGCGGACATGGAGCGCGCGATGTCGTCGGAAAGACCGATAACGCGCGATGTTTTCGTGCCCGGTGCGGGTTCGAGTTCATAGAGCGTTACGACAGGACCCGGATTGATCGATTTGATATCGCCCTTGACGTTGAAATCGCTCAGCACGTTCTGCAAAAGCGTTGCGTTCATCTGCAGAACTTTTTCATCGACCTTCGCGGCTGCGACGTTTTCTTCAATGTCGGCCAGAAGATCCAGCGATGGCAGTTCCCATTCGCCGCCGTCAAACAGCTGGAATTTCTTCTGGCGCCCGCCCTTGCCGGTGCCCTTCGTGGTTTGCTTGGGCTTATTGACGCGTATGTTACGGGGGGACTCGTCTTCATCCTCCTCTTCTTCGTCCTCTTCGCCTTCCCCGTATTCTTCCTCTTCCTCGTCGGACTCTTCGTCCTCTTCTTCTTCGTCTTCATCCTCGTCGTTTTCGAGAACGATCTCGCCATCATCGTCATCGCTTTCCAGCGGCGGGATAATGGGCTTGCGCGGCTTTTTCGGTTTTTCTTCGGGCTCGTAGGAAGAATCCGCATAATGGCGGACCCAGTTTACAAACGATGTGGCGCCGTCATACAGCGCGTATCCCACAGCCATGACAATATTCACTATCAAGGCACCGATCCATTTTAATTCGGCAAGGCCCACAGTGAAAGCCACGCAGCAAAGCGCGAAAGCGACCACAGCCCAGATGCCGGCCATGAATCCCAACCCACCGAAGCGCCCGATCATATCGGCGCTTCCCTGCAGCATCATCATGCCGCCGCTGCCACCGAGATAGGAATTGGCCATCCAGTCGCCCGAAGGCAGGCGCGCGAACGCCGCCGCCGCCGCGAGGGCACCAAACACCATGGCGGAAAAACGCAGCCAAACGGGCGAGAGGGAGCGCCTTGCCATCATCGCCCAGCCCCATGCTATCAACGTCGCACCGAAGACACAGCCGCCAAGGCCCAATGTCTGCAGCAGAAGATCCGCGGTCGAAGCGCCGGTTTCGCCCATCCAGTTTTGTACATTGTTCGAAGTTGCCGTCCCGCGCGACGGGTCGGCACGGTTATAGCTTGCGATGGCCAGCATGATAAAAGCGCCGCAGGCGAGCAGAAAAATCGCCGTCGCATCGATGATGCGCCTTGCGACAAATGCCTGAACGGGGTCGGGAAAGATACGCGCCATCCGGCTTTTCGGGGTGCGTTTTACTTTGTATTTTCTGGCCATGGAATCGTACTTCTTGAAATGACTATGACAGGAGGGGATTGTGTACCGCATCCTGCGGCGTGAATCAGTCGTTACATTCTAATGTCGCCGGTTCAAAATCTCAAGGAAACAGGCGGCTTATAAGCAAAGCCTTATCTATCTTGTCTTTAAGTTTTTGTTAACGATTTTCCGGCTACCGTAGTCGTAGGGAACATTCGTTCCTGTCATTTTCAAGAGGTCATTATGGCACAGGCTCCTGCCGCACAAATCGAATACACGATTTACACGTTCGACATGCCCACCCCCAAGCAAAAGGGTGATAACAGCTGGAAAAAACACAGCTCGCTTGATGACATGATGAAAGCCATGACAGAAGCTGAAAGCCTGCATCAGACGCAAAAATACCAGAAAATCGAAGTTAAAAAGAAGTTCTTCGACCAAAAGAAGAACCGCACAGTCGATATGACGCTGAAAACCTTCGAAACAAAGCCGAAAAAAGACTATACGATGCTTTTTTTGATCCTTTTGGCGGTTTTCGGCACCGGTGGCGCCTTCGCGCTGAGCTTTTTCCTCACCAAAGGCTTGTAATAGACTATTTGCACGCTATATACCGGTCCTTAACGATTATGTGAATAAAATCAGCATAATATTATTAAGGAAAGAGTTTTCATGTATCAGGATTTGCGTTTTTTTGGCCATTATATTTATGAAGCCGGCGGCTACGAGCGCGCGCAAGCGGTCGTGCGCAACGAAATGAAAGAACGTAAGCCCGATGCCGACGCGCCTGGCGGATATGCGCCGGACGACAATTTTAAAAAAGAAGCATCACGGTTCGGTGCGGCCTACCGCGAAATGCGAGACAACATGATCGAGCGCGCTAAGGCTGGTGAAAAAATTTCCCGTGATGCGTATGTTACGCTGTGCCGTGCTGAAAGATTGAATATAGAGGCCAACTCCTCTTCAGGCCTTGCTGGTCACAGGCTTAGTTTAATGGAGGCAGGCAAAAATCCCTTCGGTTTCCCGGGTATGTCCGATAGCCGTCTGCTAGGCAAATTGACGGGCCATGATCCTGAGGGCGGACCGAGAGAAAGATTTTCCGTCTCCATAGATCACAAGTTGGGACGCTGATTAAGCCCCGTCGTCGATGACGCCCGTTGGCTGGTGTTCCACCAAATCCGCGACCTGTTCAAACACACGCGAATTTTCATCCATCTGGATTTTCAGGGGCGGGTTCTGATCCCCGATCGTCTTGAAAAAGACAGCTGCATCGCGCAGCAATTTTGCCGCAAGTTGTGCATGTGTAATCATGAATGACCCCGTTTGGTTTTATTCTTCTACGCTACAATACCATAGAAAAGTTAAAGGAATCAAAGCGCTATTTAAGGGCTACAATTTGCGCAACGGGCTGGCCGGATATGTGCCCAGAATGGTGACTTGCTTGGCGAAGAAACCCAGCTCTTCCATCGCAAGTTGCAGCGGACGTTGTTCCGGATGCCCCACGACATCGACATAAAATTGCGCAACCTGGAATTCAGGGTTTACGTATGATTCCAGCTTCACCATGTTGATGCCGTTGGTGGCAAAACCGCCCATCGCTTTGTACAAAGCGGCCGGTATGTTCCGAACCGAAAAGATGAAACTGGTTATATAGGTTTGTTCTTCGTTGAGTTTTGGAACATTCAGTTCTTTCGACAGCACAACAAAACGCGTGGTGTTGTGATCCGCATCCTGAACATCCTTGCGCAGCACATCCAGCCCGTAGATTTCACCCGCGAGCGAAGATGCGATAGCGGCATGCTCTTTGTCGGCTTTTCGCGACACTTCTTCGGCGGCGCCAGCCGTATCGGCATGCACGAACGGTTTCAGGCCCAGCTCTTTGATAACCTTGCGACACTGCGGTAGCGCGTGCAGATGCGAGTGGACATATTTGATATCGGACAGGGTCGAACCTTTTACGCCCAGGAGCGTATGCTCGATTTTCAGGAAATGCTCGTTGATGATCGACAGGCCGCTTTTCGGCATGAGGTGGTGCACATCGGCGACCCGCCCTGCAAGCGTATTGTCCACCGGAATCATGGCAAGGTCGGCACCGCTTGTTTGAACGGCCGCAAACGCCTCTTCAAACGTGTTGCAGGGCACCGTTTCAAGGCCGGGAAACAGCTCGCGGCAAGCAATATCGGAATAAGCGCCGTGCGCCCCCTGAAACGAAATTTTCTTTGCGTTATCCTTAGCCATATCCGTGGCAGCCCTTGATTTTTTTTCAGCCTGACTTTAAACCGTAGTACCAGCTTGCGCCTCGACGGCGGAAGCACTCTGGTATAGGCTTAAACGCCAAATTTATGCAAGACATCAGTTCCTTATAAAAAGGGGTCCCCCATGGGCGGTATGGAGTTCAACAAGATTTTTGCAGCCGTGCTGGTCGCGGGCATTATTGCCATGCTCGGCGGTTTCGTTGCGAAACAGCTGGTCCATCCGCACAAGCTCGAGCAAAACGCCTATAATATCGAGGCGGTAGAAGAGGTTGCCGGCGGTGCCGCAGCCCCCGCAGGACCGGATCCTATTCTCGCAATGCTGGCAACAGCCGATGCCGCAAAGGGCGAGAAAATCGCCAAAGCCTGCGCGGCCTGCCACACATTTACAAAAGGCGGCCCCAACGGCGTTGGCCCGAATCTATACGGCGTATTGGGCGGTCCGAAAGACCATGCCGCAGGATTTGCCTATTCCGGCGCGCTGTTGGAAGTCGGTGGTAACACATGGACGTATGCCGAACTGAACAAATTCCTCTACAAGCCGAAAGCCTACGCCAAAAATACGAAAATGAGCTATGCCGGTTTGAAAAAACCGGAAGACCGTGCGGCTCTGATCGCATGGTTGCGCGCGCAAGCCGATGCGCCTAAGGCTTTGCCGTCCGATGCTGAAATCGCTGCCGAGCAGGCTGAACTGGCACCACCAGCCGACCCAGCCGTTGCCGCAGCAGGCGAAGAAGCCAAAGCTGCCACCGATGCCGCTACGCCGGATGTCCCTGCCAAATCGCCGGACCAGAAAGTGGCTCACTAAATCTTCGAGATTTGAAAAATGCCCTCCTAATTGGAGGGCGTTTTTTTATGCCTTCTGTTCCCAGCCACCCGTTTCGGTCTGCTGCCAGTAGGTGATGGTGTGCCCTGCGGCCTTGTATTCCTTCCAGCGCAAACGTCCCGCCTGTACGGCTTCATCGTCGTTGCCATCGAGAAAATCGCAACAAAGTGCAAAATCAACGATATTTTCGGGGACGGTTTGAGCATTGCAGAGGACGAGCATGTCCGCCGCATTCGGATTTTCATTCGATGCGGTCAGATAAACCGGCTGTCTCTTGCTATGCCCATCCGCTTTTACGCCATGCGGCAGGAAGCTATCCGGATTGTATGTCCACAAATGTTCGTTGAAATGACGTACTTGCTCATCGTTGGCAAAGCGGACGACAGCCTTGCGTCCGCCCGAAAGCGCTTTCATCAGAATGGCAGGTAACGCCTGTTCCAAAGACTGTGTCACAAGGTGATAGAAACGTACCTCACTCATACTTCCCCCTTGGGCGGATAGGCATGTGTATGCCCGTTTATGTCCGTGACTTTGTATGTGCTGTCCGCAAGTTCTTCGACATAGGATGCGTTGAGCGGTACTTTTCCATAGCCGCCCGGAATGTCGAGTACGTATGTGGGATATGCTAGCCCTGTAACACGGCCGCGCAGCTTGCGCATGATATCCTGTCCCTCTTTAATGCTAAGGCGGAAGTGCGACGTACCTGGCGCCATGTCAGGATGATGCAGATAATACGGTTTTACGCGGTTGGCGAGAAGCGTGCGAAACAACTGTTCCAGCACGTCTGCTTCGTTGTTGATGTCTTTCAATAGGACGGTTTGCGAAAGCAGTACGGCGCCACTATGGGACAGACGCTGAAACGCCGCCTTGATGTTGTCGTCTATCTCTTGCGGATGGTTGACGTGCAGGACGATGTAGATGGCTTTGGTCTGCGCGCGCAGAAGGGCGACAAGTTCCTCATCGATCCGGCTGGGCTGTACGAGCGGCGCACGCGTGTGAAACCGGATGATATCCAGATGATCGATGGCACCCAGCGCCGACAACACATCACCAAGCCTGCGATTGGACAGAGTTAACGGATCTCCGCCGGAAAGAATAATTTCACGAATCTGCGGATTTGCGCGGATATAATTTAAAGCGTCCCCTATTTCAAATGGCGAAAGAACACCTTCTCCTTTGCCGACCATCTCCTTGCGAAAGCAAAAACGGCAATAAACTGCGCAGGTATCCGTAATTTTTAAGAGCACGCGGTCAGGATAGCGATGAACCAAACCCTTGGTGGGAGAATGTGCATTGTCGCCGATCGGATCTGCATCTTCTTCGGGCAGAATAATGTTTTCCCGATCATCGGGAAGATACTGGCGTGCGACCGCATCATCCGGGGACAGGATGGTATGATCGACCTGTTCCGGCAGTTTTAATGCGGGATCGGTTTTACGGATGGCGGGTTTGCGCATCAGGCATAGTTATCAAGGACCAGCCTGTAAAGCAAGCGTACGCCAAAGCCGGTAGCACCTTTGGGAACGGTGGCTTTTTCGGATTTCATCCAGGCTGTGGCAGCGATGTCGAGGTGCGCCCAAGGCGTGCCGTCCTCAATAAAATGTTCGAGGAAGCCAGCAGCCGAGCACGCACCGCCATAACGTCCCAGATTTCCAAGGTTCTGCAGATCGGTGACAGAGCCTTTCATCTCATTGCGGTAGGCTTCATCAAGCGGCATACGCCATAATTTTTCGCCCGTGGCTTTTGCAGCAGCATCGAGTTGGCTCCAAAGCTTGTCATCGTTCACGAAAGCTCCGGCATATTCGTAGCCCAGAGCTACCATGATAGCCCCGGTCAACGTGGCGAGATCGACGATGAGGCGTGGCTTGTAGGTGTTCTGGATATAAGTCAGTGCGTCGCACAGAACCAGACGGCCTTCGGCGTCTGTGTTGAGCACTTCGATCGTCTTGCCGGACAGCGACGTAATGATATCGGCAGGACGGTAGGAGCGGTCGGACGGCATGTTTTCGGCGAGGCCGACTATAGCGACGACATCCGTTTTTGCCTTGGATGTCGCAAGCGCCTTCATCAGGCCCACAACCGCGGCAGAACCGCCCATATCCATTTTCATTTCTTCCATACCGGCGGCGGGCTTGATGGAAATACCGCCCGTGTCGAACGTCACGCCCTTGCCGACAAAGGCCAGAGGCTTCGATCCGGATTTCTTGCCAGTACCATTCCAGCGCATGACAACGACGCGCGGCGGACGGATGGAGCCCATGCCGACGGCGAGGTGCGCGCCGAAGCCGAGCTTCGCCATTTTCTTTTCATCGATGACTTCTACCTGCACGCCGAGCGGCTTCAGTTCCTTGACGAGGATATCGGCATAGCTTTCAGGGTAGAGAATGTTTGGCGCTTCGGAGACGAGGTCACGGGCGAAAACGACGCCTTCGGCGATTGCGGCATATTCGACGTGCAACTTGGTAGCGGTCGTATGAGTATCGGTGACAACGGTGATTTCTTTCAAGACGTCCCCGGATTTATCCTTTTTAGGCTTTGATTTATGCTTGTCGAAGGAATAATCGCGCAGGCGCATACCGGAGGCGAACGCAGCGGCGGCCTCGGCTTCTTTCAAGCCTTCCTTCGGCGCATCGAACAGGATGGCGGCGGTGCCGGTGGAGATGCTTTTCAGCGCCATAAAGGCTTTACCGCCTGCATTCTCGTACGTTAGCGCGTCCAGCTTGCCGGCATCGCCAAGCCCGAGCACAACAGCCTGTTTATAACCTGCTGTTTTTGGAAGGATCACCGCAACCACATCACCATGCTTGCCTTTAAAGTTCGGGCGCGCTTCGAGCGCGGCGGTGATAAGACCACCGGCCTTTTTGTCGAGCGCGGCCGCCTGCGGCAGCAGTTTGGATTTTTCGGTGGCGAATACGATCACAGTATCTGTTTTGGCTTTGGGCGACTTGGCGAAGGAGAGGGAGGTGCTCATCGAAGGACTTTTCAAATTCAAGGGTGGATGGACGAACGGATGATATCCGTTTATGTAGATAGCATAAATCGATCTGGCCCCAAAACCAGCAGAATAGAGATTTTATGGTTTTCGACCGTTATCTTATGAAGAACCTTCTCTGGGCGACGACATTCACGGCGCTCAGCCTTGCTGCCGTCATTATGCTGACCCAGTCTTTGCGGTTTTTAGAGCTGATTATAAATTCGGGCGCGTCGAGCCTCTCGTTCCTGGCCCTCACCATGCTGGCCATGCCGCGTTTCTTCGAGGTTATCCTTCCCATTGCATTGATGATCGGCACGGTGTTCATTTACAACCGCATGAGCGCGGACAGCGAAATGGTCGTCATGCGGGCTTCCGGTTTCTCGCCCATGCGCCTTTCCGCACCGGCCCTTACTTTGGCGGGAATCGTCACATTGATAGTATTTCTGATCGCAGCATGGATCGCGCCCGTATCGGTTGCTAAAATGCAGTCCATGCGGGTGAGCATCAAAGCACAATATTCGAGCCTTTTGCTCCGGGAAGGCATATTCAATTCGGTGGGCAAGGATCTGACCGTCTATATACATGAACGCGGCAAAGACGGCGAGCTCCAGGGCCTGCTCATACATGATTCTCGCGACAGTGTAGAGCGTCCCGTCACTATTCTCGCCAAACGCGGTGTAATCGTCACCGAAGATGAAAGCCAGCAGGTTATCGTCTATGACGGGTCACGTCAGGATTACAATCCTGAAACGGGCGCGCTCAACAGGCTGGATTTCGAACGCTATTCGCTCGATCTCCCGGAAGCGGGACCTGTGCGCCAGAGATGGAAAGAGCCGGACGAGCGTACGCTGTTGGAATTGCTGCGCCCCGATGCTGAATCCCGTGCCAACGAGAAAACCATGCGTGAATTCCGCACCGAAGCGCATCGCAGGTTCGCCAGTCCGTTTTTGGCAATTACCTATACCCTTATATCGCTGTGCTGCCTGCTTCTGGGCCCGCTCGATCGTCGCGGTCTGGCATGGCGTATTGTTGCGGCGGCAAGTGGCGTTGTCGTGCTGCAGGGGCTTTATCTGGTCTCGTACAATCTCGCAAAAGAGAGTCTGCCGGGCCTTGTCGCCATGTATACGCTCGTTTTCGCGCCCTTGTTTGTCAGCTATTATTTATTAAGCGCGCAGTCCGAAAAATTCCGTGCGGTAATGCGCGCGCGTATAAGAAAGGCGTTTGCATGAGCCGTCTTTTTCCTTCGACGCTGAGCCGTTACCTTGCAAAAACCTACACGCTTGCCTTCTTGCAATTGCTGGGCATTTTGCTTGCCATCGTCTACCTGTTCGACACGGTGGAATTGTTGCGCCGTGCGGCAAAGTTTGAGAATGTGCCCCTTACGCTCACCCTGCAGATGGGATTGCTGAAATTGCCGGAGGTCGGGCAGATCATCCTGCCCTTTGGCATCCTGTTCAGCGCTCTTTATACCTTCTGGCTTTTGGCCAGACGCAACGAACTGGTGATTTTGCGCGCGGCGGGCCTTTCGGTGTGGCAATTTCTTGCGCCCATTGTCGGCGTTGCGATGCTGATAGGTGTCTTTCATATGACAGTAATCAACCCGATCGGCGCCATGATGATCGCCCGTTATCAGGTTCTGGAAGCCAACTTCCTCGAAGCTAAGGACAATACGGTCTCGATCGGTGAGCAAGGTCTCTGGCTGCGCCAGAAGACGGACGATGGCGGCTTTATCATGCATGCCCAGAAAGTGCGTATGCCCGAATGGAAGATGTCGAACGTGACAACATTCTACTTCCGCGAGACGGGCGATTTCGTCAGAAGAATGGACGCGGAAACGGCGACTCTCGACAACGGCCGCTGGTTGTTCCGGGATGTGACCATCAATGAGGGCGCCAAAGCGCCCCAGAAATCCGATTCGGAAACCTTGCCGACCAATCTGACCGTGAGCGAGATTGAGGAAAGCTTCTCGACCCCCGAGCAGACGCCTTTCTGGATGCTGCCCTCCTATATCCACACCATGGAAGCCACCGGATTCGATTCAAAAAAGCTGCGCATCCATTTCCAGACCCTGCTCGCACAACCCCTGTTGTTTGCCGCGATGGTTGTGCTGGCCGCCACGGTTTCCTTGCGCATGGCGCGCTTCCAGCCGACTGCGCTTTTGATTGGCAGCGGCGTAGTCATTGGTTTTGTTGTGTTTTTTGCCTCCAGCTTCTTGAAGGCCCTTGGGGCTTCGGACCAGATTCCTGTCCTGCTTGCCGCTTGGTTCCCGCCGTTGATCGCGCTGGCATTGGGGGTCAGTGTCATTCTTACAACAGAAGATGGATGATTTTTACAATACGGACCTTTCCGGTTGATTTGGGCGTTAACTCTTGTATGTTGCAGATATTCTGGAGCGGATTGTAAGAAAACCGTTATTTTTCAGAATAATAGGCAAAATTCGAACGACGGTTAACGGGCTGTAAAGCGGCATCTGATACTTTGAGTTTCGGTATAATACCGATGGGGAATATTTAATTATGAAGAATTTGAAGAAGTTTAAGTTTTTGACGCTCACGGCGATGCTATCAGCGTCCATTTTGGTTTCTGGATGCGCGAGCACGGGTTCTTCATCCGAAGCGCCTGCCGAAGATATGGTTGTAAACGGCGAAGTCATCAGCGACCCGTTTGAAGGCGGAAACCGTGTTGTGATGTCGATCAACGAAGGCATTGACAAAGCCGTTCTGGAACCAGTTGCACGCGGCTATCGCTATGTTGCGCCTAAACCTGTCCGCACCAGCGTCCGCAATTTCCTGCGCAACCTTAAATCCCCGATCATCATGGGTAACGAATTGCTGCAAGGCGACTTCGAAGGTTTTGCAAATGCCACGGGCCGTCTGGTGATCAACACCCTGCTCGGCGTCGGCGGTCTGTTTGACGTGGCCGACATGGGCGGTATTGCGTACGAGCCGGAAGATTTCGGCCAGACGCTCGCCGTATGGGGCGTAGGCAACGGTCCTTACATGGTTATTCCGTTGCTTGGTCCAGCCACGGTCCGCGATGGAACCGGTATGCTCGTCGACACGTTCGCAGACCCGGTACGCATTTACATGTTCAGCCATGATCTGGAGTGGTTGCACTACACCAGAGTCGGCGTCGGGATTATCGATGCACGCGAAGAGATGCTCGATGTTATCGACGATCTGCGCCGCAACTCGTTTGACTACTATGCTGCCGTACGTAGCGCCTACTACCAGCGTCGTCAGGCTCTGGTCAAGGATATGGACCCGTCCACTGCGGCCGGCCCGGAAATTCCGGACTACGGTAACTAAGCAATAAAGCAATCGCGCAGCGTTGTTGCGGCGCGATTGCCACGAAGAATGCAAATTGAAGGGGCCGGATGCTATTATAGGCTGAAGGCCCCTTTAATATGACGGTTTCAGATGTACATAAATGAACAAGGGCTAGAAAAGGAACATAAAGACTATGAAGACTTGCTTTACTAAATTCGCGCTTGCAGGCGTTTCCGCCGCCATCCTGTTCACGGCACATAGTGCAGCAGCCTCTACGGACCTGCGCGCGCCTGTAACGACTAACGCATCTGTGATCGCCATCACGGCAGCATCCGGACAAAACAATGTTACCGAAGGCGCCAAGAACTTCATCGCGAGCATGGGTGACCGCGGCATCAATTTCCTCGGCGATACATCCATGTCGCAAGAAGCCAAGAAAGCTGAATTTAGCCAGCTTCTCAATGACAGCTTCGACATGAACACGATCGGTCGTTTTTCCCTCGGTACATACTGGAGAACCGCAACACCGGCTCAGCAGAAAGAATATCTGAGTCTGTTCAACCAGATGATTATCAAAGTCTATTCCAAACGCTTCTCGGACTATAAAGGCCAGAAATTCGAAGTGCGTTCCGCGCGTGTCGAAGGCAAAGACTCTCTCGTTACGTCCTTTATCGTGCCGAACGATGGCCCGCAGGTGCAGGTTGACTGGCGCGTGCGCAATAAGGGCGGCTCCTACAAGGTCGTCGATATTATCGTCGAGGGCGTGAGCATGGCTCAAACGCAACGTGCGGACTTCGCCAGTGTAATCCAGCGCGGCGGTGGCAAGGTAGATGTTCTGCTGCAACATCTTCGCCAGCAATAGCATAGGCCCGAATAATAAAACCCCCTCTCGCGAGGGGGTTTTTTGTTTGGTCTGGGCGATGCAGTATTCACCTTCCTGATTTGGTGAACGCGCCTGTGAGCGACTTGCCCTGCATGGCCACGGTAGCAACACCACCGGTAACGTATTTGATGAGACCGTCGGCAGGGTCGCCGTCCTGCGCGCCGAATGTCGAAATACCCGAGCCGAACCAGCGCATGACATTGTCCGGGATCGTATCGACAAGTTTGAAGCATGGGGCCGCCATCAAATACACCATGACGGCATATAGTACGGTGTAGAAGAACTGGTCGACGACCGTGCGGGTAAAGCTGAGCTGGCTTGGGCCCGTACCACCGCCGCCACCTCCGCCGCCGCCTGCAGCCGCACCCGGCGGGTTGAAACAGCCTGTGATGCTTGCATCGTTGCCCATCAGGTCATGTCCCGTCAGGTTTGCGATGACAAGATAAAAGATATTGTTCAGCACTTTGACCAATGCGCTGTAAATAATCAATGCACCCAGGAAGCTGATGATGATGATGATCGGTCGCAGGAAAATTTCGAGTATGTAGAAATAACCGTGCGATGCGGCTTCACCAGGCATGCCCTGTCCATCGATGCGGATGTGCGCGAGCGCCCACAGCGGCATACCCACCATAGCCTCGAAAATACTTTTCACCCACGTCATCACCGCGAAGAAGAAATAAATGAAAGGCATAAACGGAATGACATAGTAAAGAATGAAGCCTGCCATAAGGCCGATAGATGCCAGCGTAATGAAGAAGCTGGTCGCCGCCATGAGCGCCTGCTTCAGACTGTGGCGTTCCAGAATCGCGGAAAGACCGCCGCCCACACCGACGCCGAACGCCATCGCGAAACCGCGTATAGAGTGTTCGATCATGGCCTTGCCCATCGACGAGAGCTGTGCGAGCGGATGGATATCCGCGTTTTTGCACATATCGAACAAGCCCTTCGTTCCGAGGAACAGGTTCAATGTGTCGATGATAATATTGCCCGAGAGGTTGGAGTTTACGGATTCGGGCGTATCATTAAACACGCTAACGGAATCTTCCAGGTTCCAGTATTTGTAAACGGCGTTCAGAGCGAGCGAAATTTCTCGGTCATGAGGCACCTCGAACGAAATGCTCTTACCGGACGACAGGGTAGGCGTGTACATATTGATAGAGGAGACGTTGCTGTCTTCCTTGATTTTTTCGCCGCGAACAAATTCCATGACGTAAGGCATGGTTTTCACTTCCGGCTTGGCCATCACCGCTGCAGTCACCGCGCCGTTCTGTTCGGCGATTTTGTTAAACCAGATGCCTGCGCCAGCCCAGCCCAGATTCTGCGCAGGATCACGCGCCCATGAGCCTTGCGCCTGCTGGCGCCGTATTGCTTCTTCCAGGCTTTCGTTCAACTGGCTGGTCATGGTCTGTAATATCTGGAGCTTTTGCGAATCCCCGACATATGGTTGCATGTTGGGGTAAGGGTCTAGCGGCAATACCGTGGTAAAGCGGCTCACAAATTCCCGCGCCATATCGTCGAAATCCACGACATGACATTGCCCGATCCCGCCTGAGCTGCCGCTCCACATACAGCTGATAAGGGCGAGATATGCCTGTTGCATATAGGCGGCCCCGGGTTGCCCCTGGTCTACAATCGTAAGGCTTAATTCGCCGCAGTATGGGAACACAGCGCCGATCTCATCCCTGTAAAGATCGGCATCCTGCACCCCGAAACGTATGAAGACCGTACCGCCGTTTGACCGCGCAACAAGGTCTACCAGTGCTGGAACGTTCCCTTCAAATTCCATTGCACCGCCCGCGCCGGCATCAAACACAAAATACGATCTGACGTCGTAGCCGTTAAGCCGCCCTTCAGCCCACGCGCAGGTTCGTGCAAGCGCCATAAAGCCAGCAAGGGAGTTGTAATCTATAAGCTGCGGCCTTGCGATCAGCTGTTCCGGGTTGGCGACATAAGGGCCGCGTACCGTCTGGTCGAACAGGATCCAGCCGTTTGTGGCGACGTTGGAACCAAGTTTCGCCGCGTTCAAAAGAATATACTGGGCGGCGTTGATGCCGTTGCCCGTAGGCAGAAGCAAGCCAAAGAAAAGAATAAGACGGACAGGCGCCCATGCCTTGTTGAATCTCTGGCCGAAAGGAACGCCGGATTCTGCCGTTTCAAGCACAATGGCGGTGACCATGTATATGATGACGAATGTTCCCACCAGCAGAATGCCGAAAGAATAAAATTCCAACAGGGCATGGAAGCCTTGGTGGAACGGGGTTGTTACCGTGTTCGTGGTGAAAATTCCTGGGATACCGAACACCAGATCTAATACGCGGAAAGCAATATCCGTATTGGGGTTCGCATTGTCGAAGAAGGCACCCATCGTTCTTGGGCCAAGACCCGGTCCGCTGTAGGCATAGGCTGGTGCGGCAATGAGCGCGAGCACGCAGAGGATCAGCTGGAGGATAATCATGATTATCCCCCCGATGACTGTGAAGAAGATCGTTATCTTGTCGAGATTCTTCCAATCGAACGTAATGTTGTTGGCAGCTACGGCGAGAACCTGGAACAGCGAATATTTGCCCTGCTGGTCCCTGCGCATCAGTTGGTGGTTGTTCGGAATGATCCTTACCGTGTTGAACACCAAAAGCACGAAGAGCGGGATGAAAGTGAATCCCGTCCCAAACAGCTTTTTAAGGCGTGGAAGAAGCTGCGGTAAAAAAGTGTACCGGACAACTTCCCCGCGCGTGATGCCCAGTTCATTCAGCATGTGGCACCATGTTCAAATTTTGTTTCATGGTGTTAACGGCCTTGTTGTCGGCCACCTGCGGCCAGTTCACTGATACCCTTGACACCATGTCCTGCGGCGCTCAGACCGCTCTGACCAATATCCAGAACCTGGCTGGAAATACGGCTTCCGCCAAAGGATAGTCTTTGCACCAGACCTTCTGCTGGGTCGTTTTGCTGATCGTTAAACGTACTGACGCTTACGTTCATGTAACGCAGCAGATTGTTCGGTACGAGGTCGATCAGCTTAAAGCAGGACATACCGATCATATAAACGATGATTGCGTATACAACCGTGAAGAACAATTCATCTATTGGCCCGCGGAAGAACGACACGGCATTTCCACCGCCGCCGCCACCGCCGCCACCACCAGGTGCTACGCCGGGGGTTATATGGCCGCAAAGGTTTTGCGATTGTTCGTCATGCCCTGCAAGGTTTACGACCACAAGATAGAAGATTTCGTTCAGGACCTTGACCATCGCGCTGAAGATAACAACGGATGCGAGAAGACCGAATATGATCAGAATAGGTCGTAAGAAAATCTCGAATATCAGGAAATATCCGCTGATGGCGGCATCACCCGGCAATCCTTCCCCGTCTATGCGCATATGCGCGAGCGCCCACAACGGCACGCCGACCATGGCTTCAAACAGACCTTTGACCCATCCGCCGACCGCAAAGAAGAAATACAGGAACGGCATGAAGGGAATCACATAGAACAGGATAAAGCCCATCGTGATTGTGATGGAGGCAACCGAAAGAAGAAGTTTCGCCGCGGCGCCGGACGCAATACCGATAAACGGATAGGGGATGAGCGTACCGCCGCTGAAACCGACTGCAAGCGCCAGGTTTCTGATGGAGGCTTCGATCATACCGCGCCCAAGCGTGGACAATTGCGCCAACGGATGCACTTCGGCGCTGGCGCACATATCGAACAGACCGCGCGTTCCGAAGATAAGGTTGATCACGTCGATAAAAATATTGTTCGTCGTACGCGTCTGGTTGGATGCAACGTCCTGACGCGTGTCTTCCTTGCTCCAGTATTCATAAATAATGGAAAGGCCACGGCCGATCGGCTCTTCCAGTGACGATTCAAACTGAACGGTCTTTCCGTCGGCAAGGTTCGGTTTGAACTGTTGCGGGATTTCGGTGTTTTGCTGCAGCTGTTCGGCCTTGATGTATTCCATTACCAAAGGCATGGATTTGGTTTGCGGCACGTTGTTCACGGCTGTCACCAGAGAGCCGTTGATCTGTGCGATCTTGTTGTACCAGAGACCCGCGCCGCCCCAGCCCAGCTGTGCCACCAGCGCCTGGTCTTTTTGCCATGTCGCCGAACCGGCCTGTGCGGTTATGGCGTTGCCGATAGCCGCCTCGACGGCAGTGGTCAATTGTTCGGATACGTTCTGTTTGTATTCCGAATCTGGCAGAGCCGAAGGAGCTGCGCCCCGGCCAATCTGCTCGTCTTCTGTATAGCTATGGATGAAAGCCTGACCGTTATCACGCAACTGATAGCCGTTGCCCCACATGGAGACGATCTGGTTGTAATAGAATTGCTGGATTTGCAGCGCGCCGGGTTCTGTGGCATCGCTTGAAGTCACGACGATATCGCCGCAATACGGCTTTACGTTTCCAAGCCATTTCTTGTGCAGTGTCGTATTGTATTCGCCAAAGCGGATAAGAATGTCGCCGTTGTTGAAATACTGACGCGCCGTAGCGAAGTCGGCTGTGCCGGTCAATGTTCTGGGGAACGGGTTTGTGGCAAAGTTCTTTACCAGATAAGCGTCGATTTCCTTGCGGTTCTGGCCTTCGTACAAACGTTCATAAGCGTATTCGCACGCCGTGACCGTCATCATGAATGCGGCAAGGTTGGTAAGCTGCGGCGCCTGCGGACGTCCCACGCGCTCTTCCGCCGTGCGCAGATACGCTTCCGTCATGACATCGTTGAAAATAATCCATCCGCGGGTGGCGAAATCGGATCCGAACTTGGCGGAATAGAGTGCAATCCATTGTGCGGAGTTGAGGCCATAGCCGACAGGAATGAGTAGGCCGAGCGCAAAAACAAAACGGATAGGGGCCCAGACATGGTTGTAACGCTTGCCGAAAGGTACGCCCGTTTGCGCGGTCTCAACCACAATGGCGAATATCATATAGGCGCCTATAATAACGGCAATGACGAGCAGCCCTATGCTGTAAAGCTGGAACATGCTGTGCAGAGCGGTGTGGAAAGCCCTGTCATTGCCCTGTCTTGCAGGGTTGAAGAGTTCCGGGACGCCGAAGACCATATAGAGAATGCGGTATGCCACGTCTGTCGCATATTGCGGCGTTGCAAAGAAGCCCGCATAGGTGGTGGGCATATTCTGTGCAAGCGCAGGGTTCATCATCATGAACGCAAGCAGCATAAAGAACTGTACGGCCAGCATGATAAGACCGGCGATTACCGTAAAATAGATGATGACCTTGTCTATTTCCGATCTTGTGAACTTCAGTTCCGCGCCTGCCGCCGCCAGAACGCGTCGCAAGCTCAGGTTCGAGCGGTTTTCCGGATTGAGGACAGGGTGATGCGCCGGAAGGATATTTACCGCGCGATACACCAGCGCGATGAAATAGGCCAACTGGCCAAAACCGGCGGCATAGAACTGGTTCAGGCGCGGCACGATCTGCGGCATAAACATATACCGTAGAACAGCTCCCTTCGTTACATTTTTCGTTACGCCCGCAAACATCTCATCACCAGAATATCGTTATTGCCCGCCACGTTGTTGGTTGCTGCCCGAAGCTTCTTTAATAGCCTCACCGATCGCACGTCCCGCAGCGCCTGTGGCTTGGCTACCACTGGAGAAGAGACGGCCGGTAATTTCCGAACCCGTAATGGCAGCGTAGCTCGTAAGGTTGCCCGCAGGATCGCCCTTGTTGTCGTTGAACGTACTGACGCGGGAGTTGAGCCAGCGCATGACGTATTTTGGCACGGTGTCTATCATCTTGAAGCACGAGTTTGCCATCATATAGAGAAGGACCGCGTACATAATCGTGAAGAACAGCTGGTCGATAACGCTGCGGCGGAAGCTTTCAACCACACCGATGTTCATGGTCTGGGTGCTTCCTGTCGGCGGAGCGCCCGTAACGTTCATCGTGACCAGATCGAAAAGGTTGTTCAGCATTACTGCCATTGCACCAAAGATAGCCATACCGCCGATCAATCCGAAAACGATCACAATCGGGCGCAGGAAGATTTCAAAGATCAGGAAGTAACCTGATGCGGCGGAGCTGCCGGGCAGTCCGTCGCCGTCGATGCGCAGGTGTGCCAACGCCCACAAAGGCGCGCCCACCATGGCTTCGAAGATCGACTTGACCCAAGAGCCAACAGCAAAGAAGAAGTAGATGAACGGCAGGAACGGCAGGATGTAATACAGAATGAATCCTGCGGACAGACCTATTGTCGCCACGCCGACGAACATACCGCTGGCCGATTGCAGCGCGGCACCAAGCGAGGAGGACAGCATACCGAGCATACCGCCGCCGAATGCTGCGCCAAGGGCCATAGCCATGCTTCGGATGGCATTTTCGACCAGCGCCTTACCAACCGTTGTAAGCTGTGCAAGCGGGTGTACGATGGACTCGCCCGTCGCCGGATCGACTTCCGAGCAGGAACGAATATCGAAGAGGCCGTTCAAGCCGAAAACAACGGAGATAAAGTCGATAAAGATGTTCGAGGAAACGCCTTTTGCCACGTTGCCCGTCGTAGAGCCTGTAATAGCCTGACCGCATCCGCCGCCCACGCCGCCAAGACCCGTTCCGACGTTGCCGGGAAGGCCCATGGCCCCGACATCGGAATCCTGGTTCGGTTTTTCACAGTTGAAGTATTTGTAGGCGGCGTTGAGCGCTTTTGCGACATCGACGTTGTAGGTGTTGGTAAATTCAACTTTTTTACCGTCGCCGAGGTTCGGGTCGAAAATATCGCACGATGCCGTTGATTTGTCCTGCGCCTGACGCTGGGATTTGACGAATTCCATCACTTCAGGCCATTTGCGCACGCTCGGTCCGGCATAGATTGCGCCGGTGAAACCGCCGTTGATGTCGGCGATGTGGTTGTACCATATACCTGCGCCGCCCCATCCGCGTCGCTGCATATCCTGCATCACGCGCAGGTTAAGACCGTTACGGAATTCAAGATAGGCGTTGTCGATCTTGAGGTCGCGGTTTGTGCGCATCTGGTCGAGGGATTCCTGGAACACATCGGAAGACGGAGTCCAGTTGGGCCGTCCGCAGGTGCCCGCGTCGCCCAGTTCGTTAGACATGTGGCAGACATCATGCGTGCATGAACCAAGACCAAGCCCGATGCGGCAGGTGGGTACAATTGCGTGCGCGGCGCGTTCGCCGAAGATCGAGAACGGGCTGCTGTTGTTGTTGCTGCTCGCGGTCATCAGGTTCATGGTTGTGTTCTGGTCGCCCTGACCCGGGATACGGAGCATTTCCTTGACCATGTCGAAGTAAATCGATTCAAGCGCGCGGATAGCAGCCTGACCGTCCTGGTCGCCCCAAGTGCCCTGACCGGATTGCGAGCCGCCGCCAGCCACGTAGTTCCACATAGAGGGGTTTTCATGGTTCATGGAAACGGTCATTTTGCCGCAGTACGGGCGAACACCACCCGCATATTCGCTGTGTTTGTTCGGATCGTATTCGCCGAGCACGATCTCGACATCGCCGCGGTTGAAGTCGTCTTTTGCCTGTTGATACGTGTATTCACCGCCGCCGCCGCCGCCGCCGGGTGTGCCTTGGCAGGCCGGCGTGTTGTTCGGAACGAGAACCTGCGCGTTGCCGTTGAAAATAACATAGGCGTTGATACATGTGCCCTGACGCGGGTCGACATAGTTTGCCGGTGACCAGATTGCGTACATCTCGCGGCATGCGTGATACACGCTGGAGAAATAAAGCAATTCATCCGAAGGCGGGAAGCGCGGTCTTGCAACCAATGATCTGTTGTCTACACCCAGAGGGTTGTTGAGGTTTGCGTTAAACAAAAGCCAGGCGTTCGTGGCAAAGCTCGAGCCCAGCTTTGCGGCGTACAGCGTAATATATTGCGAAGCGTTAAAGCCGTAGCCAAACGGCACGAGTAGGCCAATCGCCATGATCAGGCGGAACGGTGCGTAGAGTTTTGAGAAACGGCGACCGAACGGGACCCCCGTCTGCGCCGTTTCAATCACGACCACGATTACGTAGTACATGAAAATCAGAACGCCGACCAAAAGCAGCGCGAGGTTATAAAAGTTGAAAAGCGCGTGCATACCCTGATGGAAGGGGGTAGGACCGTTTGTCGCCACAAGCGCGTTCGATCCAAAGAAGCTTGTTGTGCCGCCAACGGCCAGATCGGGAATGCCAAACACGTAATCCAGCATAAGGAACGCGATATCGACTTGGGGATATTGCGTTTCAAACATGCTGGTCCAGGTAACGGTTGTGCCGGCTCCAGCAAAAGCATTGCCCGAGAATATACCGAACAGCAGCAACACGAATTGAAGCGTCAGCAGTATCAGAGCCAGAATGATGGCCACGAAAACGACGATCTGGTCGATATTCTTGCGGCTTAATTCTATGTTATTGGCGGCGGCGGCAAGAACCTGACGGATGGTGTATTTTCCCATATTGCCGGGAAGCAGGTAAGGGTGGCCTGCAGGCAAAATGCGGACAGCGTTAAAGACAGAGGCAAACAAGAATGCCAAAAAGCCGAATCCCTCGCTGCCAAGTTCCTTGGCGCGTGGCAATATGCCCGGTAAAAGCACGTATTTGGCAACGCTTTTTGCGTTTATTTTCTGTGTGTTAGCCGCCATTAGATCCGTGACTGCAGTCCCCTAGCCAGTATAGATCAATTTATCTTTTTGATCGTGCTTAAATAATATCATACGGCTCCCCCCCAATGCGAATTCTGGCAAAAAGATGGCTCCACCCTTCAAAATGCGCCATAGCGATTACGAAAACGTTAAGCGGTTAACCAATTTTCACCATTTTACGATGCAAAATTGCTGCCAGAGGGAATGGGGGTATCTCATATGCATCAGTTTGAGCAGATTTTATGCTTAATACATTGATATAAAACAACATATTGCTGTATGTGCGGTGACGCGACCAAAAATACATTCTATGGTTGTATTATTTCATCAAAAGTGGTTTGCCATGTTGCCATCATGCCAAAGCGGCAGTGTTTTTTTCGCAATCATCGCCTCCGTCGGAATGGTTGCGGCGCTAGGTGTCACCAGCATGAATATGTTGAAAGGCCCTGTTCGGACCATGGCGCACGTCACTAAACACACTGCCGCTGAAAACAACATGATGGCGACCGGGCGGCTAGCATTGATTATGTCGTCGCAAACGCCCGGCGATTGCGACAATGACGGTTCCATTGAACCGCTTGAATGGGCAGATCCGGGCACAGCCGCCGCCCCTGTGAATGGCGGGCTTTTACCCAACACAATAGGTGCATCGCTGCGTGATCCCTGGGGCAACAATTACGGCTATTGCGCGTGGGATCATGGCCTTAAAAACGCGGATGCAGCCTGCGGACTGAATGCGCATCGCCTTATTGGCGGGCAAATGCCGTCCAGTCCTGTCATGGCTATAATATCTTCCGGCCCCGATAAAACATTTCAGACAGGATGCATCGCGCATGGCCAAGGGAATTATCTGCTGACGTTACCCGGCAGTGACGATCTTGTTCTCAGCTACACATATTCAGAAGCCATGGTGCTGGGCGGTGATTTGTGGAACCTGAAAACAAACGATACGAACACTGCAACCATTGCAAAGAATCTCAGCGTAACGGACCAACTGGGGCAGGAACAGCTGGGCTTTGATGCCGCGACCAAAGCATTGTCGCTTGGCAGCGGGGGTACGGGACAGTTGCCGAATATCAAGACAGATTACATTCAAAATCTTACGGCAGACGCGCCCGTGGAATTTTTATCGAACATAAAAACAGGCGATGCATGGATTTCCGGCGATGGCACCGACAAGGGTTTGAAGATTGCCGCAGATGGAAAAGTGCATTCATCGAGCGACCTTGCAGCGGCAGGAAATGTAGAAGCGAGCGGGGAAGTGATCGCAGCAGGTGCCAGCATTTCAAACGCGACCGCCAACGCTGTGGCAGCGATCGTGACAGCAAGCGGAACGTCTGCCGTTGGGTTAAAAGCCAGCGGGACATCGAAGGCGATTGAATCCGAAGGTGTTATAGATATGACGAACAACAGGATCATAAATCTGGCAGAACCTACGACAAACACGGACGCCGCCACAAAAAAATATGTCGACGAAAAATTCGGAATGAGCAGCACCGTACAGACGACAAAATGTGAATCGTTTGTATTCACAGGATGTAGTGGCGGTGTGTCACAAACACTGACAAAAACCAACCTCGGGGCTTGTAAGAAAGCGTGCGAGGCAGCGAACGCCCAATGCTGCGAGGCGGAATTTTCGTCATTGCCGGGCAGCCCGAATACAGCGCTGGCGAATTGCAGAGGATACGCTGCGCCAAGCCAGACAAATGGTGGATTGCGTAACATCCTCGCCGCCATTCTGGGCGGCGGGAAGTTCGTATCTGCCTTGTGCTATCTGGAATGATTACGCAGCGCGCAGCGGTTTATACTTGATCCGGTGCGGAGAAGCATTCTCGCCGTAGCGACGTTTGTAATCCTTCTCGTATTCCTCGTAGTTGCCTTCGAACCATTCGACATGGGAATCGCCTTCATAGGCAAGTATGTGCGTGGCCAGACGGTCAAGGAATGCACGGTCGTGGGAGATGACCACAACGCAGCCCGCGAATTGTTCCAATGCTTCTTCCAGTGCACCCAGCGTTTCGGTGTCCAGATCGTTTGTCGGTTCGTCAAGAAGAAGAACGTTGGCGCCGGATTTCAGCATTTTTGCCAGATGGACACGGTTGCGCTCACCGCCCGAGAGCATGCCGATTTTTTTCTGCTGGTCCGTGCCGCGGAAGTTGAACGAGGCAACATAGGCGCGGCTCATAACTTCAATCTTGCCGAGCTTCAGGATATCGAGACCATCGGAAATTTCTTCCCAGACTGTTTTGTTGGGATCGAGTGTTTCGCGGCTCTGGTCGACATAACCGAGCTTGACGGATTCGGATACGACAAATGTGCCTTCGTCCGGCGTTTCCTGTCCCGTGATCATGCGGAAAAGCGTGGTCTTGCCTGCGCCGTTCGGACCGATGACGCCGACTATGCCGCCTGGCGGCAATTTGAACGACAGTCCGTCGATCAGAAGCTTATCACCATAAGCTTTTTTGATGTTCTGCACATCGATAACGTTCTGGCCCAGGCGCGGAGGTGCAGGGATAACGATTTGCGTGGAACGCGCGGTCTGGCCTTCGGCCTGTGCGGCAAGTTCCTCATACGCGGCCACGCGCGCCTTGGATTTTTTGCGGCGGCCTTCCGGTGTTTGTTGAATCCATTCCAGTTCTTTCGCCACAGCCTTTGCAAGGTTGGCTTCGTCCTTTGCTTCCTGTTCGAGGCGCTTGCGTTTCTTGTCGAGATAAGCGGAGTAGTTGCCTTCGTAAGGCAGGCCGCGACCATTGGCGACCTCAAGGATCCAGCCCGTGACATTGTCGAGGAAGTAGCGGTCGTGTGTAACCATCACCACTGTGCCTTTGTAATCGGACAGGAAGCGCTGCAGCCATGCAACGGATTCCGCATCAAGGTGGTTCGTCGGTTCGTCGAGCAGGAGAAGATCCGGCTTTTCCAGCAGCAGGCGCGCAAGCGCCACGCGGCGGCGCTCGCCGCCGGATAGTTTCGTAACATCGGCATCACCCGGCGGGCAGCGCAAGGCATCCATCGCCATCTCGATGGTGCGGTCGAGCTCCCAGCCATCGGCTGCATCGATCTCCTCCTGCAGTTTTCCCATCTCCTCCATCAGAGCGTCAAAATCTGCATCCGGTTCGCCCATCGCGGCGGAAACGGCGTTGAAGCGATCAACCTTCGCCTTGATGGGCGCAAGCGCTTCCATCACGTTTTCGGCAACGGTTTTCTTCGGATCGAGTTCGGGTTCCTGTTGCAGGTAACCAACGCGCGCGCCTTCGGCGGCCCAGGCCTCGCCTTGAAATTCCTTGTCCACGCCAGCCATGATCTTGAGCAGGGTCGATTTACCCGCGCCGTTCGGGCCGAGTACGCCGATTTTCGCGCCGGGGAAAAAGCTGAGTGTGATCCCGTTCAGAATCGTCTTTCCGTTCGGAAAGGTCTTCTTCAGGTCGTTCATCACGTAAACATATTGGTAGGAGGCCAAGGGTATCGTCCTTTATGGTCAATGGATTTTGCTGCGGAAGTGATTTAGCATAGGGCGGCGCAGGAACAAAGAAAGAAGCGCAAGGAAGGGTTTTTATGGCAGATACGCCTCAGGGATCGCAGGCTTCGCTCGAAGAAGCGGATCGTGACCGTGCCGTCAGGTCCCGT
Source organism: Micavibrio sp. (assembly GCA_030824805.1). Taxonomy (GTDB): domain Bacteria; phylum Pseudomonadota; class Alphaproteobacteria; order Micavibrionales; family Micavibrionaceae; genus Micavibrio_A. Next base: position 24,324 of record JAPJRC010000030.1, read on the forward strand.
CATGGCGGTATGGGGGCAGCGGGCTATATAAGCGCCAACGATGCGTCTCAAGCCAGCGCTTTCCTCTCCAGCCCGGGTGAAATAGCGGTTATAAACCCGCCGGATGCCGGTCTTCCCAATTTTGAAATAGCGGTGGCTTGGGACAATGTCGCGGTTGCTGAATCCAAGGGAATTCTAGGCAAATTCATTAAAAAGAAGGTCCTGAAAAAAGGCGTCGACCTTGATCTGGGGTGCCTGTACCGGCTCCAATCCGGCTTGCGCGGCGGGCTTCAGGCTTTCGGCAATGATCATGGTGCGCTGGACCAGCCCCCGTACATTTCCCTGAGTGGGGATGAGAGAACGGGTGATCGCGAAGGACCGGATGAGGTTATCCATGTAAACGGCGCCCACTGGGGCAAAATAGATAAGATTCTTATTTATGTATATATCTACGGCGGTGCCAAAAACTGGCAGTCCGTACGCCCGCAGGTGCAGGTGCGTGTCCCGGGCGAGCAGCCGATGATCGTGACCCTGAGCGCCAGCAAACAGGAACTGGCCGTTTGCGCCGTGGCGACCATCGAAAATGTCAGGGGCGGCATCAAGATGACCAGCTGTCTGGAATATTTCCCCGGTCATGCCGAAATGGACCGCGCTTTCGGTTTTGGCCTTGAATGGGAAACTGGCAGCAAGGACGCTTAGCCTTTATACTGTTTAAAGTCCCGTTCGGGTATGTGAGGAATTATGGGTTACAACGAAAAAGACGACGATTTCGACCAAGAATCTTACGAAGCGGAAGCAAGCCGCAGAATTGCGCATCCGGGCATGGTGCGTGTCAAAAAAGGCGAGGAGATTAACATCACCCGCCTTGATCCGACCATGCGTGAAGTCACGGTTGGCGTTGGCTGGGATTTGAAAGCCTTTGAAGGCGATCCGGTTGACGTGGATGCCAGTGTGTTCTTGCTCGACAAAAACGACCGTACGCGTGAAGACGAAGATTTCGTATTTTACAACAGCCTGGTCGGTCGTCAGGGCGCTGTGCGCCATATGGGCGATTCCCGTACCGGGGCCGGCGATGGCGACGATGAAAAGATCATTGTCGATCTTATGGCCTTGCCGTTCGAAGTGGTCAAAATCGCCTTCGTATTGTCGATTTACGATCTCGATCTGAACAGTAACAATTTCAGCTTGGTCCGTAACGTTTATTTCCGTCTCGTGAACAATGAAACAAATCTGGAAACGTTCCGATTTGAACTCGATGAGGATATGGGTACCGGCACCGCGCTTTATATAGGTTACCTTGAGCGTGTCGGTTCGGACTGGATGTACCGTGCAATGGGTGAGCCGATCTATGGCGGCCTTTCCAAAATCGCAACCGATTTCGGTATTGTGGTCGCGCAGAATATCCGCGCGTAAGGCAGGAAAATTGATAAAGCCCGGAGAAATTCTCCGGGCTTTTTTATATCCTTTGGTATTAGGCTGCTGCCAATTCCTTGATGAAGACTGTAAATTCTTCCTGCAAAAGCTCTGATTGTCTCGATAGTTCGTCCGCGGCGGACAGGACCTGATGCGAGGCGGAGCCGGTGTTGTTAGCGGCGTCGCTGACAGAACCTATGTTTTGCGTCACTTCCGATGTGCCTGTGTAAGCCTCGGAAACGTTGCGGGAAATTTCCTGTGTCGCGGACGTCTGCTCCTGGATGGCCGCCGAGATGGTGCCGGAAATCTCGTCCATCTCGCGGATGATGCGGCAGATCGTGTCTATGGCATCTGCCGATGTCTGGCTGATCTGTTGAATATGCGATATTTGTGTCGATATTTCCTCCGTTGCCTTGGTGGATTCGTTGGCAAGATTTTTTACCTCTGAGGCCA